>PMCR01000490.1 GCA_003155465.1 Myxococcales bacterium | reverse complement strand
GTCGTTGACCCCTCACCCGCAAGCCTTTGACCGCTCACCCGCAAGTCGTTGACCCCCCACCCGCAGTGCGTTGACCCCACACCCGTAGTCCCCCGACCCCATACCCGCAGTCCCCTGACCCCATACCCGTAGTCCCCTGACCCCTACCCCGTAGTCCCGGACCCCACCCCCGCACTCCCTGACCCCATACCCGCACCTCCAGAAGCCATACCCGCGTTATTTCGCAACCCGCCATGCGCGCCCATGGCTTCGCGCCTACCCGACCCGAAACCAGCGTCGCGCATGGGTTGCCAGCATGGTGTGGACCCCCGGTCATTGCAGAAGCTTGGAGAGAATCTCCACGTCCAGAGTCGCGGCCAGCATCAACCCGAGGCTCTGGCGGTTGAACACCTCCTTGGTGGGCAGCGCGCCCGCCGTGCTCCACGCATCCCCGGGGTTCGCGGTCACGCCATCCCCGAATTCGGTCGACTTGAACAGCGAAAGCCCGAGCAGGATCCCCACGCAGAACGCTTTGCCGATAAGCTGCGAGCCCGCCGCCTAGCCGGTTTCTCGATGTTGCACCAATGCCCCTGCGGCGGGATCGACAGCTTCAACGGCTTTATGGGCGCCCGTCAGCTTCGGCAGGCCCATAAGCAGGGCTTCTACGAGGTTCTTGCGGTCTGGCATCTTGAGTGATCGCACGACGAGTTCCGGATACTCACCAGCCTTCAAGCCGAAACACGTTGAAACTCGATCGGCAATGGTCTTCCGGTTGAAGATGCGAAGAACGCCATCAAGTTGTCCTGATGCCATGGCCTTTGCGAATATCGCGCGGGACTCGGCTACTATGGCTGGAATATCTAGTCCTGATACCAAATCCCTGACGCCTTCGGCCAGGCCAGCCTCGTCTGAAGATGCCTTCGTGTACTTGGACAGAAGGTAGCGAATACGTCGTTCGGCACGGATTACTACCTGTGCTTCCAACTCGTCGGCGAGGGCATTAGAGACAAAAGTCTGCACCTTTTCCACTGTGTCCTCAATGTTGAGCGACAGTCGGGCAGCCACCAGCTTGACCACCTCCCGCGTACACAGAAGATTCTCCACTTCGGCAAAATCGAGAGTGTACACACCCTGGCTTGCGAGGGCCGCAATCTCCTCGTTGCCTCGCACGTCTCTGTCTACGATTCCCTGTGCGGCAAACGCATGCAACTCGGCGTTGCTACGCAAGGCCTTGACAGACTCGATCACCTTCTCAGCGCCGCCGCGGGGAATTACGTGAAACTGCGGAAAGCAAAGTTGGTACACGGTTTGGTCAAGACCGCCACGTTCTCCTTCGCAGAAGAGAAGCTGCTTTCGATTCCCGATGATCTCCAACACCAGAGCTTCGGGCAACTGCTCGTCCGAGGGAATTTCACGCCATGTCCACACATTCGGGGCATAACTTTGGACCCAGATCTTTTTCGCGCCAGCTCTGCTGGCGGCGAAATCAAGATCATGCGTTATGTAGATAAGGGTTTCCTGCGTGCAAAGCTCTTCCACCTTGTTCCAGAGCTTGTCCATGAGAGACTTGTGTAGGTGCAACTCTGGCTCGTCAATGATCAAGACAGCACCGCGGGGCGCGCAGAGACATTGCGCCAGCAGGTAGAGAGTCACGCGTTCGCCGTCGCTCATCTCCTTGGCGTGATACTCGGTCTTCGTGCCTTTTCCGACAATCACTCGCCCGTCGTGGAAGGCAAGGCTTCGATGTGGCATCAGGTCGGACCACACCTTCACGATGGAATCGATGGGCGAGTCCGGGACCGGAATGTAGTTCTTTGATGCTCTTGTCGCATCGCTATGAATTCGGTCGCGTTGTGCCTCCTTGGCGAAAAGCAGCGCAAGAACTTTCTCGTAGTCGCTGAGAAGATTCGTCGCCGGATGCCCTCCCCACCGGCTCTGCATCTTCTGGGAATTGTTGGCGTGCTCGTCGGACCGACCGAAAAGGAGGTTCTTCTCGGCTTGGTCAACATTTCTCGCGGGAGCGTGCTCCGGCAGGCTCAGCGCCTTCTGTGCACCGATTCGGTGAACGACGGTTTGGTCCTGATGGGTCAACTCCAACCAGGCTCCGAGCCTTGTCTTGCCGGAGCCGTTCGCGCCGACGATGACGGCGCGGTCTCCTGGCTTGAGGGATAGGGTTGGTTGTCCTGGTTTTCCGGTGGGGAATGCAATGGTCATGTGGGATCTCAGGTGCGCCGAACGGCTTGCCGTTCAGCTGCAAGCCCGCCGCCGAGTCGGCGCCTCGATTCTACACGATGTCCCTGCGGCGGGATTGCCAGTCTGGAACGGCTTGCTAGGCGCCCTTCTTAAGCGCCACCTCCAGCCGCTCCCGGATCGGAGCCAGATCAGTCCCTGGCTCGACGTTGTCGTTGACCCACTCACCATCGCTGCTCTGGTGTCCGAAGACGAACCACTTTCGTTTCACCCATAAGTAGGCGGCGACCTTTCCGTCTAGCTTTATGGATACCGCGCCCTGGACGGGATCCATCGAAACAGCTGGGCCGAGGGTGCGGACAGTTTCCAAGAGTTCTCGTGCCTTGCGGTGAGCGACTTCATCGGTGATATAGCCGAGAACATCGTCTACGCTCCTGGTCTGAAGGGGCTCTATGACGGGCGCGGGGTTGATTTCTGTGTACACAGGAATGGGATCCTCTGCGCCAAACTGAATACACCGGTACACAAACAAGGAGATGGGTATCTTGAACCACTTGATCCGGTTCAACAGGGTCGTCGAAAAGCTAGGCGCTACGAGAAGCAGGCGGGCCGATAGCGCCGCACCGACGTTGAAGCTGGTGATAGCGCTGCACCGACGTTGAAGCTGGTGACACCACGGCGGTGACCCGGATTTGTCGGCAGGCAGGACACCGCCCGTTGCTCCACCGGCGTTTTGCGGCAGGAAGCGGACGTGAGCTCAACTACATTCGCGCGTCCCCGACAGGCGCTGGCTCTGGCGAGGTGCCGCGGAAACC
>PMCR01000128.1 GCA_003155465.1 Myxococcales bacterium | reverse complement strand
GCCGCCTCGGTGCGGTTGCCGCCGGTCCGCTCGAGTGCACTGATGATGATGCTGCGCTCGAAGTCCTCAACCACGCGTTCGAGATCGAGCCCGCTCTCGGGCACGAACGGGGCGCTGGTCAGGCTGGGGGTGGCGGTGGACAGGCCGCCCAGGGTCGGGATGGCGTCGAGTGTGAGGCGATCGCCGGTGGTTAGGATCACGGCCCGTTCGACCAGATTTTCCAACTCCCGTACGTTGCCGGGGAAATGGTAGGCCACGAGCGCCTGCATCGCCTCGGGATCGACGCCCGCCACCTTGCGCCCGTGCTCGGCCGAGTACTTGCGCAGGAAGTGGTCGACCAGCAGAGGGAGGTCCTCGCGCCGCTCGCGCAAGGGAGGTAGGCGGAGCCGGATGACGTCCAACCGATAGAAGAGATCCTGTCGGAAAGTTCCCTTCTCAACCTCGGTTTCCAGGTCACGATTGGTCGCGGCCACGATGCGCACGTCGACCTCACGTTCCACCACGCCTCCCACCGGCTTGATCTTGCGTTCCTGCAGCACCCGCAGCAACTTGACCTGCATGGCCACCGGCAGCTCGGCCACTTCGTCGAGCAAGAGAGTTCCGGTGTGGGCTGCCTCGAACAGGCCCTGCTTGTCGACGTGGGCGCCGGTGAAAGAGCCCTTCACATGTCCGAACAGCTCGGACTCGAGCAAGGTTTCGGGTATGGCCCCGCAGTTGACCGCGACGAAGGGCCGATCCGCGCGTTGCGAAAGCTCGTGCAGGGCACGGGCAGCCAGCTCCTTCCCGGTGCCGGATTCGCCGATGAGCAGGACGCTGGCGCGCCCGGGGGCGGTCTTTCTGAGCGTGTCGAAGACCCGCTGCATGGCAGGTGATTTGCCCAGCAGCCGGTCAAGCTTGTAGCGGCCCTTGATCTCATCGCGCAGGGCCAGGTTCTCGCGGGCCAGGGTGCGGCGTTCGAGGGCGCGATCGACAACCAGACTGACCTCGTCGATCTTGAAGGGCTTGGTCAGGTAGTCGTAGGCGCCGGCCTTCATGGCCGCGATCGCCGTCTCGGTGGTGGCAAAGGCGGTGACCACGATGACCTGCGTGTCGGGATGAAGCTGCTTGGACTGTTCCAATACCACCATGCCGTCGATATCCGGCATGCGCAGGTCGGTGATCACCAAGTCGAACTCGCGCCCTTTCATCGTTGCCAGGGCTTCACTTCCGCCTGGCGCCGCCTCTACCCGATGCCCGGCGCGACGCAGATGGATGGCCAAGAACTCGCGCATGGAGCGCTCGTCGTCGACGATCAGAATATCTCCGGTGGGTTGGCTCATGACATCAGGTCTTCTTGCGCGCGATGAGGATGAGAAAGCCGCCCAGGCCGCGTAGGCCCGGCCAATCGCAGACCGCACGTTCGGCTCGTTCGAACAGCGCCGCTAGAGCGGGAATGCGGAAAACCTGCGAGAAAGGGGTGACCACGCGCACGCCACGCACGCCGATGAACTCCACGCTGTCGGGCAGGTAGCTGCGCGCCGCCTCCAGCGTGTCATAGCGAGTGTAGACGTCGCGGTCGGTGGTCCCTTCTGCGATGGGCGCTGCCCCGCCCATCCGCTTGGCCAGGTAGCGCAGCGAACGCGGGTTGTAGAATTCCAGCAACAGGTGGCCCCCGGGACGGACCACCCGGGCCAACTCGGCCAAGGCCTCGCGGATGGGTGGAACATGCGCCAGCACCTTCATGCTGTAGACCAGATCCACCGACCGGTCGGGCAAGGGCAGCGCGGTCAGCGAGCCCTGCACCACGGCCAAGCTGCGATGCTGGGCCAGCCCCAACATGCTGCGGGAGAGATCGAGTCCGACAGCCGTGCGGGCCACGCGAGCGGTTTGGGCTAGCAGAAGACCAGTGCCGCAGCCTGCTTCCAGAACGTCGAGCCCGGTCCCGAGCCGGCGCACCAGCTCCAACTCCAAGTCGTCGATGAGGCGGTGATAGCCATGGTGGCGCTCGCGCTCGTAGGTGGTGGCGAAGCGGTCGTAGTATTGCTGCGTCGAGCGGAGATCGTCCATGGCGGGAGGCAAGCCTGATTATGCGTTCACTGCGGCTCGGACGCGAGAGCCTTGCGGGGAAAAAAAACGGCCACAACCAAACGGCGTAAGGTGATTCACCTCCCCAGCCACCCGCCGCTGAGAACGCAGATGTGAATGGGGAGGTCACAGAGTCGGATGGGATGGAGTCAGAACAGATCGGCCCAGCGACAGAGTTCAATGCCCCGCCGGGTGAGTCCCTCGCGCACACGAGGCGACAGCAGCGCTGTGAGTTCGTTGTCATGGGAACCCTGGGAGGGTTCCCAAACCCTCCCGCGATGGTACGCCGCCGGCGAGGGCGCGCGCGAAAGCGCGCGGGGTGGGCAGGGTGGGCTGTCCGTCCCGAAGGCAGGCGGGCTCCCCACGCGACTAGGCTCCAGCAGATCGTCACTCTCGCGGGGTGCGCAGATGAGTTCGTGGATGCCAGGGCCCAGGCGGCCGAGGATCTCCATGATCCGGATCTCGTCCAGTCGCCCGCGTTCAAAGTAGCCCCAGGTTCTCGGCCCGTGGCGCAGAATGCCCATCTGCCGGCGGCTATACCAGGCCAGACTGCAAAGCGCGGCGGTGGTCAGGCTGCGCCGGATCTCGGTGAACCATGCGAGGGTCGGATGTTCCACCGCCGTGCGCACCCCGGCGATGGCGTGCCGTCGCGCAACCGCTTCCACGGCGCGACCGACCACAGGCAGAAAGCCCACGTGGTGACAGGTGTCAAGGTGGTCGATGGCAAGTCCCGTATCGCGCAAACGTGCCACTTGGGCGTCAAACTCGCGTTCGATCTCGTCACCGCGCGGCGCCGCCTTGGCCCAGGACAGGAAAACCTCTCGCACCTCAGATGGGAAATGCTCATTCGGGTCCAAGAGAGAGCGGATGGTGGACGGCGGCGCAACTGGAGATCCGCCGGTCAGGGTGAGATGCACGCCGACACCCAGGGCCGGGAGCGAATCGAGCTGCCGCCGGATGGCGTCTGGGTCGGCACAGTTGCCGATGACCGAGGTGCTGGTGACGATGCCTTCCCGGTGGGCGCGCAGAGTCCCGAGCGTGATCGCGGCGTCCACACCGAACCCGTCGGCGTTGACCACCAGACGGATGGGCGAATCCAGAGCTTTCATCGACCGTGCTTCTAGCGGATTTTTCGCTACAATCCCGCGCTATCCTGACCAACTTTCCCCACCGCGATCCGCGCCGGCGACGTCTCGCCGTCGAACTCCTCAACTTTCCCGGGCGCGTGTCCTATCATCGCCTGGGCAACGGGTTGCGCGTGTGCACCGTCGAGGTGCCCCACCTGCACGGGGCGGCCGTGGCTCTCTACGTGCGGGCCGGCTCACGCTACGAGCGGGCGACCACCAACGGGCTTTCGCATTTCGTGGAGCACATGTTGTTTCGTGGCTGCGCGCAATACCCCAACTCGTTCGCGCTCAACCGCGCCATCGAGGAGCGCTGCGGAATGCTGATCGGAGAGACGGGACGCGACTATTCCCTCTATCAGGTAACGCTGCAGCCACGCGACCTCGGGGGTGCTCTTCACATTCTGGGTGACCTCTTCTTCGCCCCTTGTTTTTCGGATCTGGACCTCGAGCGGGCCATAGTGCTCGAGGAGATCCTCGATGATTTCGACGAACGGGGTCTACGCATCAACACCGACGATCTGGCGCGCGAGGCTCTCTGGTCGGGTCATCCTCTGGGCTTCCCGATTACCGGGCCGGAATGCAACATCCGGCGTTTCTCCCGTGCCGACGTGGCCCGCCATTTTCGGCGCCTCCACGGCGCGCGCAACATGGTCCTGTGTGTGGCCGGGCCGGTACGGCGGGCGACGGTGCTGGCGCAGGTTAGACGGGCCTTTGGCCGTTTGCCCCCTGGGCGGCGGCGGCAGCCCTTGCCACCGCCCGCAGGTGTGAACGGACCGCGCTTCCGCACCGTGCGTAGCGACTCGGCACAGGCCGAGATTCAGATCCTGTTTCACGCTCTGGCCGATCAGGATCCGGGCTCCGCCGCGCTGATAGCGTTGTTGCGCGTGCTGGATGACGGGATGTCCACCCGGCTGCACTATCGGGTGTGCGACCAGAAGGGGCTTGCCTACCACGTCAGCGCCGCCCTGGATCCTCTCTACGATACGTCGCTGCTGGAGATTGACTCCGCATGTCTGCCGGAGAAGCTGCCCCAGTTGGCGAGCGAGATCATGGCCCTGCTGTCCGACCTGCGTACGACGCTGGTGTCGGAGGAGGAACTGGCCAAGGCCAAGCGTCGCTACGCGCGCGACGTGGAGGCCGGATTCGACGACCTAGAAGGTCTCTGTAGCTGGTTTGGCGGCACGGCGCTGTTCTTCTCGCGCCCGCGCAGCCCGGCTGAACGCTACCGCCGCATGGCGGCAGTGAGCGCGACGCAGATCCGCCAGGTGGCCCGCCGCGTGTTGCAGCCGGAGCGCATGGCCGCCGTTGTGGTCGGAAGCGTGGACCGCAGCCTATCTCGACGGGTGGAACGAATCCTGCGGGATTCGTTTCGCTAGTCACTTCTTGCGGGATTTCGCCGGCTGTTTCGCAGGTGTGGGTGGCCGGCTCGCATCGACGCCGATGACCACCTTTTCCTTGATCGGGCGGCAGAGGGTCTCTTGGCAGATGACGAAGCCCGCCTCGGCCTGTACCTCGCCAGGTCCCGCGTGGGCAGCGACCAGGGCCACATCAAAGCGAGCGCTGGAATCGGTGCTGGCCGCCAGGTCGGCCCGCGAAAGGCGCGGCTTTTCAACGGTGATCCCAGGACCGGGCGTCAGTTTCAGGGTGAGCGGCGCCTCGTCATTGAGGTGCCAGCCCTTCTTGGTCGCGATGGTCACACTGGCGCTGGCCTTGTCGCCCAGGGTTGCCTTGACCTGGCTCGGCTTGACCTGGTAGGCGTCGTCCGCGGCCCAGCTGGTGGCGCCAGCGGTGCCCAGCCAGGCGGCGCAGGCAACCGCAAGACGGGTTGCGAGGCTCGCAGATCGTGTGGTGTGCGGGAACATGGGTAGGTCCAGTCTATTGACGAGAGACCGCCGCCGCAAACCCGATTCGCGTGTTGTCGAGAAATCGGCTAAATTATGCGCATGCCACCCCTCATCGAAAAGGCGGAACGTGCGCGTCAGTTCGCCCGGGCCATCGCCTCCGACCTGGCGATGTACAACGAGGCCAAGCTGGCCCAGGGCATCCAGGACGACACGCTTTTCGACCTGATGAAGGACGAGATCGAAGAGGGCCGCACGCATTTCAAGTCACGGGTGACGCCCGAGATCGCGTCGACCAGTCTCTTTGATCGCGCGCTGGTGGACATTCTGCTCAAGCAGCGCGGGCAGAACATCAAGTCGAAGATTTGGTAAGCGCCGGTCCGCCCGCGAGTACCCACCCGCACACCCTCGTGGTGGCGCCGGCCGCAGCCGGACGGCGGCTGGACTTGGTGCTGGCGGCAGAATTCCCCCAGGTTTCTCGCACCCAGCTCACCCGCCATGTGTCCGAGGGCGCGGTCACGGTCAATGGGCAGGTGGTGGCACCCTCGCGCAAGCTGCGGGTCGGCGAGGTCATCGTGTGGACACCGCCCGCGCCTCGACCCAACCCGGAGCTGCTGGCCCAGACCATCCCCTTGCAGATCGTATACGAGGACGAGTCGCTGGTGGTCCTCGACAAGCCGGCCGGACTGGTGGTCCATCCCGCGGCCGGGCACGAGGATGGAACTCTGGTCAACGCCCTGCTCGCTCATTGCCGGGATCTGCGTGGGATTGGCGGTGAGCTGCGTCCTGGGATCGTGCACCGCCTGGACAAGGACACCTCGGGCCTGCTGGTGGTGGCCAAGGACGATGCGACCATGGTGGCCCTGGGGGCAGACTTCAAGATTCACCGGGTCAGGCGCGTGTACGACGCGTTGGTGGTGGGGCGGCCACCGCGCGCGGCGGGCAAGATCGATACCCTGCACGGTCGCGATCCCCATGACCGCAAGCGCTTCACTACCAGGGTCAAGACCGGCCGGCGCGCGGTCACCAACTGGCGGCTCGTCGAGGATCTCGGCCGGGCCGCGCTTCTGCAGGCCGAGCTGGAAACCGGGCGCACCCACCAGGTGCGGGTGCATTTTGCGGCGCTCGGCTGTCCCATTTTGGGCGACGCTACCTACGGCCGATCCCCGCGCGACCTCGCGGTGCGGGAGATCGCGCACGCCCTGGGGCGACAGGCCCTGCACGCGCGTGTGCTGGGCCTTTTCCATCCCAAGACTGGTGCGTGGCTGGAATTCCAGTCCGAGCCGCCTGCGGACTTCTCGGCGGCACTCGACAGTCTCCGTGTGCTGGCGGCCGAGGATCGTGCCAAGGCAGACGCACGTGATCGAGCCCGATCGCGCAAGGGAGGTTGATATGGAGACGAGGAGCTTTCCTGTCGATGGCGGTACCACCGTCCCTTTGCTGGTGTCGGGCAGCATCCCCACCTCGTTTCGCCACGGCTTCAGCACNNAAGTGGGGCGATTCGCCCGAGAACGTGACGGAGAACCGGCGACGCCTTCTGCTCGCCTCGGGAGCGCGCGCGATGTACGCTGTGTCGCAGGTGCACGGGACGCGCGTGCTGCGCGTGGCCGCCGGCGACGATCCCGCGACGGTGAAAGGCCAATCGGCCGACGGACTGTGCAGCAACGGGGCGGGTCTGGGCCTGGCGGTTCACGTCGCCGACTGCGTGCCGGTTCTGATCGCTGATCCGCGAACCGGAGCATGTGCGGCCCTGCACGCCGGCTGGCGCGGGACCGTGGCCGGCGTGGCCAGGGCAGGGGTGGCGGCGCTGGTCGAGGGTTTTTGCTGCCGTCCCCGCGATTTGCGGGTCGCGCTCGGTCCGTGCATCGGTCCCTGTTGCTTCGATGTCGGACCGGAAGTGGTTGCCGCCTTCGAGGTAGCCTGGCCCAAGGCGCACGCGGCGGGCATCGTGGTGGACGTGGCGGGCCTTCAGCCGCGCATTGATCTGCGCCAGTGTTTGCGCCTGCAGTTCCAGGCGGCCGGCGTCTCGCCCGAGCACATCGACGCCAGTTCGGACTGCACCGCCTGCGACCCGGCCGGCCGTTTTTTTTCTTTTCGCCACTCCGGCCGTCTGACCGGCCAGTTGGTGGGATTCATCGTGGCCAGTTCTGGCTAGAGCGAAACCGTGGGTCCCGAAAGGCGGCTACGCAACCGCGGGGCGAACTTGCGCATGCGGTGGATCTTGTTCACCACGTCCATGTAGGCGAGGGCGGACGCCTCAACGATGTCGGTGCTGGTTCCCACCCCGGCGAACGTGCCCTCGGGCGCGACGGCCACGATTTTCACGCGGCCTTGCGCCTCTTGGCCGGCGCTGACGGAATCCAGGTGGAAGTCGCGCACGGTGATGGTGAAGCCCACGATGCGGTCGATGGCCTTGGTGGTGGCGTCGACCACGCCGTCGCCGCTGGCCGCCTCCTGGGTGGACTTGCCTTCGCACACGATGCGGACGGTGGCGGTGGGGATGACGCCCCGGCCGCCGGTGACGTTGAGGTATTCGAGCTTGTAGGCGTCAGCCATTTCCTCGGCGTTGGTCGCCTCCATCAAGGCCACCAGATCATCGTCGAATATGGTGCCCTTCTTGTCGGCCAGGGCCTTGAAGCGCGGGTAGAAACTTTCGAGGTCGATGTCCTTCTCGGGGTAGCCCAGGCTCTCCAGCCGGTTCGTCACCATGTGACTGCCCGAGCGGCTGGTCAGGTTCATCTTGTTCTCTTTCAGTCCGACCGACTGCGGAGTCATGATCTCATA
>PMCR01000390.1 GCA_003155465.1 Myxococcales bacterium | reverse complement strand
GCGCGCTCGTTGTACATGCGGCCGAACATCTTGGGATACCAGTAGTGCAGGGCCGCGAAGAACGCGAAGCCGGTGCCGCCAAACATCACGTAGTGGAAATGGCCGACAATGAAGTACGTGTCATGAACGTGCACATTGACCGCCAGTGCACCCTGGAAAAGGCCAGTGAGGCCGCCGATGCTGAAGAGAAACACAAACGCCAGGGCGAACAACATGGGCGGGCGCAGTTCGACCGATCCCTTGTACAGGGTCGCGACCCAGTTAAAGACCTTGATGGCGCTGGGAATCGCCACCAGAAAGGTGAGCAGGGAAAAGATGATGATGGCGAACTCGCTCATGCCGCTGGTGAACATGTGGTGGGCCCAGACCAGGGAGCCAAGCGCGGCGATGCCCATGCTGGAAAGCACGATGGCCCGGTAGCCGAAGATGGTCCGGTGGGCGAAGGTCGGGATGATTTCCGAGATCGCGCCCATGGCCGGCAGGATCATGATGTACACCGCTGGATGCGAATAGGTCCAGAACAGGTGCTGGTATAGGATGGGGTCGCCGCCGATGCTGGGATCGAAGATGCCCAGATGGAAGACCCGTTCCAGAACGACGAGCAACAGGGTGATTCCCAAGATAGGCGTGGCCAGGACCTGCACCCAGGCTGTCGCGTACAGCGCCCAGGGGAAAAGCGGCATGCGCATCCAATTCATGCCCTTGGTGCGCAGGCGGTGGATGGTGGTAATGAAGTTGAGTCCAGTGAGGATGGATGAAAATCCGATGGTGAAGGCGCCCAGCACCGCCACTGTGACGTTGGTCCCGGTCTTCACGCTGTAGGGCACATAGAACGACCACCCGGTGTCGGGGGGACCGTTGCCCGTGAACAAGGACGACAGCGCGATGGCGGCGCCGCTCATGAACAGATACCACGACAGAAGGTTGAGGCGCGGGAAGGCCACGTCCTGGGCGCCGATCATAATGGGCAGGAAGAAGTTCCCGAACACCGCGGTCAGGCCGGGAATGACGAACAGGAAGATCATGATCACNNGTGAACAGGGCGTTGTAGGTGGTGGGCTTCATGATTGTCGGGCCCATGGTCAGCTGCTCGAGACGCATGAACACTCCCAGCGTCATGCCTACCAGGAAGAACGTCATCATGCTGATAAGGTAGAGGATTCCGATGCGCTTGTGGTCGGTGGTCAGTAGCCAGGATGCGATGCCCTTGCGGTCATAGAAACTGGGATCGCTCGCGGGGGCGTCAACAGCGGTGCTCACGAGGGCTCCTTGGTATCGGGGTTGCGGCGCCGCTTGCGGGTGACGCCCATGGC
The DNA here is from genome assembly GCA_003155465.1 of Myxococcales bacterium. The sequence goes on along the minus strand of PMCR01000390.1, from coordinate 4,106 downwards.
GACGCCGAAGCCGACAGCCAGCATGATGGTGAAGGCCGCAGCGACCCGCGTGATGGCGAGCGAATAGCGGCGGCCGGCCGGGTCGTAGTTGAAGCAGAACCTGAGCAGGCGGGCGATGGTGGGACCGGTGCGGCCTTGCGCAGCCTCAGTGACAGCCATCTTCACGTCAAAGGGCAAAAAGGTGACCCCGTAAAGGTAGCGAGTCACCATGCCGGTGGGGGAGAGCACCATGACGACGCCCGGGTGAACAAAGTCTTCGCCGGACTTGGCAAACTTGAAACCAACCGCGTCGGCCAGTCGCTTGGTCGAAACCGGATCGCCGGTCAGAAAGCGCCATGCGGTCGGCGGGAACGCGGGACCGAGTTGCTTGATGTAGTTCTGCTTCTTGTGGCCAGCCAGCTCGGCATCGTCGCGCGGATCGAAACTAACGGTCAGGATCTGGAAATCCTTGCCCGGAATCTGGTCAATCTTCTGCAGCATCTCGGCCACGCCATTGAGCAGGGGCGTGCACAGCCCGAAGCAGCGGAAGTAGTTCAGCGTCAGCAAGGTCGGCTTGTCGACCAAGTCGCGCAAGGAAACCCGTCCGCCCTGCTCGTCGACCAGCTTGATGTCAAGGGGAATGGTCTGTCCCAGTTTCTCGTCGACACCCACGTCGAGCACGGGCTCTGGCTCCGCCGGCGCACCGGCGAGCGCAGGGCGTGCCACCGTGGTTGTCCAGAGTCCCAGCAAGACTGCAAGGTACGACTTCATGGCTGCCTGGCCTCCTCCTTCGTAGCAATGAGCGCATGCAGGACTATTCCCCATTCCGCGCTGTTCAATCCGGCCACCGCGGGGGCGAACCCATTGGCTGGCGCGCCGGCCGCCCAGGCCCGGACCACCGCCGCCAGATCGTTGCGAATGGGAGTGGCTGCCACCGTGTGCGCCGCGCGAGACGGATTCGCGATTGCGAAGCGCAGTAGCTCGGCCGAAGCAGACTTGTCTTCGACGGACGGTCCTTGCAACGGTGGCACTGTGGCCTGCTCCTTCACCATCTTCCTGATGGCCAGGCTGACCGGGATGCGGTTGGGGATGTGGAAGCCCTGGGAACGGAATTGGTTCGCGAGCGCATCCAGGGCCTTGGGATCCTCGGCCCCGTGCTCGAAGCCGCCCAGCGAGCGAACGTAGTGTACCAGCGCCATGCGGTCAGCCGGCATAATGAAGTCGAAGGCGGCCATGCCCGAGCCCTTGATGCCGGTTGTGAGCGTGGCGAAGATGTCAGTCACGTGAAAACCGCGCTTCCAGTCAGCGGGCTGGGTGAAATTGCGCGGTCTGGGATTCAGGGTTCCCGCCGCCGGCCCATTGCCCTGTCCGCGATCGCCATGGCACGAGCTGCAGTTCTGCTTGAACACCACCTCGCCGCGGCCGAGTAGTTTCGGACTTGGCGTCATGACCGTCGCAGGATCCAAGGGCGGCAAGTCACGGCCTTTGCTGGCAGGAGCCTCGGCCTGATCCAGCCAACCCACGCTGGCCGCGGCGGGCTGGTCCGAGGGGGGACGCGCCAGCGGTCGTCGTTCGCGCAGAAGCGCAGGGACCACGATCAGGCCAAAAAGCAGGAAGGTGACTGCCACGCCTGAGCCGAGAGCAAAACGATCGGCCAGCCCTTTGGCCTCACTGCCCCAGGCGTTCTTCCCATCATTCATAGCTGCCACTCCAGCCCTCTCGACAGTAACGGGTCGCCCACCGGCATGTCAGCGCCGTGGCCCATGGCGCGACGGACTTGCAACGACCCGAGACTGAGGAAAAAGCACGCCATAGCCAGTTCGGGCCAACCGAAAAGTGGCTTTGGCCCAAGCACGGGGAAGATCAGCCAGTAGAGGTCGACGAAATGCCCGAGCAAGATCGAAAACGCTGCCAGGCGCAGGGTGGCGGGATGCTTCTTGCCCAAAGATCCGACCAGCAGAAAAAAGGGAATGAAGAAGTGAAGCAAGGGCAGCAGCAAGGCGACCGGCTGCCACGCGCCCTCGATGCGGTGTTTGAACCAGATCACTTCTTCAGGAAGGTTGGCGTACCAGATCAGCATGTACTGCGCGAAGCCGATGTAGGCGAAGAACACCGTGAAGGCGAGGCCAAGCGAACCGAGGTTGTAGACGTGCTTGGTCTGGACTTCGGGCAGGCGGCCGCGGCGCATGAGCGAGAGCACGCCCACCACCATGGCGGCGATCCCCGATATGAAGGTGCCGGCGAACAGGTATACGCCGAACATGTCGCTGTACCAGTCGGGCTCTAGACCCGCAATCCAGTCGAAGGCTAGAATAGTCACAGTGAAGAAGAACACCACCATAAAGGGCGGTGCCATCCGGCGCGCGCGCACAGTGAAGGCCGGATCCTTGCTTTCATCCTGGCGAAGCGAGCCGCGCACGTAGAAGGCATAGAAGAGCATCCATACCGCCGTACAAACTACCAGGCGAATGGCGAAGAAGGGGAGATTCAGCCACGGCGCCTTGGCAACCAGGATCGGATTGTGCGCGGCCGCGGGATACGTCCACGGAAAGATCACGGGCACGCCGAAAAGGCCGATGAGCAGCAGCGCGATGGCCAGGGGAATCAGCGACGCAATCCGCTCGGGTACGCGCCGCATGGGNNTGCGCGCCCACCAGGCGTTCGAGGGCCACGAGAAACAGATTGCCCAGCCCTAGGGTAAGCAGAAACAAGGTCCACAGCAGCCAGTTGACCCAGAAGCGCTCGCGGGCAGCGCTGAAATACACGCCCGCAGTTCCGGCCGCGCCGATCAAGGTCATTGCGACGAGGAGGTTGCGCACCAGCAGGGATCGACGGGAGGCCGCAGTCATGGCAGGTCCTCGTCTCTGGCGTTTTGCGCCCGCTGCAGAATCCGAATGTAGTGCACGACCGCCCAGCGATCGTTTTCGTCCAAGTCCGCGGCGTAGCTGGGCATCGCGTTTTTGCCCAGCGTCAGCACGCCAAAGATGTGTCCGGCGGGCCGAGCGCGGATCTCGTTGGAGAGAAAATTGCCGGGTTTGCCGCCGTAGGCAAGTGAAAGCAGCGGCACGCCGTCGCCCACGGTACCATGGCAGATGGCGCAGTGATCGTTGAAGACCTTCCGTCCCCGTTCGGCAACCGGCTGGGTGAACGCCAGCGGATTGCTGAGCAAGGTTCCCGCTTCTTCCGGGGTGGCAAAGGCAGGCGGCAAGTGACCGCGCGCCACTGTACCCGCGACCGCCGGACGCATGCCGCGCCCGTCGGCGAAGAACGCACTTTCCCGGAACGCACTCAGCTTGGGCTGATTGTGCATATGGAGCATGGGCGGCACGATGGGGATCAGTTTTTCCGCAGCGAAGAGACCGGCCCCGGCGACCACACAGGCTGCGACGATGGCCGCGATGGTGCGCAGGAGCCCGACCAAACTGAGCGGACGATCCCAGGTGGGAACCGGCACGATCTCCACGGCCTCGGCCCCGTTGTCGAGCAGGGCCTGGCGGGCGCCTTCAGCATCAAAGGCCTCGCCGGTTGCCTCAATGCTGAGCGCCAGTCTGTCGCGGGTGATGTCTTTGATGGCCTTGCTGTGCAGGACCGGGTGGCCAAAGAAGGGCAGCTTGTTCAACGCAAACAGCATGGCCAGCCCCGCGGTGAACGTGGCGAAGAGGACCGTGACCTCGAACATCACGGGTACGAATGCCTGCCACGAAAACAAGGGCTTTCCGCCCGTCACCAAAGGATAGTCCACCGCGCTCACCCACCACTCGAAGAGCAAGGCCAGGCAGGCGCCAATCACGCCCATGAGCATGACCAGGCGCCCGAGCCGAGACGGCGCGAGCCCAATCGCGCGATCGAGACCGTGCACGGGATAGGGCGTGTAGGCTTCCAGTCGGCCCAGCTTGCGCGGACGAATCTGCCTGGCTGCATCGACGATCTTGTCTGCCTCGGCAAAGAGCCCCAAGACCGCAAAGGTTCTGTTGCTCATGCCTGCCTCTCTGACAGGCTGGCCTTCATCTCGCTGGTCGCGATGACCGGCAAGACGCGGGCGAAGAGCAGCACCAGCGTGAAGAACAGGCCGAATGATCCGAGCAGGATGCCGAAATCGATCTTGGTGGGGATGTACTTGTGCCAGG
>PMCR01000274.1 GCA_003155465.1 Myxococcales bacterium | reverse complement strand
ATCCGCCGGCGGCCGGCAAGGTTTCGCGCGGCCAGGAGCCACCTCATTCATGCGGCCCAAAGTTGGTCAACTTGACCAGCTCGGTGGAGGAGGCCAGCAACCTGCACCTCTTCCTGCACCACGAAAAGTCTCAAATGTCTTGACTCGCAGCTGGGCTGCTAATCAGCCTGTACTAGAGCACCGAACGGTTTGCNNCAATTTCACTCGGTCCGTCAAACCGTTCGGTGCTCTAGCGAGGGTTGTTCGGTCTGGCCCGTGACTGACGGCGATTGCTGATGAGCCCTGCAGGAACGGCAGTCCCTCCCTATTTCGGAGGTACTTGGTTGACGTGGGGGTGGGCCCCGGTGTGTTGCTCGACCTCCCGCGCCCAGCTAGTACCAGCGTACTTGTTGACCATCTCCTCGGCCTCCGCCCGGGCCTCGGAGACTTTCCCCTGCCGTGCGAGCGACTTGACAACCATCGCCGCCATCTCGGGTGCGTCCGAACTGTCCGAGAAACGGCGAAGCCCATCGCGAGCCAGATCGTACGAAAGTAGATAGTCGTCTGTGTCCTGCGCCTTACGCAGCCGTTCCATGAGCTCGGATTCGTCGAGCAACTTGGGCTTCGCGGTGGCTGCCCTCTTGGGGGCGGGATGGGGCGTCGGCGGAACAGAGGTGTCCACGACCGGCGGGCGGGGTGGCGTTGGTTCGGGGGCTGGAACCGGCGCCACGGGCTTCGTGGGCTCATCAGCCGGAGGAGGCTCGGCCGCTTTGGGCAGCGGGGTAGACAGCCTCACGCCGACGGCCACCCCGACCACCACCAGCGCGCCGACGAGGATTCCGATCTTGGGAGCCCTGCGCATAACGTTCTAGAGCCTCCTCACTTGCACGCCAAGTCGGCAGGATGAGCGCTGAAGAGATTCTGCATCGCCGTCTTCATACCAGGCCACTGGGTCGGCTGTCCACTGGCGGGGGGAGGCGTGTCGGCGTTGGCGTACTGCCAGGCCCAGGCACCCTTGTAGCCGTTGTTGTAAAGCGTCGTGTAGAGATCTGCCCCTTTGATCGTCGAGTTCGACGGGCCGGGGCTATCGACGTTCCAGAACTCGCCAATCATGACCGGCTTGTCAAGTGCCCAGTGCGAAGCAGGGTAGACGAACGGCGATACGCTATTCGCTCCTCCGACGGTGCCCCAGTTGTCGTAGTAGTGAATCTGGTAGAAATCGAGGGTACCATTGCTCTTGCCGCCGACGGTCTTCAGTTGGCTGTCGGAATAGTAGTTCTTGTGACCGTCGACGTCGGTATTGGCCAGGAAGGTCCATGCGCCGTTGGTGACAAGGGCCGATGGGTCTGCAGTGTGAACCCCAGCGGCAAACCAGTTCACACACTTCTGAATGTCCGTGATGCTGACGTAGTTGCTGCCAGTCCACGGGGTGGGGTTAGGACCGTCATTGATCATTCCTTCCGGCTCGTTGAAGGCCTCCCAGGCATAGAGGCCCGGATGGCCCTTCAACGCGGTGACCAGCGGCGAAATGTAGTTGTCAACGTATGCCTGTCGGTTGGTATCCTTCTGCAGAAGATTCTTGTTGTTCTGGAGAATCGTTGCGCNNGCGCCGTCGAGGATCTTCTTGATGTCGGCGATGTTTGCATCGCTGATCTTGGCAGTGAGACCGGTCGAGTCGTAGGTCGGTGTCTTGGAGCCGTTGGTGTGGAGCCACCAACGGACAATTCGACCACCCACCGCCACGGTGTCGCTGTACAGCTTGTCGAACTTGGTCATGTCGGGAGTCGGGATGTCGGCCCCGTAGTTGAACCAGGCAACGTTGACCCCGCTCGCGAACTTGGGGCGGCAGGCACCCGTTGCTCCTGGAACTCCCCCGGTGCCCGTCGCACCACCGTTTCCTGCACCGCCAGCTCCGCTGTCTGCGTCCGGTCCTCCGTCGCTACCGGCCGAACCGTCTCGGCCCGCGACTCCGCCGCCGCCTGACGCACCACCATTTCCAGCGCCGCCACTGCTCGATGCGCCGCCACTTCCAGCGCCGCCACTGCCCGATGCACCGCCATTCCCAGAGCCGCCACTGCTCGATGCACCGCCGTTCCCAGCGCCGCCACTGCTCGATGCACCGCCGTTCCCAGCGCCGCCACTGGCCGATGCACCGCCGCTCCCCGCACCGCTGCTGGCTGATCTACCACCACTCGCCGATGTCCCGCCCGAGGCGGTCGAGCTTCCCCCGCTCGCGGTGCTTCCGCCCGAGGCGGTCGAGCTTCCACCGCTCGCCGTGCTCCCACCCGACGCCGCCGAGCTTCCACCGCTCGCGGTGCTTCCGCCCGAGGCGGTCGTGGTTCCGCCACTTGTCGTGGCTCCGCCCGAGGCACCGCCCGCGCCGGCTGGGGTGTTTCCTGCGGTCTCACAGGCGCTCAGAAGAAAGAATCCTATCGCGAGTCGGTGTAGCTTCATGTGGCTCCTTCGTACCTGTAGTTGCACCTCACGCGCTTTTGAGCTCAAGAAAGACCCTTGCCAGGTGATTTTTCAGGGCCAATTCGCCCGCGAACGTCGCGATGAGTTGTCACGGCGCGTTTGCGGAACGCTTCCTGTTGGAGAGGCCGGCTCAATTTCTGGGCTTGGTGGGCGCGCCCAGCCGTGAGCGTAGGCGAATCCACGGGGTATTTCCGGTTCGAGAACCCCTTCCTCCGCGCGCCGCCACACCCTCGCGCGTGCCGGGGCGGGCCGCGTGGGGCGGGTTTGAGCGCCCGATCTGCGCGCTGAAAAGCCTGTCTCGCCCTTTGCTACCCAGTGACGGAGCGGGCTGGCGCAAGGCGATCGCACGCGCGCCGGGAGGACCGCGCCAGCCTGCGGACTGACCCTGGCGAAGGTCATCCACTGAGCAATCAGCGGTGATGGCCAGGCCTAGCACTACTGATTGAAATTCGGACCGAGCCGGCGCGTCGCGAGGAGCCCTGGCCGCGATGAGCGACGAGCGACGAGCGACGAGCGAGGAGCGACGATACTCGACGTATCTGACTGAGGAGCGAGAAAGCGGACAGGGCCCGGAGCAGCGACGACGACGGGAGAATTTCAGTCAGTAGTGCTAGACATAATACCCCTGGGTGCACGACCAGCCGTGGTAGCTGCAGGTGCATCTGTAGAAGACGCCCGGCTCCTTGACCCAGTCGCTGTACGTGCAGGGCATTCCGAACTTGGACCACGGGCAGAGCTCGTATTCGTTCGGCCTGTCCCTTGGGCACGAATATTCCTGGGGCCTCGTGGTGGAGGGAATCGCACAACCCGTCGCAGCACCGTCTGGCGTGCACACGGTTCCCGGACAACACTGACCAGCCGACGGCCCCGCACAGGATCCATCCGCGGGTCTGTCCATGCACGCCTCGATCTTCCCCACGCACTTGCCAGCTCCACAATCCAGTCCCGCACAGCAATCGGTGTTCGCCTGGCAGGCACTCCCTAGTCCGGCACAAGACGGCGCCGCAACGCAGGTGGTGGTGTAGGGAGAGACACTAGAATTTGTCGCGCACTCACTGCCCGCACAACAGGTGGTCTGGGGATCGGTGCAGTCTTGGCCGACCGCCAAGCATTGCGCGACACAGAGGCCTTTGACACAGTTGGGGGTGCTCGCCGGACAGACCTGCTGGTCGACCCAGGCCGCCCCGCTGCTGCAGGTTTGCACGGTATTCCCGCTACAGCGCTGGCTGCCAGGCGTGCACTCACCGGCACAGGTGCCGCCACTGCAAAACCGGCACGGCGGGCCGTCTTGCCAAGTCCCGGCTGCGGTGCAGGTTTGAGCCATCAGCCCCGCCACGCAACGCTGCGTGCCTGCAACACAGCTCTCACTACATGCGCCGTTGAGGCACGCTCCTGGGCAGACTGTTTCGTTGTACCAATAGCTACTCACATCGCACCGTTGCACAGTTGCCCCCTGACATTGCCGACTCCCAACCACACAGGTTCCTGTGCAAGTGCCTTCGCTACAGATGTAGGGGCAAGGCTGTCCCGTCTGCCAAGTCCCTGCTGCATCGCAAACCACTGGGCTGTTGCCATTGCACTGAGACGAGATGGATCCTGGTTGGCAAGACGGCCATACGCAGTCGCCGCTGACGCAGGCGTAGGGGCAGGCCTTTTGCATCTGCCACACTCCTGATGTGTCGCAAATTACCGGGGTGGTGCCGTCGCAATTCTTGGCTCCTGACTGGCATGGGCTGGCATCTGCGTGGCTCTGGTCACCGGCGCGATCGGGCGACGATCCGTCTGCCTTGCCGTCGGCCGGCGTGTCGACGGTCCTCCCATCTTTCTGATTGGGAGCGTCCACACTGGATGCGTCGGCAAGCGTCGCCCCCGAGTCGGCGGGCGGGGCTGAGTCTGCGGGTGGGACTCCGTCCGGCTTGAGGTCGGGCAACGTGTCCACGGTCATCCGATCGTCTTGATTGCGAGCATCCGCGCTGGATGCGTCGGCGGCTTTCAACCCTGAGTCGGCGGGCGACTCTGCGTCTGCGTTCAGGTTGGGCAACGTATCGACGATCATCCGATCGTCCTGATTGCGAGCGTCCATGCTGGAGGCATCGGCTAGCTTCGACCCCGAGTTGGTGACCGATCGACCGCAGGCCGAGGTCGCGGCGACAAGCAACCAGGCCGCGGCCAGCACGCCAAGGTGCCGGAAGAGAAAAGTCCTTGGAGGTGGAAGGGAAATCAGGCGGTAACTCATGTCATGCTCCTATTGGTCTTCTACAAGTCGGCCTGGCTAGCCCTGGCCCTCACCGAAGACCGCCTGCAATTGCCAAGCACGGTTCGTGCCAAGGGCTCCGAGGCAGTTTCTCCCCCGTTCTTCGCGCGAATGCAAAAAGGGAAGAAGCCGTGAGTGCGACACGATTGTCACGTTCCGCCGCGTTGCCTCGGTGGGCAAGCGGCTGGCAGCGCGAATTGGCCCAGGCCACCAAGGACCGCACCTTGTCTGCAACGAGCTGAATCTGGGGCGTTCGGGCGGCGTCGGCAGAAGCGATTCGGCGAAGGAAAGATGGCGCTTGAATCCATGCTCTCATCAGTCCCGCCGTCGCAAAACACACGTCGCGGATGACGTCTTGGCGAAGGACAAATCTACCGAACGGATACGTCTTGGACTACAATTCGGGAATGGTCGTTACGTCCGCCGATCCGCCGAGGGACACTGCCAGGACGCCGCCCAAGCGTGGTCTGTGGCCACGATTGTCGACTCCGCTACTGGCGGCCGGCGCCTGCGTGCTTGGGGGCTGCGCTGACGGCGCCCCCGATCGCCCCGATTTCTCCGTGGGCGTACAGGCGGAGTGGACCCGCTCACCGGCCACCATGGAGCGGCTCGGCTATTCGATCCTGGTTGGCGTCGTACAGCGCCAAGAGCGCGGCAGCTGCCCCAAGATTCCGGCGTCGACCCGCATCCTGGTGAACGGAACCGAGGCGGCTCTCACCCCCGATTCGCAGTCAGCCTTGGGCTGCCTGCAGGCTGGCGTGGAGCTGGGCCCGTTCGTTCAGGACCAGACTGTGACGGTGAACGTCGAAGAGGGCGGGCGCCTAACTGGAGAGGCGGTGTTTGACGGGCTGACCCCTGGCACGGCCGCGACCCTGACCAGTCCGGCGGACGGTCAACTGCACCCCGGCGACGACATTGTGGTCCGGCCGATCCCGGAGCTGCCTGCGGATTCCACTCAGGCTGTCTTCTACCCCCTCGACGACCCCACCTGGAAGCCCTGGGGTATCAGCGTAGAACCGGAGCGACTGATGGACGGGGTTCATGTGACGGCCCCTGCATTCACGGGACGCGCGGTCCTTGTGGTCTTGTACGCGGGATACGACCTGTTGTCGACGATCTCGTGTCGGGGATTCGCCACCTGCAATCGATGGGCCGACAGCACCCTCGGTCCGTTCTTCGTGACGGGGGTGCCATGAGCCAACGGCGGCCTCTGCTGTTGGGCGTGGCCCTGGTCGTTGGCGTGTCGTCAGCGGGCTGCAGCGGCTCTGACGATCCTACCAAAGCGCTGCTCACCAAGGCGGAATGGAAAAATGAGCCCGGCTCCGCGGCCGAGATTGGTTACTGGGTCTCCGTCGATGTCGGATGGCCGAGCCGCGCCGAGAACTGTTTCCCCCTGTCACCGAAGCTGCACGTGACGGTCAACGATCGCGAGGCCGGAACGATCCACACCAGCGACTGCCAATGGGACGTTCTCGTCGAGGCCGGCCCCTTTGCGGCCGATGATCCAGGGCCGACCACGGTTCGTCTGCTGGATGGAACCCACGTGCTTGGCGAAGCGATCTACGACGGCCTGTTCCCCGGCTACGCCGCCCAGCTGGTCAGCCCGGCAGACGGCAGGGTTCGCACCGGCGAGCAAGTCGCCGTCCAACTCGCCGCTCCCCTGCCTGCGGAGGTGCTCTTCAGCAGCTCCGGCGTCGCCAAGTTCTACTGGCTCGATCCTCCTGACTCCGTTCCTCCGTTCTACTCGTATGCCACTGCCGCGCTGGACACCGACCGGCTCTCGATAACCGTCAACGCCCCTGCCCTGACCGGCCGGGCAGCCGTGGTCATTGAGACCTTCGACCGGCAGTTGGGGTCCGCCCAGTCATGCGTCGGTTTCACCTCCTGCACGGCATGGCCGAGCGAAATGATCGGCCCCGTGTTCGTCGAAGTCATCCCGTAGCCCAGTCCCTCGCCAGGACCAGTGGCGGTTGCATTCGAGGACCGCGATGGGGTCGGCCATGGTGGAATCCAAAGAAAAACTGGGTGTTGGTTCGACTTGGGACAGAGTTCTTGCGACGAATCCGTCACCTGCAGGGTGAAGACGGAGGTCCTGGCTGGCCGGGCGAGCGACTTCGCCTTGAGCTACAGCTTTCGGCCAGGCGCCCCGCAGCGTTGCTGCGCTTGCCGTGGGATTACGGGCATGGTGTAGCGTCGGCGGCACGACTCGATATAGAGTAGCCGCTTCATCATGGGCGACCCCGTCTTAGCATGCCTGCGCTGGAGCGAGTCGATCGCCGGGCGGCCTCGGCCAGCACCCGGCGCCGATGGCGCGTGGTTGGTCGGCGTACTGCCAGGCGAGGGCGTGGGGCCCGATCTCGTCCGCATCGGGTTGCAGGTCCTGTCCGCGCTGGAGGCCGTGGGTACGCAACGTTTTTGTGTCCGCACCTTTCCGGGCCGCGCGATGAGCGGCGGTCCCGGCGGTGGCGATCTCGATCCGGAGCTGGTGGCTTTCTGCCAAACCATCTTCGCCGGCGGGGGCGCGATCTTCGCAGGCGCGATGGGCGGGCGTTTCGTCTACCAACTGCGGCGGCTTTTCCGGCTCTTCTGCAAGGTGAGCCCGGTGCGCGTGTGCGACGAGATCCTGGCCGCCGGCAAGATGAAAGCAGAGGCGGTGCGCGGCGTGGACCTGCTGCTGGTGCGCGAGAACGTCTCGGGTATCTACCAGGGCGAATGGAGCGAGAGCCGCACTCCCGGGGGCCACCGTGTGGCCGAGCACCGCTTCCGCTACGCCGAGCCCGAGGTGCGCGCCATCCTGGAGGCGGCGGTCAGCATGGCGCGACGGCGGCGCGGAAAGCTGACCGTGGTGGCCAAGGAGGGCGGCGTGCCCGGCATTACCAGGCTCTGGTACGACTGTGCGCAGGAGATCGCCCGCCGCGAGTCACTCACGCTCTCTTTCGCCAACGTGGATCTCGCGGCCTACAGCCTGCTCCAGCACGCCCGCGAGCTGGACGTGGTGGTGGCGCCCAATCTATTCGGCGACATGCTGGCCGATCTGGCCGGTGTGCTCCTCGGCTCACGCGCGCTCACCTATTCGGGCAATTTTGCTGCCGACGGCGCCGCCGTGTATCAGACCAACCACGGCGCCGCCTCCGATCTGCTGGGCGCGGATCAGGCCAACCCGGTGGGCCAGATCTTCTCGCTGGCCATGTTGCTACGTGAGAGCTTCGGCCTGCATCGTGAGGCCGAGTTGGTGGAAGGGGCGGTCCGACGGGTGTGGAGAGAGGGGTGGCGCACGCGCGATCTCGACCAGCCCGCATGCCGTCAACTGGGCACGCGCGAGATGGGCGAGCGTGTCAGCGAGGCCGTACGGCGGATGGCCAGCGAGAGCCAGTCCTCGTGAAGCCGGCCTTGCTGCTCATCGATCTGCAGCGGGACTACCTGGCCCTGCCACGCCTGGAACCCTCGGCCGGCTGCTTGGTCGCGGGCGCGGCCGAGCTCTTGGCCAGGTGCCGGCAACGGGGTGTTCCCGTCATTTTCGCCTGGACCACGGTGCACCCCGCGTGCGACGACCGCATGCCGCATTGGCGACGCGACGGCCGCTGGATGTGCGTGCAGGGCAGCCCGGGGCACGCCCCGCCCGAGGCGCTGCAGCCGTACGCCTCCGAGATAGTCGTCCACAAGCGGTTCTTCAGCGCCTTCGAGGACGGCGCGCTCGACCGAGCGCTTGCCTCTCTCGGGTGCGACACCGTGTGGATCGCGGGCGTGCACCTGCACGGGTGCGTGCGCGCCACCGCGCTCGACGCCTACCAGCGCGGCCTTCGCGTGTGCGTGGCCGAAGACGCAGTGGGAAGCGACGATCCGGTACATGCGGCCATCACCCGCCGCTACTTGGCCGCGCGCTCGATCGCATTCGGGCCGGGCGCGGCCCTGCTGGCCGGCATCCCCTGCAGGCCGGTCGACGGAGCGGCGGTGGAAAGCGCGGTTGCCGACGCGCATGCGGCCGGGACCGCGTGGCGAACCGTCGCACTCGATCGCCGGCTGGAGCATGCGCAGCGACTGGCCGAGCTGTTGCAGGCCGAGGCACCCGCGCTGGCGCGGCAGATGGCGGGCGAGATAGGCAAACCGGTGCGCCAAGCCCGGGCCGAGGTATTGCGTGGCGCGGATCTGGTGCGGGTGGCGGCGCGCTGGGCGCGCGAGCCCGGTGGCGGCACCTGCGGCGAACATTCGGAGTACCGCGATCGCCCTCTCGGTGTGGTGGCGGCGATCACGCCGTGGAACAACCCGGTGGCCATTCCGCTCGCCAAGATCGTGGCCGCGCTGCTGTTCGGCAACGCTGTGGTGTGGAAGCCCGCCCCGGCCGTCGCCGCGATCTCCGCCCGCCTGCACGACCTGATCGATGCCGTCGGTTTTCCGCCCGGTTTGGTCCGCCGGGTATGTGGCGACGCCGCGCTCGCCGGCCGTCTGATGAGCGCCCAGGGCGTGGCGGCGGTCAGCCTGACCGGCTCGCTGGCGGCGGGCCGGGCCGCCCAGGAAATCTGCGCGCGCCGCAACCTTCCCCTGCAGGCCGAACTGGGCGGCAACAATGCGGCCATCGTGTGGCCGGACTGCGACCTCGACAGGGCGGCCACCCTGATCGCCGAGGCTGCATTTGGATTCGCAGGCCAGCGTTGCACCGCCACCCGTCGCGTGATCATCGAGGATTCGGCCCGTGCCGAGTTCCTGGACCACCTGGCAACGGCCGTGGATGCCCTGGTCTGGGGCGATCCGTTGAGCGAAAACACCGATGTCGGCCCGTTGGTGTCGGCCACGGCAGCCCAGCGCATCGCCGGCCTGGTGGCGCGCGCGCAGCCGTCGGCGCAGATGCTCTTCCAATCCCGCCGGCCCGCGCCCAAGGGTGATGCCTTCTTTCCGCCCACCGTGTTCGCGTGCGACGATGCGCTGGCCGAGATCGTGCAAGAGGAAAGCTTCGGGCCAGTGCTGGTCGTGCAGCCTGCCCACGATTTCGAGCAGGCCCTGTCACTGTGCAACGGCGTCCCGCATGGGCTGGTGGCCGCGCTGCTCTCGCGCTCGCCCGAGCGCCAGACGCGCTTCCTCGACCAGGCCCAGGCCGGAATTCTGAAGCTAGGTTCCGCCACTGCGGACGCGGATGTCGAGGCGCCATTCGGCGGCTGGAAGGCATCGGGGGTGGGCCCGCCCGAGCACGGACGCTGGGACCGCAGCTTCTTCACCCGGGCGCAGGCGGTGTATCGCAGGGACGGCTGACATGCCTATCGGGCGACTCGGACAACTGTTGCAACTCGGCCGTGGCCTTCCCGCCTTCCTGCGCGAGCCGGTGACGGTGCAAGACGCGCGGGCGCAGATCCGGCAGCGCATGGACGAGCGCCCCCAGCGTTTCCTGGACCTGGCCCGGCGCCTGATCTTCGGCCATGCGCGCAGCCCGTACCGGCGGCTGCTGCTCTGGGCGGGCTGCACCTACGCCGATCTGGAACGCGGCGTGCGTGATGCCGGGATCGAGGCAATGCTGGGCAACCTGCGCGACCAGGGCGTGTTCGTGACCCTGGAGGAGTTCAAGGCGCGCGTGCCCATCCTGCGCCCGGGGCTGCGCATCGAGGCCGCGCCCGGCGATTTCGACAATCCGTTTCTCGACGGACGGGGCGTGGCGGTGGCCACCAGCGGCAGCCGGGGCGTGCGCACGCGCGTCTCCTACGACTGGAACCTGATGGCCGAACATGCCGCCTCTGAACTGCTTCTCAACCACATCCACAGCGTGGATCGGGCGCCGCTGGCCCTCTGGCTGCCCACCCCGCCCAGTGTCGCGGGAATCCACCATCTGCTGCTCAACCTGAAGGCGCGCCGGCCGCCCGAGCGCTGGTTTTCGCAGGTGGGCGTGTCGGCCGACAGCCTGCTGGCGCGCACGCGTCTGGGCCTGGAATTCGTTCTTCTCACCTGCCGCCTGCTCGGCCACCGCGTGCCCCGACCCGAGTCGGCGGGTCCGGCGGACGCGGGCCGGGTCGCGGATTGGATGGTGGCGGCCAGGACCAAGCACGGCCGCTGCCTGTTGCGCACCTACACCAGCGCGGCCGTGCGCGTGGCGCGCGCGGCGCGGGAACGCGGACTTGATCTGGAGGGCTGCCTGATCCTCACTGGCGGCGAGCCCCTGACGTCACGCCGCCGCGACGCCATCGAGGCCAGCGGTGCGGCGGTCTTTCCGCGCTACTCGGCCACCGAGGCCGGACTGATCGGCGCCGCCTGTGATCGCCGCCAGTCGAGCGACGACATGCACTTGCACATGGATCGCTTGGCCGTCGTGCCCCTGCGCCGCGTGACTTCACCCGACTCTCCCCCGGTCGACGCCTTTCTCTTCACCTCGCTGACTCCGCACATGGGCAAAGTCCTGCTCAACACTGACATCGGCGATTTCGGCCGGCTGGAAGACCGGCCCTGTACCTGCACCTTCGGTGAGCTGGGCATGAGTGCCCGGCTCTCGCAGGTGCGCAGCCACGACAAGCTGAACGGCGAGGGTATGTCCCTGCTCGGCTCGGAGCTGGACGAGATCATTGCCGGCCTGGTGGAGCGCGCGGGCGGCGGTCCCGACGATTACCAGTTCTGGGAAAGCGAGGACGAGCAGGGCCTGCCCCGGCTGGTGGTGGCCGTCAGCCCGCGGGTCAGGGGACTGGACCAGTCGAGCTTCCTTGCGGCGGTCCTGCAAGGCGTGGGTGCCAAGCCGCAAGGGGGCGGGCTGGCCGCGCGCATCTGGCGCGACAGCAACACCCTGCAACTGGTGCGCGAGGAGCCGCTTTTCACTCGCGGCCAAAAGCTGCTGTCCCTCACACGCGATCCGCGCCCGTGAGCGCGGGCTGTGCGCCGCAATTGTGCCGCAAGGATGGCATCGGCAAACCAGTGCCCGCGCCTTCGTCACCAGGGGGCGAACCGCCACTTGCCGAAGCAACTAGTGAGGGAGGTCGAACCGGGTGCCCTTGCTTCTGAGTTGGAATTGGCTGGCGTCGTCGCCTCTCTCGACCTTGCTGGAATTCCAGCGCTAGCCGACTTCGTGTCGTGGGATCGCCCGTTGGCCAAGCGTTGCCCGGGGTATGGTGCCTGAGTCTTCTTGAGGGTATGCTGCCTGAGTCTTCTTGGAGTCTCCCTTGAACGTCGGTGGACGTGCCCCGCGATCGCCGTTGATGGGGGTGGTGGCTGGCGTAAACGACAGCCAGGACGCCCATGCCGAGGGGAAAACGTCGTGGTTGGGTCGGGCAGGATGGAGATCGGGGCCCAGGAAGTCTGGAATCTCTCGTCGGGGGCAGACGACGGGCATGGCCTACCCTTTGCCGCCTGGCCGGCGTCGTCGTCAGTGCGGCGGGGGCTGGTGCGCGTCAAGCCGGGGCGCTGAATGGCAGGGCTGGTGGGATGGCCCACATGGGAACCAACTCTAGCACGGATTTGTGCGTTCGCGATGTGAGTGCAGTTCCAGGTCAGCAGGAAGTCCATTCCGTGAATTGCGTCGCCTCAACGCTGGCCGAGCGGGTTCCCCGCGGCCACAGCGCCCTGGCTGACCAGCTTCGCCGGGCCGCGCTCTCGGTTCCGCTCAACATCGCCGAAGGCAGCGGCAAAGGCACCATGGAGGACCGCGAGGCACGGCGGTTCTACGCCATTGCCCGCGGTTCGGCCTTCAATCAAAAGGGAACCCTGAGAGGGTTCTCAAACCCTCCCACGATGGGCTCAGGCGGGCAAAGCCCGCCTTCCCCCACGCGAATGCGCCGCCATCGTCGATGCTTTGCAGGCCCTGCAGTTCGTGCTCGGCGCCGAGGCAACCCGCGCGCATGAGCTTCTCGAACGCGCCGTCTCGATGCTCAGCAAAATATCTCACGTGAGGGAATGAATTGCGTAAGGCCGTGGTGCAAGCCGCATGGGTTTGCCGAGCAGGGAGGCATCAAGTATCTCGGCATTACATCGCTCCGATTCACAGCCCAGACGGTGGGCCTACGCCCTTGGCCTGCCTGCCGACGGCAGCCATCTGATTGGCCGGCTAGGCGTGTTCGGAATGTCCGGCCACGGCCACGTCTACGACCACGACCTTCCGCGGCTATCGCGGGATTACGGAGCACGGCGGCCGGTTGACAGACTGTCTAATGATCGGACAACATGCATCTCGTTTCAGCGAGGTGAAAGGGTGCCTACAATTCCTACGCCGCTTCGAGTGTTCCCTGCGCGGCCGGCTTCGATTGACTTGCGCACCGTCACCTGGACATCGCACCATCCCTTTGAGCAGGAGACAAGAATGAGCAAACTCAGCCGCTCCATGCCTGACTTGTCTTGTGCGATCCTGACGGTCGCTCTGCTGCTCGTCTTGCCCCTCGCCTCCTGCAAGGGCTCGGACTCGAGCGCCGGCGCAAGACGCGGTGGCGGCGGGGCCACCGGAAGCGGGGACGGTGGATCGAGCGGCGGCGGGGCCGGCGCCCCGGTGGCGATGGGAGGCAGCATGGAAACCGGCGGTAGCACCACCGGCGGCAATTTGGCCACAGGTGGTTCCTCTGCACCCAGCACCGGGGGAAAACCGGCAACCGGCGGAATGATTGCCGGTGGATCGCTCGGCACCGGGGCCACGAGTGTCACCGGAGGGATGACGGGCCCGGGTGGGGACTCTGGTGGGGGCAGCAGGGATGCCAGCGTCAACAGCGGTGGCACGACGAGCGCCGGCGGGATTATTGGAAGTGGAGGCACCCCAGGCACCGGCGGCGACATGAGCAGCGGCGGCACCCCAAGCAGTGGTGGTGTTGTCGGCTCGGGTGGCCCAGATGGTGGGGGCACTGCGGAAGATGCTGACGGCTCCATTCCCGAGCCGCAAGTCCATGGACAATGGGTACCGACGGGTGGCCCAACAGGCGGGCCTGTCTATGCCTTTGCCGCGAGCGGTACCGCAGTTTTTGCCGGCACTTATGGCGGTGTCTTTCTTTCACCCGACCACGGCAAGTCGTGGACACCCGTCAATACCGGTTTGATGCACCGGCTGATCTTGGCCCTTGCCACAAGCGGCGACAGCATTTTTGCCGGCACCGATAGTGGTGGTGTCTATCTTTCAACCAACCACGGCGCGTCGTGGACGCCAGTCAATACCGGCCTGACGGAAGTGCGAATCCAATGCCTTGCCGTGAACGGCAACACGATTTTTGCCGGCACTTCGGGCGAGTATGGCGGTGGTCATGTGTATCGTTCTACCGACAACGGGGCCTCCTGGACTGTGGTCGACATTGGCATGCCGAGCTTGAGTATCAATGACCTGGCCGTGAGCAATGGCCATATCTTCGCCGCCACTTTTGACAACTACTCTACCGGCACCGTCTATCGCTCTACGAACAACGGCGCCTCATGGACTGCAGTCGGTGCCGGTTTGTCGGCCCCGAATGTTTGCAGCCTAGCCGTGAGCGGGAACAGTATCTTTGCCGGCACTGAGAGCGCTGGCGTATTTCTGTCGACGAACGATGGGACATCATGGACCGCGGTCAATACCGGCCTGGCGAACATGTACGTCAGCACCCTTGCCGTGAGCGGCGGTAATCTGTTTGCTGGCACGTATTCCGGCGCGTTTCTGTCGACCGACAACGGGGCATCATGGACCGCGGTCAACAACGGTCTACCCAGCAGCATAGGGGTCAATGCCTTTGCCGTGAGCGGTAACGATGTCTTTGCCGGCACTGCTGACGGCATCTATCTTTCTGTCGACCATGGTGGGTCGTGGACCGCGGTCAATGGCGGTTTGTCGAATTCGCAGGTCGCTCACCTGGCCGTGAAGGGCAGCGATATCTTTGCCAGCACTTCCATGACTGGCGGTCTGTTCTATTCGACAGACAGCGGCTCTTCTTGGACCCTGGCCAATGCTGGCTTGACCACCACACGCGTCGGCCCCCTTCTTGCGAGGAACAGCATCCTGTTTGTTGGCGCGCCTGGTGGTGTATATCTTTCCACTGACAACGGCTCATCATGGGTTGCGGCCGCCAATAGCGGTCTTCCCCCCAATTCGAGTATCAACGCTCTTGCTGCCAGCGGCGACAATCTTTGGGGCGTCGCTGGGAATTGGGGGGTCTGTTTTTCGACGAACAATGGGGCATTTTGGACGGGGGCCAATACCGGTCTGCCGAAAAACAGTGTCAATGCGCTTGCGCTATTCGACAACGCTGTGTTCGTCGGCTTTGGTGCCGGTTTGGGGGTATATCGTTCAACCGACAACGGCTCGTCGTGGGCGGCGGCCCATACCGGAATGTCAGCCACGACTGTCAGTGCCTTTGCCGGGAGTGGCAGCAACATATTTGCGGGCACCGAGAATGGCGTCTTCCTTTCGACCGACAACGGTTCTTCGTGGAATGCGGCACGTGCTGGTCTCCCGACGAATGCGCGTGTCGGCGGTCTTGCCGTGGTCGGGGAGAATATTTTCGCCGTCGTGTCCAGCGTTTCGGGCGGTGGCGTATATCTATCGACGAACAACGGTTCTTCTTGGACCGCATTCAATACCGGTTTGCCGAACGTGGATACCAACAAGATCCTCACCATTACCGACCTTGCCGCAAACAGCACCGATATTCTTGCCGCTACGGATGGTGGCGGCGTTTGGCGCCGGCCTCTTTGCGATCTGGTAGGTAGTTCATCGCCGCCTCCGTGACCATCCCTTCATGGCGGCCAATTGGCCCACCTGTCCGGCCTGGTTCTACGAGTTCCAACGCCGCTGGGAGCGGGACATGCTCAAGCTGGAACTGTAGACGACTGGGACCATGGTTTTTCGGGGCATAGAGATGACTTGAACGCGCCTTCGTGAGAGCATCAAGGCCGTGTCGAACGCAATTCGTACCACACGAAGAAAGGTCGGTCCGATGAGCCATCGTCTGTGGAATGCTTGTCTGCGTCTCGCGTACCATGACAAACCGCATCGCCTGTTCTCCGGGCGCAACCTCTCCACGAAGTCACGGGGAGTGCAGACTGCACATGCGGCGGTTGTCGTGGCCGTCGGCCTTGCGCTCGCGGCCTGCGGCGGCAGGGCGCTCAAGGCCCCCGCAGGGTTGGACGGGGGCCCTGAGGTTGACACCGGGGTTTCGGGCAACGACGAAGGGACCGGCGGCGCTGGCGGAAATGGCGAGGATTGCATTGATGCGGAGGTGTGCGCGCCGGAGATGGATGCGACCTTCTGCGCCCGGCTCAGCAAGAACTGCGGCCGCGTGACGGCGAACGACAGCTGTGGCCGCGAGCGGACGGTGATAAGTTGTGGCGACTGCACGTCGCCGGCGGTGTGCGGCGGCGACGGGTCGGGCGTCTGCGGTGTTCCGTCAATCATCCTCGAGCCGTGTACACCCGAGTCCGACGCGGCCTTGTGCGCGCGGTTCGAGAAGAACTGCGGGGGGGTCACGGCCCTGGACAATTGCGACCAATCGCGCACCGTCGTAGGTTGCGGCGACTGCGCGTCGCCACGCACTTGCGGCGGCAGTGGAATCGCGAACGTGTGCGGCGGAACCGCCGATTGCGTGCACGCGGCCGGACCAAGCGCGTTGCCCTTCGCCGTCGACGAGTATTTTGGCATCACTGGGTCTATGGGCGACGCCATAACCGAAGACGGTTGTCCTGTCCGCGCCCCCACACCGATACCCGGAGCCGAGTGCTGGACAGCCAGGTACCTCCAGACCGAGGGCGGCGTGTACGACCACGGCCGCGTTGACTGGCAATACCCGGTCTATGAGGGACCGATGTACGGGCGGGTGATCCCGCCAGGCGCTACGAAAGTGCATTTCTTCGCGTGGGGCGCGGCAGGCGGGGAACTCATCGAGTTCGCCGCCGGAAGCGGCGGCGATGGAGCGAACGGAAGTGACGGTTTCCGAGTCTCGACCACCGTCACGTTGACCACCGAACCGACGGCATACGAAGTCAGCCTCGCCGGTGTGCAGTACACGTGCCATTCCGTGTACACCGCCTTTTCTTGGTTCTCGAACCAGCCGAGCCCCGCGACGTTCTACATCGACGACATTCAATGGCAGTAGGCATGCGCGGTGGGGCGAGAGCCGACGGGGTCCCTGCTCTGCCGTGGCAACAGCGGTACCGCGACACCTGTCGCTCGCCAGCGTATCATCCGAGCGCCGTCGAGCGGCCGATTCTGGGGAGTGGGCGAGGATGAAGTTGCGATCGCGGGCGAGCGCACCCATGTCGAGCACGCGATCGGCATCGGAGCGTGGGCTTCCTCCATGAACATGTACAACCTTTCTTGAATCGTAGCCACCAAAGATGTACAACCTGATCCATGAAGTCCATGCAGTCAGCCTCTCTCAGGAAGAACCTCTTCAAAACCCTCGATCAGATCGCGACCGACGGGACGCCTCTTGAGATCTTGAGGCACGGGAAGCCGATCGCCGTGCTGAGCCCGTCAACCAGCGTCCCCCCACAAAGGAGAAAACCGCTCATCGACCTAAATGCAATCTCCGAATTCTGCAAGAAGCACCAAGATAGCCAAGTTCTTCCTCTTCGGCTCCATCCTGCGCGATAACTTCGACGAAAACAGCGACGTGGATGTCATGGTGGACACGAAGGGAAGATCGCTGAAATTCAAGGAGGAGTGCAGGATGCTCGACACTCTCGAAGCCATGTTTGGTCGCAAAGTCGATCTGCTGACCAAGGACACGGTTGATTCGCCCTCAATGAACCCGTACCTGAAAGCCTCAATCACTTCCACTGCAAGGCTGGTGCATGATGAAGCCGCATGAAGAATCAGACGCGGCCCTCCTGTACAGCATAAGGGAAGAATGCGCCACAATCCTGAGCAGGATCGCGAAAAAGACACTGCCGAACTTCGTCTCAGACCCGAATCTCCAGGACGCCGTTGTCATGCACCTGATCTTGATCGGGGAAACAGTGAAGAAACTGTCGCCCCATGCGAAAGGAAAATTCCCGGAAATCGAGTGGAAGGACATAGCCCGCTTCCGCGACAAAGCCGTCCACCACTACTCGCACATCGACTTTCTCCAGGTGTGGGAGATCGTCCGAGAGAATATCCCCGCCTTGCTGGAAGCCCTGGCCCCAGAAAGGAAATGATGGAGTTCCAGACGCTTGACACTCTCCGCAAGAAACACCCGGCGTGGCGGTTGCTCGTGGCTGACAGCGCGCCCTTCGTGGCTAGCTTTCTGCACCGGAGTTTCGTCGAGCCCAATGTTCGTACGATATCGCGGCATGAACTGGTTTCGAAGCTGGACGATTATCTATTCCACCTACGCGAGCGGCTGGGCGATGGCGCATTTCCCCGCAGCGCCACCGAATATCTCGACGAGTGGGCGGACGAGGAGCGCGGCTGGCTGCGCAAGTACTACCCACCGGACAGCGACGAGCCGCACTTCGACCTGACGCCGGCCACCGAGAAGGCTCTGGCCTGGCTCGCCAGCCTGCGCCAGCGTCAGTTCGTCGGCACCGAGTCGCGCCTGATCACGGTCTTCGATTTGTTGCGCCAGATCGTCGAGGGCACGACCGCGGATCCCCAAGCGCGCACGGCCGAGCTGGAAAAGCGACAGGCCGAGATCGCCGCGGAGCTCGATCGCATTCGCGAGGGTCACATCGATCTCATGAACGCGGCCCAGGTGCGGGATCGTTTTGCGCAGATGTCAGACACGGCGTACGCGTTGCTGGCGGATTTTCGCGAGCTCGAACAGAGCTTTCGCGAGCTCGACCGGTCGGTGCGGGAAAAGATCGCAACCTGGGACGGCAGCAAAGGCGCCCTGCTCGATGAGATCTTCGGTGAACGGGACGCCATCAGCGATTCTGACCAGGGGCGAAGCTTCCGCGCCTTCTGGGATCTTCTGATGTCGCCGGCCCGACAGGAAGAGCTGTCCACGCTTCTGGAGTCGGTCTTCGCCCTGCCGGCGGTACGCCAACTCGAACCAAGCGCACGCTTGTTGCGCGTGCACTACGACTGGCTGGAAGCGGGCGAGGTGGCGCAGCGAACCGTGGCGCGGCTGTCGGAGCAACTCCGTCGATACCTCGATGAGAAGGTGTGGCTGGAGAATCGCCTCATCATGCAGACCATCCGTAGCATAGAGCAGACGGCGCTGGCTGTTCGTTCGCAAACCCCGCCCGGGGTCTTCATCGAAGTCGACGAGCCCGGCCCAGTTATCGAGTTGCCCCTGGAGCGACCCTTGTTCGCGCCGCCGTGGAAGCCCACCATCGCCGACCAGGTCTTGCTCGAAGGCACCGGGGATGTCCCAAGCGATGTCCTCTACGAGCAGGTCTACGTGGACAAGACGCAGCTGGCAGCGCACATCCGCCGCGCCCTGCAGACGCGGCCACAAGTCTCGCTGGGCGAACTTGTCGAATCGCGTCCGCTCGAACGCGGGCTGGCGGAAGTGGTGGCCTATCTGAGTCTGGCAGCCGACGACCGCCGCGCCCTCATCGACGACGAACAGAAGCAGACGATTTCGTGGATCGACCCGGCGGGCTGTGAGCGCAAGGCCACCGTTCCTTTGGTGGTGTACAGCCGATGAATTGTCCAGTACCGCCGGGCCACACTTGCCTCTCATCCTCGCCGATCCTAGATTCCCTGGCGACAATGAAGGCAGCGCCACCATGAGCGCAGGCGTGACCGGTGTTCATCCCGACGATGCGGCGGGGCAGAACGCTTTCTCCACAGTGCTGATCTCGCTCATGAAGGGCGTCTTGCACGCCGAGGTTGCACCCAAGGAGTGGCAGGCCCTGCTCGACCTGCAGGCACGGGTGCGCGACCACGTCGCACCCCTTGCTTTGGAACTGATTCTGGACGAGGCCGAGGGCTACGCCTACTTGCGCCAGCGTCCGGCCGCCCAAGGCGAACCTGATCTCCCGCGTCTGGTGCCGCGCCGGCCGCTGGGCTTCCAGGTCAGCCTGCTCCTGGTCTTGCTACGCAAGAAGCTGGCCGAGTCAGATGCGCAGGGCGAAAACACGCGCATCATTCTCAGTCGCGAGCAAATCATGGATCTCATGCGTGTTTTCCTGCCCGAAAGTGCCAACGAGGTGCGACTCCTCGATCGCCTGGACGCGCACGTGAACAAGGTCGTCGAAATGGGATTCCTGCGCCGGCTGCGCGGCAAGGACGACCAGTTCGAGATCCAGCGTATCCTGAAGGCGTTCGTCGATTCCCAATGGCTCGGCGACCTCGACCGGCGACTCGCGGCGTATGCCGAGCATCTGGCTGGCGAGTCGGCCGACAAACCGGACGCGGAGCCGTGAGCGGGGACGGCACCGCGCAGAGCCCGCTCGACTTCGTCGCAACCGACGAACGCGCGGGCTTTCGTCTGCACCGACTCGAGATCTACAACTGGGGCACCTTTCATCAGCGCATCTGGAGCCTCGTGCCCGGCGGAGACAACGCTCTGCTCACCGGCGATATCGGCTCGGGCAAGTCGACGTTGGTCGATGCCATCACGACTTTGCTGGTCCCGCCGCAGAAGATTGCTTACAACAAAGCCGCGGGCGCCGACACGCGCGAGCGGACCCTCCGTTCGTATGTTCTCGGCCACTACAAGACGGAGCGGGGTGATGTCGGGTTGTCGGCCCGGCCGGTTTCCTTGCGCGACGGTAACAGCTACTCGGTGCTGCTAGCTCGATTCTTCAACGAGGGCTACGATCAAACCGTGACCCTGGCCCAGGTTTTCTGGCTCAAGGACATGGAGGGCCAGCCGGCGAGACTTTTCGTGGTTTCCGACGGGGCACTTTCCATTGCGGAGCACTTCGCCAACTTCGGCAGCGACATCGCCGATCTGCGCAAGCGTCTGCGCCGCATGCCCAAGACCGAGATCTTCGATGCATTTTCCCCCTACGCGGCGGCCTTTCGCCGGCGCTTCGGCATCGAGAATGACCAGGCACTGGACCTGTTCCACCAGACGGTGTCCATGAAGTCAGTGGGCAATCTGACCGACTTCGTCCGCCAACACATGTTGGAAGCCTTCCCGGTCGAAGAGCGCATCGAGAAGCTGGTGCAGCACTTCGATGACCTCAACCGGGCTCACGAGGCTGTGCTGAAAGCCAAGGCCCAGATCACGCAGCTGGGGCCCATCATCACCGATTGCCAAGAACACGACCGGGTGTCGGCCGAAGCGGTGTCCCTGCGCGACTGTCGCAACGCCTTGCATGCGTACTTCGCCGAGCACAAGGCCGCCCTGCTGGACAAGCGGCTCAACCACCTGCGGGCCGATATCGCCAAGCTCGAGGCGCGTATCGCTGCCGGGGTGGACGAGCGGCGCGCGCAGCAAGCCACCCGCGACGAGACCAAACACGCCATAGCCGAGCACGGCGGCGACCGCATTGAACGTATCAAGGCCGAGATCGCGCAGAAGCAGGCGGACAAGGACGTTCGCTCTCGCCGCGCCGATCAGTACGCGCACCTGGCGGCCGTGGCCGGCCTACCCACGCCTGCCCATCAGGATGCCTTCCTCGCCAATCGCCGTGAGCTGGCCGAGCACCTAAAAGCGGCGGTTGGCCGGCAAGGGAGGGTGCAGAACGACATCACCGAGGTCTCGGTCGAGTTGCGCGGGCTCAGGGAACAACACGGCGAAATCGAGCGCGAGCTGACCTCGTTGCGCGCGCGGCGGTCGAACATCCC
>PMCR01000265.1 GCA_003155465.1 Myxococcales bacterium | reverse complement strand
GAGGCGGCAGGCTTCGTGGGCCAAAGCGTCCGCGCTACGCGGAAAATCATCGATGAGCGCCATCTCGCCGAAGTAGTCGCCGGTTTTGAGGATGGCCAGCGCCTCTTCCCCCATGCCCGGCACCTGACGGCTGATGCGCACCGAGCCCGACAGGATGAGATACAACTTGTCGCCCGCCGAGCCCTCCTTGAAGATCAGGCTGCCGCGGGCATAGGTTTCCTCCGCGCCGAGCGCGGCAATGCGGCGCAGGTACATGAGGGGCAAATCGGCGAACAGCGCCACCCGCGCAAGAAAGGCCGCCATCTGGTCCTGCTCGACCACCGACAGCCCTGCCGACGCCGACGTGGTCGCGGCCACATCGTCCATGCTCACCGGCTCGCTGGCCGGCCCGATGCCAGGCGTGTCAATCATCGCGGGGATTATGCCACAGGGCAGCCTTGCGGCCGCAACCAAAGGGCGTGAGGTGATTCCAGGATTGTCGATGAACGCACCACCTGTGCTGCAGCC
Source organism: Myxococcales bacterium (assembly GCA_003155465.1). The sequence continues at coordinate 7,257 of PMCR01000265.1, read as the reverse complement.
ACGTTAGAATGGTGCCGCCATGCTGGAACTGGACGCCGATCCCACGGTCGCTGACAGGCAGATGCGCGCGGTCATCTTCTATCTGACCACCTTCGGCCACATCGATGGCGACTTCGACCTCTCGGAGAAGATGTTCGTCCGTACCTACATCAGACGGCTGGTCGAGCACCGGGTGAAGACCGGCGCGGGTGGTCTGGCCGCGGCGACGCAGGGCGAACTGGTGGCCAAGTACACGGCGCATTTCCACGAGGTCTTCGAGGCCATCGACCTGCAGGTGGAAGATCTCTTCAGCGAAGCCGTATCTCACGACGAGGACAGCGACAGGTTCGTGCACAGCCGGCTCAAGCTGCGCTGTTTCGAAATCTTCCAAGAGTTTGATCGCGCCGGCCAGGAACAGTTGATGGACACCATCGACGAGCTGCTGATGGCCGATGGCGAGGCGCACCCGGCCGAGATCAAGTTCCGCGCTGAGCTGGCCGAGCTGCTGGAGGCGGACCTGCGGGTCGAGCTGCTCGACGAGGGCGTGCCCGCTACCACCACCGTCCAACCGGTCGGGATGAGGGCATCGGGCGCCGCGCTCCACCCCTTCTTCGATCAGTTCGAGCACGGCTACGCGCTGGATCCTGGCCTGATGGTGAGGCAGATCGCGGCCGACCAGCAGGCCATGACCCGGACCCGCCAGATCCTGCAGGAGTGGCGCGACAAGGGCCGCGGCAAGCTGGCCGGGAAACGCACTCTCGGCGACCTGGCAGGCGAGGAACTCTTCCTCGACGGCCACACCTGGGCGTGCCCACCCAAGCCCGGCCGCCGCTACGAGATCACCGTGCTCGGGGATCTGCATGGCTGCTATAGCTGCCTGAAAGCAGCCATCATGCAGTCGCACTTCTTCGAGAAAGTGCGCCTCTTTCGCGAAGACCCGATCCGCCACCCCGAGCCCAAGCTGGTGTTGCTGGGCGACTACATCGATCGCGGCATCTTCAGCCTCAACGGGGTGCTGCGCACGGCCCTCCTGCTCTTCTGCACGGCCCCCGAACACGTGGTGCTTTTGCGTGGCAACCACGAGTATTTCGTCGAATTCGAGGGCAAGATATTCGGCGGCGTGAAGCCCTCCGAAGCCATCGACTCGCTCAAGGGGCGAGCCCCAGACGACGTGTTCCGCGACTATATGTGCCTGTTTGAGGCCCTGCCCACTGCCTTCCTCTTTGGTCAAACCCTGTTCGTCCATGGCGGCATCCCGCGCGATCTGACCTTCAAGAACCGCTATCACGACCTCGGCAGCCTGAACGACCCTGATCTACGCTTCGAAATGATGTGGAGCGACCCGTCGTCAGTCGACGTGATTCCGGCCGCCCTGCAAGAACAAAGCGCCCGTTTCCCCTTCGGGCGCCTGCAGGCCCAGCGCTTCCTGCAGCGAATCGGCTGCCACACCCTTGTGCGCGGGCACGAAAAGATCGTTGAAGGCTTCCGGCGCACTTACGACGACGAGAACCTGTTGCTCATCACGCTATTCTCGGCGGGTGGCCATGACAACCACGATCTGCCGCCCCAGTCGAGCTACCGGCTGGTCACGCCCATGGCGCTCACCCTGTCGTACGAAGACGGCAAAAGCCAGATCACCCCCTGGCCCATCGAGTACGCGACCTACAACGATCCCAAACGAAACGCATTCTTCCGCGAGGGAAGTTAGTTAGCGCACCGAACGGTTTGAAACAACCGTCATTCCGCGATGTTATGACACTGGTTCAAAGACGGTTGGCGTACCCCGTGAGCGGTCGCGTGAGCGTGTTCGACTGGCGTCCTGCGGTCGGCGTGGGCGGGTCGCGTGAGCATGTGCGGCTGGCGTTGTGCGGTCCCTTGCCCCGCTTGCAACTCGCCCACGCTTTCCGCATCCCGCGTGGCCCACACGAACACGCTCACGCACTCGCTCACGCGGCCCGCAACACGCCTCACGCGACTCGCGTATCACCTTGATGTTCCACCGCTTTCAAACTGTTCGGTGCTCTAGCGCCTCACCGGAACCTTGATCACGATCTTGCGGATGAGACCGGTGTGGGCGCCGGTGCCGATGCCGGGCTGATGACCGTCCTCGGGAAAGTAGACCGCGAAGCAGCCCGGGCGCAGGGTCAGGTACTCGGCGCTTCCCTGCAGTTCCTGAAAATCGTTGGCCGCATCGTCGGACTTCTCCGCGCAGTGGGCGCGCGGCACGTAGCCGATGATCTCCTCGCCCGCCACTATGTACTGAATATCGATGAAAACGCGGTGGCCTTCCAGGCACGCGATCTGCTTCGTCTTGGGTGCGGCCTCACTGACGATCACGGTGCACCCGCCCGAACCCAGCGGCTGGCGTCCCACGGGCAAGGCAGTCAGATCGGTGTTCTTGAGAAATGCGAAACACTCAGCAAACAGCGGGTGGACCGAGGCATAGCGATCGGCATTGGCGAGAACATCGAAGATCACGGGGTACCTCCTCTTCGCTAAATGACTGAGCGTGATGCAAGGGAGAACAGCCACCTGGGACGCGACACGCCGGAGAGCGACTATGTCAGGGTTTCGCGCGTCTAGTCCACTCTCAAGCGACTACCCGACGGCAAGAAAGCGCTCGACGTCGATGGCGGCCATGCAGCCGGTGCCCGCGGCGGTGATCGCCTGCCGGTAGACATGGTCGGCCACGTCGCCGCAGGCGAAGACGCCGGCCACGTTGGTCGCCGTCGATCCCGGCTTGGTCCGGACATATCCGACCTCGTCCATGTCGAGCGCGCCCTTGAAGAGCTCGCTCGTGGGCTGATGCCCGATGGCCATGAACACTCCCCCGCAGGCCAGCTCGCGCGTCGCGCCGGTGCGCGTGTCGCGCAGGCGCACGCCGGTGACGCCCGGCCTGGGCAATTGCCCCAAAATCTCGTCGATGACGGCATTGGTGATGAGTTGGATCTTGGGGTTGTTGCGCGCGCGATCGAGCATGATGCGCGAGGCGCGGAACTCATCCCGGCGGTGGATGACGGTGACCTTGCTGGCGTGATGGGTCAGGTAGTTCGCCTCTTCCATGGCGGTGTCTCCACCGCCCACCACCAACACCTCGCGGCCCTTGAACAGCGCCCCATCGCAGGTGGCGCAGGCGGACACGCCGTGGTTGCGAAACTTGTCTTCCGACGGAATTCCCAGCCACTTGGCCGAAGCCCCGGTGGCGATGATGAGGGTGTCGGCCAGCAAACTGTCCTCGCCGGCGGTGATGCGGAAGGGCCGCGCGCCGAGATCCACCGCGGTCACATCGGTGGTGCGGATGCTGGTCCCAAAACGCTCGGCCTGGGCGCGCAGAAGCTCCATTAGCTTCGGCCCCATGATCCCCTTGGGAAACCCCGGGAAGTTCTCCACATCGGTGGTGATGGTGAGCTGTCCACCCGGCGTGGTACAGGGCTCGATGAGCAGGCCGCCCCCCTCGAACATCACCGGCGCCAGATTGGCGCGCCCCGCATAGATCGCGGCGGTACAGCCGGCCGGCCCGCCGCCCACGATGGCGACCTTGACATGCTCCGAATCAGCCATGATTGCTCTCCCTGCTAGTGAAACCTGGTCGGCGTCGCGAGAATTTGATCGTCGTGCTCAAGAAGCGTGAAGGCCAACGCTAGCGCATCAGACGGACGATGTCAGCGTACGAGCGCTGACCCTCGAACTGGCTATACTCCGCCACGCATGAAGGGCAGCGTCCGACTTCTGGCAGCATTGGCCACCTTGAGCCTGCCCGGCACCTATCTGGCCGGGCAGATCGATTTCGTGCGCCGGCACAGCCCCGGCCTTGCGCCCGAACGGTACTGGCTCCCCCAAGTCCTGCGCATCTGGCTGCCCGGTCTGGCCGCGACTTTGATCTTCGCCCTTTCCGCCTTCGCGCTTCACAGACGTGCGCGGGGCGACTAGATTCCGAATCCCCTCGCTCGTATGACACCCCAAGAGTCAAACAACGCATCGGTCCCCGCGGTCGCCGGATCGAGCCGTGCCCGATGGGCGGCCCTGCTCGACCGCCTTTCCGAAAGACAGATGATCACATTGGTCATCCTGTGCGGACTCTTGCTCTACCTCCCGTTCGCCGGGACATACGGGCTGTGGGATCCCTGGGAAACCCACTACGGCGAGGTCGCGCGTCAGATGGTTGCCCGCGGGGACTTCATCAGCTTGTGGTGGCCTGGCTCACCCATCGATCCCGAGGTCTTCTGGTCGAAGCCAGTGCTCAGCTTCTGGTTGATCAGTCTGTCGATGGCCGTCTTCGGGCTGGCCGGGCACCCTTCGCCCGGGACGTTCGCGCTCTCCACCCGGGCTGAGTGGGCCTTGCGTCTGCCGTTCTGCTGCATGTCGTTGCTGGCGCTGGTGGGCGTGTACATGGCCGTGTCTCGCTTCGTCAGTCGCCGCGCCGGCCTTCTGTCGGTGTTGGCGCTGGCCACCTTTCCAATGTTCAGTCTGGTGGCCCGGCAGGCCATGACCGACATGGCCTTCATCGGGCCCATGACCATGGCCCTGGCCCTTTGTGCGCTCGCCCTGTTCGACGACCAGGACCGGGAGCTGCCGCGGCGACGTTGGGGACGTTTGTCCTGGCCGCACCATGCATCTTTCTATCTGACCCTCGGGCTTCTGGCGTTTACCGTGCTGCCGCAGATCGTGGTCGATTCCATCCAGCTGCGACCCTGGAACATCTGGCCCAAGCGGAATCTCCAGATCCCGGGCGTGGTGGCCATGTTGCCCTACGCGATCGGGTTCTTGCTCTTCGTGTGGTATGCAGCAAAGACCCGCTACAAGGCGCCCTTCTATCTATATCTGGCTGCCATCCTGTGCGGCTTGGCCATTCTTGCCAAGGGCCTGGCCGGGCTGGGCCTGCCAGTGATTGTGTTCTTGGCCTATCTGCTCTTCACCTGGAACTGGCGGCGCCTGGCTCGCGCGCAGCTTCTGCCCGCCCTGCCGCTCGCGCTTCTGGCCTGCGCCCTGGTCGCGGTGCCTTGGCACCACGCCATGCTGATTCGCCACGGGTTCCCGTTCTGGAATGAGCTGTACGGCGACAACCACTGGCGCCGCCTAGTGCTCGGCCGGCACGGCGACCGCGGATCCTTCGAGTACTTCATCCGCGAGTTGGGCTACGGCGTGTTCCCGTGGATTGCGCTGGCGCCCTCGGCCCTGGCTTGGGTGGTGATGCGCCCGTTCCGCCGGGTCAGCCTAGCCGGCGCCCCCAGTGAAACATCGATCTCGAAACGCCGCGAGATTCTCCGCTTCGGCGCCATCTGGTTCGTGGCTGGCTACGCGGTCGTGTCCCTGTCCATGACCAAGTTCCACCACTACATCCTGCCCGCCCTTCCCGGCTTGGCCATCGTGGTGGGTTGCTTCCTCGACGATCTCTTGGGCCGTGCGCGGGGACGGCTGGCCCTCTTGGCCGCGGTGGTCGGGATTCCGCTTTTGGCCCTGGTGACTTTCGACCTGGCCGGGGCGCAGAAGAACGCCCAGCACTTCATCTGGCTCTTCTCGTACGACTACGTCAACACGCCACAAGGCCGTCCCTGGCCGCCAGAACTCGACTACCGGATCGCACTGACTGTGTTTGCCTCCCTGTTCTCGGCCGTTGCCCTGCTGCTCGCGTGGCCACGGCTGCGAACTGTGGCCGCGACCGCGCTGGCCCTGACGGCCGTGTGCTTCACCTATTTTCTGCTGGACGTATACATGAAGCAGGTGTCCGACCGCTGGTCGCAGAAGCCTCTCATCGCGACCTACTACAAGGAACGGCGGTCGTCCGACGAGCGGCTTGCCGCCTGGCAGATGTACTGGCGCGGCGAGAACTTCTACACGCAGAACGAAATCTACGAAGGCGCCAAGGAAAAGCGCACCGTCTTTCTTGGCGACCGCAACGCCGAAGACCTGAAGGATTTCTTGGGCCGCAACTCGGGCAAGCGGATCTTCTTCGTGGTCGAGCGCACGCGTTTCGATTCGCTGCGGGGCCTGTTGCCCGAGGCCGCACGGCCGTCCCTGAAGATCGTCGACGACAGAAACAACAAGTTCTATCTGGCAGGGGCGCAATTGTAGGTCGTCACCCGTGGCGGGCCGACCCCGGTTGGAACGAGCCTTTCTGTGAGTTGTCCCCGCGGTCCTGCCCCTATCTCACCCCTTCCTTCCCCTCGCCCAGAGTCGATTTCCGGACACCTCTTCACCCCCCACGGTCCCGCAGCAGACGCGGCCGTGGCCGTGAGCGGCAGCGTGAGTGCAGCGACCAGCGCGGGCGACTCGCGTGAGCGTCCGCGGCCCGCATCCCGCTCTTCGTCTTCCCGCCAAACGCCCACGAACTCGCTCACGCCCTCGCTCTCGCGGCCCGCGGGCCGCCATCCGCGGCCCGGCCTGGCCGGCGGCCGGAAATTTCCCAACGAGCCGTAGCTAGCGCCGACGGATCTTCTTCTTGGCCCAGGCCGGGCTCATGGCGCCCATGGCCCCGGCAACCCGCGGAAAGGCAGGAGGTGAGGCGGGACCAAGTGCGCCAACCGCAGCAGCCGGGATCGTGGAACGTGCAGCAGGCACAGCCGGCGCGACCGGCGCCGCAGCTTTGCCAGAAACTACCGCCTTGGCGGCCGTAGCCATGCGTGGGGGTGCGGGATGGATCGCGAGCTTCTCGCTCGCGGCAGGGCGCTGCACAGCACGGGAGCTGACCGCAGCCCGTGCGGCCGCAATGTCGCCCATGTCCACACGGCCTCGGTATGCGGCCCCGGCCTCCATCATCACGCGCGGGGATGCCAGATCACCCACCACGCGCGCCGTCGACGTCAACTTCACGCTCTCAGAAGCGACGATGGTGCCAACCACTGTGCCGGAAACGACCAGATGGCGGACATCCACGTCGGCCTGGACCGTCGCGCCTTTCTCGACGGTGAGCGTCTGCGTAAGCTGCACCCTGCCGTCGATGCGGCCGCGGACAATGAGGTCCTCTTCGCCGCGTACCTCGCCCGAAATGCGCGTTTCGGGCCCGACTACGGTTTCCTTGTCAGCCATGGTGTGCGCCTACACGTCCATGTCCACGTTGCCCTTGAACCCGGCACCGTCGGCAATCACGATCCGCGGCGACTTGGCGTCGCCCACCATCTTGGACTCAGGCTTGAGCTCAAGGCGCTCGCGCGCCACCACGTTGCCGGTCAGCCGGCCGCTCACTGTGACGGTCTGGGCCTCGACATCGGCCTCAACCGTGGCGCCCGCCTCAACTGCCACGCTCTGCGCCACCGAAATCTTGCCCTTGACCGTTCCCAG
>PMCR01000186.1:13511-51171 GCA_003155465.1 Myxococcales bacterium | reverse complement strand
GCCGAAGAAGTGAAGCTCGGCTTCGTCGATCTGCGCCGCGCCCTCTACGAGAGCGAAGATGGGCGCAAGGCCCGGAACTCGCTCAGGAAGGTCTTCGATCAGAAGCAGAAGGAACTCGACGAGCAGCAGGACGAGGTCAAGAAGGCCATCGAGGATCTGAACAAGAAGAAGGCACTACTTCCCGCTGACACCGTTCGCCAGAAGCAATACGAGTTGCAGGAACGGGTGGACAAGGTCCAGCAGACTTACATGCGCTACCAGCAGGACCTGGCCGCGAAGGACGAAGAGGCGACCCAGCCTATCGTCGGGCGCTTGCAGCGAATCATTGCCAAGCTCGCCGCGGCCAAGAACTTGACCGTGATCTGCGACAAGAAACAGGGCGTGGTCTTCGTCAAGCCGCACCTGGACCTGACCCCGGATCTGACCGACGAGGTCATCCGGCGCTACGACGCAGGCGAGGAGAAGGGCAGCGCGCCCCCACGCTCGAAGGAAGCCGACTCTCCAGCGCGAGCGGGGAGTGAGCCGTTCTCCGCAAGGACGCGACCAGTAGACCGGGGTTGCTTGTCCGTCGACTTGGTTGGTGCTGCGAGTCGCCCTCTTGGGACGGTCTGCGATCCCGAGGACGAGGCCAATCGACACTGCCGGGAGCTTGTGTGCCTTCAAGGCAAGGTGGTGGAAGCGGGCCCAAGGCCCTTGGGCAATAGTGGGCTGGTGCAGGGCCTCCCTGGGATCCGCGTGGAGGGTGAGGTCTCACGGTGGCGCGAGGGTCGGCGGGAAACCAACATCTGCCACGTGGACGTGGTGGTTTTCGGAGGCATGAATGTCGGCAGCAATCATGGGGCGAGGCCCATCTATCCTTCGAATGATCAGATTCTCCACGATATCGAGCAAGAGCTGAAGAAGTGTCCGGGAACAGAGGGTGCCAGATAGCGCATGGACGCTCGATACATTCCCATTCATTCGCGCCCCTGCGCAGGTTGGCGGGCAGGTTGCCCCGCTGATCTCAGCGCAGCTCTTGCCGATGCTCTTGGTCTCGGCGTTTTCAGGTTGGTTACCGATTCACTATTGGCGGCGCCCCGCAGTCCCGCTGCGCCGCGTACGCGTCAACTTTCTCCACCAGGGGTGGCCCCTCAGCCCGGAGCGTGATATCCATGGGCTTTCCGCTGAACTACATGGAGATGACGCGCATGATTCGTTCCACCCTACTCGGATTGGTGATGCTTGCCGGCCTGATTCGGCCTGCTCTGGCCGAAGAAGTGAAGCTCGGTTTCGTGGACTTCCAACGCGCCATTGTTGAGAACGAGGACGGGCGCAAGGCAGAGGCCTCGCTTAAGAAGATTTTCGATCAAAAGCAGAAGGAGCTCGACGAACAGCAGGATGACGTCAAGAAGGCCTTCGATGATCTCAACAAGAAGCGCACCCTGCTGCCGGTCGACACTGTCCACCAGAAGGAATCCGAGTTGCAGGAACGGGTGGCCCAAGTCCAGCAAACCTACCTGCGCCACCAGCAGGCTATTAGCGCCAAGCGAGAAGAGACCATGCGGCCCATCGTCGACCGCCTGCAGCGAATCATCAACAAGATCGCCGCGGCCGAGAACTTCACCATGATTCTCCAGAGGGAAGCCATCCTGTTCGCCAAATCGAAGCTGGATCTGACCAACGAGGTCATTCGGCGCTATGACTCAGGCGACGAGAAGGGCTCTGCGCCCGCGTCCAAAGAAAGCAAGCCCGCGCCCAGCAAGAAGAAGTAGCGGGGGCCATGGAGCTCGATTCCCGCGCCATCGAAGCCATCCTGCCGCACCGAGCGCCCTTTCTGATGATCGACCATGTCGAGCTGGTCGACTTGGATCGCATCGTCGCGCGCAAGACAGTGGTCGCGGACGAGCCCTTTCTGAAGGGCCATTTTCCCGGCCACCCCATCATGCCCGGGGTGCTCATCATCGAGGCCATGGCTCAGGCCGGGGCGGTGCTGGCGGCGCGCCACCTTTCTTTTGATCCGGCTTCACAAGTCATGGTCTTTATGGCCATCGACAAGGCGAAGTTCCGCAAGCCGGTGCTTCCCGGCGACGTCTTGAGACTGGAAGTGGTTCCCTTGCGCAGGGGAACCGCCATGTGGAAGATGCGTGGTGAGGCGAAGGTCGGCGACTCTTTGGTCGCTGAGGCAGAGTTTCTCGCCGGCATCCGGCCACTCCAGGACCTTTGCGCCGGGCGCTGAATGACTTCATCGGGCATGGCGGAACTCGATCATGAGAGGATTCCCTTGCCCGCCGTGGTCCGCCCCTTGGTATCTTGCGGCCCTGTTCTCGTGGCGGTGCTTGCCCTGCTCACGGGTTTGGCTGGCCTCTCTTGCCGTCGGGCGCCGCATTTCCGGCGCGGCGACGCGGCAGCGGTCGTGGTCGTGCAGCGATCGAGGGTCGCGGTGGGAGAGCCACCGGTCACGGAACGCGAGCCCAACAACACACCAGGGGAGGCCCATGAGCTGGTGTGGGCCGGCATTCCCCCTGCTGCGGCGGTCAAGGGAATGATCGGTCGGATGGAAGCTGGCAAGTCCGCGGACGTAGACGTGTTCAAGGTCGTCGTCCCAGGCCCGCGCCTGTCCTCTGATGCTGGACAAGCGGCGGACCTGTTCGCGTTCGCGAAGCGGTTGTCCGTGGTGATCAACCCTGAGGCAGGACTGGCGCTGGCGCTTGAGCTTCTCGACGAAACCGAGCGGGTCGTGAAGATTGTGACGGCCGAGCCCGGCGAAGCAGTCGGGCTGCCGAACATGGCTGTGCTGCCGGGCCACAGCTACTATTTGCGCGTCAGGGCGGCGTCGGCCCCGGCCACCAAGGGTCGCGGCATGCCAGATGCGGGCGCGCTGGCGGGTAGTTCGTACCAAATGACGGTGCTGCTGCTCGACTTCGAAGTCGCCGACGAGCGCGAGCCCAACGATCGGCTGGAATCCGCCGGCGATCTGTCCTGGCAGGGCGGAAGCGCGCTGGCGGCCGGGCTTCATGGCTGGCATCGTGATGAGGACTGGTACCGGCTATCACTCGATGTCATGGGGCCTGGCTGGGTTCTGAACCTGGACCTTGAGGGCGTGGAAGGGGTGGCCGCAGGCCTGGCCGTCAACGATTCAGCAGGGAGAAAGATCGTGGCGGTGCGCGGCCGAAAGGGCGAGAGACTGGTCTTGCGCAACATCGTACCTCCGAGCGCGGCTGCTGACGCCGGCGCCGCCGGTGCCGCGGGCCGATGGTGGTACCTGGTAGTGCGCGCGGAGAGCGGGCTTGACCGCGAGCGGCGCTACGTTCTGCATGCAGAGGCCGCGCCACCGGAGTCCCAGGGCGTTTTCGAGATCGAGCCCAACGACGACGCGGCCCATGCGTCGTCGCTGGCCGATGGCACGACCACGGGCTACCTGCCGGTGGGCGATGTGGACGTCTTTCGCTATCTTGCCAGCGAGCCGCGCCAACTGGACATCGAAGTCACCCCGCCGTCCCGGGTGAGGGTCAGGGTCGAAGTCATCAGAGCGCGCGACGGGCAAGTCCTGGCTGAAATGGTTGCCGCCAAGCCGCGCCAGGCGGTGCGCATTCTCGGGCTCTCCTGTCCGGTCGAACCTATCCTGATCCGGCTGTCCCAGGGCAAGCACGATGGAAGCGCCAGCGAGCCCTACTTGCTGAAACTTGCCAGTCGGCTGGCGCAGCGAGACGCAGGAAGACGAGAGTAGAGATCCTTCCCCGGTCTGGCGCGTTCAAGAGCCAGGGAGGGACGGAAAGGAGAAGACCTGAGGATTTGATCTCAGGACCACGACACCTGTGTCATGGATTGGCACGATTCATCTCTCTTGCTGCAGGCAGACCAGAAACCGACTTCGGCACGCAACCTGTCGATCCTACGGAGTTTCTTTCCGTAGACGCTGGGTTTCTTGACTGACAGGCGGCGATGTTGCAAGCCATAGAAGAAGGCCATCTCATGCTAGAGCCCTGGATCATAGACCAGATCCGACGCCGCGAAGAGGAAGAGCGTCGTCGCGGCGACCGGCCGCAGCTTGAGTTGCCTGTCCCGGGTCTTCCCAGGTCACCCGAAGACAGGCCGGCAAGTGACGTGGGCGACGACGACAGGCATGAACCCGCGATCAAGCGAGGCGTGGTCATCATCGCGATGTAGGGGCGCTTTCCGGGCCGGTGGTTTTCGCGTGGCGCCGACGCGCATCATCGACGAGATGTAGCCGTGGTGGTGGCTCTGCCGAAAGCAGATGTGTTTTTTGCCTTCCCCGCAAAACCCTCTATCAAGGTGTGATGCACCTTGAGCAAGACGGCAACAAGAGGGACTTTCGGGTTAGGGGTTTCGTGGGCCGCGAGCCGGAGCGCCGTGCGCTCGATGCTGCGCTCGGCCGAGCCATCCGTTTCGATGCACCGCAGTTCGTAACGGTCATCGGCGAGAGCGGGTTGGGCAAGTCGAGGCTTGTGGAGGAATGGGTCAAGCAGGTGGCCCAGGCCGCGGAATTCCGCGTCTTTCTTGCCAGCGGCAAGCCGTCCGCAGATGGCCAAACGGCACCCTTCACGATGCTGGCGGCATTGCTGCGCCAGCGACTTGGAATCACCGCGGAGATGGACGACACGACCGCCCAGGCCGCATATCGCGCCGAACTGCAGGCGGTCTTCGGGGACCGCCGCGTGTCCGAAGTGGCGGGCCTGCTGGGCAAGTTCCTGGGGTTCGAGATGGCGGAGAGCCCGCTTGCCCAGTCCCTGGCCATGCGTCCCGAACGGCAGCTCGACATGGCTCGGGCGGTTCTGGGACGTTTTCTGGAAGAGGATGCGCGCAAACAGCCCCTGGCATTGGTGGTTGACGACGTCCACCTGGCTGACGACGCGTCACTGGAGGTCTTGCAATGCCTGTCCGCCGAACTGGGCGAGGCGCCTATCGTGTTGGTGGCTGCGGCTCGGCCTGAGTTATTCGTGCGTCGGCCCGGGTGGATGAAGCAAGAAGGCAGCCACGCGCGCATCGACCTGAATCCGCTCCAGCCTTTGGAAATGGATGTGTTCATCAAGTGTGCGCTCGGCGCGCAGGAGCTGGCGCCAGGGTTGGCGGAGCGGGCAGCCATCGAGTCTGGTGGTAATCCCTCCTTGCTCCAGCAACTCCTCGGGGTGTATCACGAGCACGGCATTCTGGTCGCNNGTCGCGGCCACGGCGAGTTCGTGGCTGTTCGACCTGGAGCGCGCGGACCAGGAACCCATCGCGCTTGGCCCCGAGGCGGCGGCCCAGGCGCGCGTGGCCACCCTGTCGTCGGCCGAGCGCGAGCTGCTCGGCCGTGGGCTGGCCATGGGGCCGGTGTTCTGGGTTGGCGGCGTGGTGGCCATGGGACGCATCGGGGCCGATCCCTGGGACCCGACTATGGTGTTCGCCCCTGATCCGTCCATCGAGGAGACCAAGCGCCTGCTGGTCTCTTTGCATGAACGAGGCTTCATACACCAGGCTCCTGACAAGACGCTGGACTTCGGTGACACCGCGTGGGCCTTTGTCGATCCGGCGGTATGCGCCCTTGTCGAAGCCACGGTTGACCCTCGAACTCTGGCCGAACGCAGATGCTTCGCGGCCCAGTGGATCGAGGCCAGGCTGGGCGTCTCGCCGGGAAGCGAGCAGCGCGAGCACGTGGCGGACCTGTATGTCGAGGGTGGTGACGATCGTAGGGCAGCTGTCGCGTACTTGGCCGCCGGAGACTCGGCTGGCCAGCTCCGGCGCTATGATCGGGCGCGTGCCCTCTATCTGCAAGTCGTCCGCTTGCTCGGAGCCGACGATGCCTTGCTCAAGATCGACGCCTGCCACAAGCTGGGCGACGCGGCGGCCCGCCTCGGTCGAGGCCGCGAAGCGCTGGCCCACTTCGGCGAGATGCTCAAGCTGGCGTGGCGGCTGGATCTGCCGGCCAAGGGCGGGGCGGCTCATTCGCGGGTAGGGCGCATCCATCGCTCGCTCGGCGACTATCGACTGGCGCTGCAGCACCTGGACATGGCGCACCTGCTTTTCGACCTTGCAGGTGACCGGCCCGGCGTGGCGGCCAGCCTGGACGACATCGGTCGGGTCAACTACCTTATCGGTAGGCCGGACGAAGCCATCTCCTGCCACAAGGCCGCCCTGGCAATCCGCGAAGAGTTGCACGACCAGCGCGGCAAGGCGCTGACCCTGTCGTGGATGGGGCTGGTGGAGGCGCACATCGGCGAGCTGGGCCGGGCACAGCGGAGTTTTCAGGAGGCGCTTCTCATAAGCAAGACCACGCGTGATCCGCATGGCATCGTCTTTTCGTTGCTTGACCTGGGAAGCCTGGCGCGCGAGGCTGGCCATCCACGGCTGGCGCAGAACCTGCTGGAACAGGCGCGCGTCGTGGCCCGCGAGATGGGAGAGTGCCTGCATGAGTGTCACGTGGCGCTGCAAATCGGCGAGTGCCATCTGGCGCTTGGCCAGGTGGAGGAGGCTGAGACCGAGCTGAAAGCGGCTCGGGACGTCGCGCGCAAGTTCGGGGCGCGGCGACTGTGCGCGGAGGCCGACCGCGGGCTGGCCGAGATCTGCCTGGTCCGCGAAGACAACGTGGGCGCGCGCGAACACGCCAGCCGGGCCGCGGCCGAGGCTGAGAAACTGGGCGCAGGGCCACTTCTGGGCGCAGCCCTGCGCGTGCTGGCTACCGCCCTCTCGCGCGGCGCGCCAGGCGAGTCGGAACGCGGCGGTCCGCGCGAGGTTTTCGATCGGGCGGTGGAGGTGCTCGGGCAATCACGCGCGGGCTTGGAGCTGGGCCGTGCTTTCGCGGCCTATGCGGAATACGAGGAACGGACGGGGAGGGAGGCCACTGCCGACAACCTGCGCGAACAAGCGACTGCGATCCGCCACCGTGCGATCCACGGTGAAACGGCAAGCATCACAGAATCGTAGGGCGACCTGCCGGTGGCTCGGAACGACCGGCCGTTTCGGCGCGGTTCGCTATCGGACACGGTCAGCCTCGGATGCAGAAGAAGAATAATCTTGTACTCGTTGCGATGCCCCGGCCACAATGAAGACTGTTTCAGGTTCCGACATCGCCAACCTCACTAGGAGCAACGACTCATGATGCGCAGCCTTGCGGCCTTCGCCTGGGCGGTTCCCTTGGTGTGGATCGGGGCCTGTGTGAGCCTGGACAAGCCATCCGCCATTGTTGTGTGCGAGAAGAACGGCCAATGCCCGGATCACGGACTCGATGCCAGCGCGGGTAGCGGGGCGTCGTCCGCGCAAGACGCCGAGAGGAACAGCAACCTGGATCAAGGTCCTGTGCAAGATGTGCCTGCTTTGCCCGTCTCCGATGCAGAAGCAGATGGCACGTCCGGTCACCTCCCTGATGGCGGGTCGGATGTCCCGCCGGGCGTCTTCCGGGATGCTCCCCAGGATTTCCCACAAGACGTGGCTCGGGATGTGGCAGCGGATCTGGGGCGCGGGTCGTGCTGGAGCGCAGGTAGCCCAGTTGCGGCCGGGACGGTTTGCCGGCCAGCGGTTGGTCTGTGCGATGTACCTGAAGTCTGCGATGGCGTCAGCGCCGCTTGCCCGGTCGACATCTACGCGCCGGTCACCACGGTCTGTCGTGCAGTCCAAGGCGACTGCGACATCGTCGAAAGCTGCACCGGTTCCAGCCCCGATTGTCCGGCCGATGCTTTCCTGACCGCGGGCGCCGTCTGCCGGGTGGCCGAAGGTATCTGCGACCTTGCCGAGAGTTGTTCGGGAAGCGGCCCCGACTGTCCGGCTGACGGCATGGCTCCGGTCGGAACGACCTGTCGTGCATCCACTGACATGGACCAATGCGATCCGGCCGAGATCTGCACCGGTAGCAGTGTCTCCTGTCCTGTCGACGTCATCTACGTGCGGCCGGTCGCGCCCACGGGTGTAGCGGCCGCGCCAGGGACTTTGCCAGGTACCGCCAGCATCTCGTGGACTCCGGCACCCGGGGCCACCGGGTACAACATCAAGCGGAGCGGCGTCTCAGGTTCGGGCTACACCATCCAGGGCAGTCCGCCCACGACGTCAAGCTCACCCTACCTCAGCCTCGGCCTGGCCGGCGCCTCGGTCTACTACTACGTGGTGTCTTCGGTTAACACCATCTTGACCTGCGAGTCGATGAACTCCCCCGAAGTTTCGGTCACGCCCACGGGCAGTTGCATCCCACCCGCCGCGCCTTCGGTGACTGCGGTTTCGAAGAACGGGCAGGTTTCTCTGACCTGGAACGCGTCCGCCGGCGCCACCTCGTACAGCGTCGGGCGCAGCACCACGACGGGGACGGGCTACTTGTCGGTGGCCACGGTCGCCACGGGCACCAGCTACGACGACGCCAATGTTGCGAACGGGACGACCTATTTCTACGTGGTCACGGCCAGCAATGGCACCTGCAGTTCCGACAACTCAGTCGAGGTTTTCGCAGCGCCCAGTTGCACGCCGCCGGCCGCGCCGACCAACCTGGCCGCGGTTGCCAACAGCGGCGCGGTGACGTTGACCTGGGCTCTGACGGCCGGCGCGGTTTCCTACCGCGTCCTGCGCAGCACCACCCTGGGCTCGGGCTATGCCTTGGTGGGTACGTCAGGCGTTGCCAGCTACACGGATACCAGTGTCATCAATGAGACGACCTACTACTATGTCGTGACGGCCAGCAACGGTTCGTGCAACTCGGCCAATTCTGTGGAGGTGTCCGCCACCCCGGCCTGTACACCTCCGTCAAGGCCAACCAGTCTTCTGGCTACGCCGGGCAACGGCCAGGTCGTGCTCACGTGGACTGCCTCGACGGGCGGCGCGATTTCGTATCAGGTTCGGCGCAGCACAACCGCGGGCGGTCCGTATACCGTCATCGCCACGCCAACTACCACGGGCTTCACCGACACAAGTGTCGTGAATGGCACGATTTACTACTATGTCGTGAGCGCCAACGGGTCTTGCCTCTCTGCCCCGTCCGCCGAGGTGTCTGCCAAGCCAGTGTGCACGCCTCCGTCGGTGCCAGCCATGCAGGCCGCAACCCCAGGCGACGGCCAGGTCACGCTCTCCTGGACCGCCTCTACCACTACCGGCGGTTCGGTGTCGTATGTCGTGGCGCGCAGCATAGTCAAGGGCGGTCCCTATACTGACATCTCCGCTGCCAACCTGACCGTGACCAGCTACACTGACTCGTCGGTTACCAACGGGACGACCTACTACTACGTGGTCAAGGCCACCAATGGCACCTGTTTCTCAACCTCGGCCGAGGTCTACGCCAAGCCGGTCGCGGCCTGCACCCTGCTTGCCCCGACGGGCGTCACCGCCACCCCTGGCAACAAGCAGGTGACCCTGACCTGGACGGCTGCCAGCGGGGCCACCTCGTACAACATCGGCCGCAGCACGACCAGTGGCAGCGGATATGTCTCCGCGGGCACGGTGGCTGCCGCCGCGACCACATTCACCGATACTTATTCGGCTCTGTTGAATGACACCAAGTACTTCTACGTGGTCAGCGCCAGCAACAGCACCTGTACCTCGCCGAATTCGACCGAGGTTTCCGCCACGCCGGCCTGTGCGCCGCCGGTCGTGCCGAGCAACGTCGCCGCAGCCGCAGACACCAGCAATGGCCGAATCACCGTGTCGTGGGACGCAGTGACCAACGCCACGGGGTACACAGTGTCGCGCGGGGCGAGCGCAAGTGGACCGTTCACGCCTGTGAGTACCAACCAGACCGCTGCCAGCTACGCGGATTCCGGCCTGACGGCCGGCACGACCTACTACTACGTGGTCAACGCCAGCAATGCGGCGGGCACCTGTGCGTCCCTCTACTCCACCCCGGCTGTGTCAGCCATGTCCTGTAGTTCTCCGTCGGTTCCCAGAAACGTCAAGGCTACCGCGGGGATATCGCGGGTGACAGTGTCGTGGGACGCCTCGACCGGCAGCCCGACCTCGTACCAGGTCAAACGCGGGGCTGCCGCCGCGGGACCGTTCACAACGCTCAACCCACCAGCTACCGCCAGTCCCTTTATCGACTCGAACGTGACCAATGGGACGACCTACTACTATGTGGTGACGGCCCGAAACGCCAGCGGCAACTGCAGCTCGGCGAACTCGGCTGTCGTCCCGGCAGCGCCGCGAAGTTGCAGGGTGGTTTCGGGCAACAACCCGCCCTCGCCGGCGTCGGCCGGCCACCCAGGGAAGTTCCTCACCACTAGCCCATTGTGCTACGTGACCTGCGACAGGATTGATAACTGGAATTGCTATACCTACGCAACCCCTCGCACATTCAGGATCAACGGTACTCAATTGACTTGCGCTGCCGGGCCGATTCCTCCGGCCAAGACCGCTGGTTACAACGTCATCGACGTCAGCGCCGGAACGGATGCCCAGCTTCAGGACGAGATATGGTGGTGGGGCCTGTACAACGACGCTGCCTGCGCGATTCCTTCCGGCGGGTTGGATTTCTAGGCCGCCAGACGCGGTGCCGCTACTTTTCCTCCGCTGCCGTTTGTGCGTCCAGCAACGCGCGCCGGAATTCGCGCCACGGAATCAGGTTGTCGATGCGGCCTACGATCTGGCCGCCGGGCGCGAGGAAACGCACCGCCGGCAGGGTGGAGACGCCGTAGCGATCCCTCAGCGCGGGCAGGGCGTCGTCCTGGTCCTCGCGGGTCAGGTCGATCTTCACCAGGATGAAGTCGCCCAGCAGGGCGGCGACTTCGGGCCGGGCAAACACGCTGATCTCGTACTCCCGACAAGGCAGGCACCAGTCGGCGGTGAAGTCCATCACCACCGGCTTTCCGCTGACCCGGGCGTGGGCCAGGCCAGCGGCTTCCGTGGGCAGCCAGTGCAGAGCAATCTTGGGGGTAAGGACGTAGTTGATGATGGCGAACAGACCCGCGACCGTCAGTGCGATCCCAAGCGTCTTGCGCAGCCGCGTGCGCGGCGTCGCGTGAAACGACAGATGCACAGCGCCCAGCAGAATCCCCAACCCGGCCACGGCGATGGCCACGGCCAAGAAGGCAGAGGACCGGCCGGTCACCTGCGCCAGAGGCGAGAACACGACTCTCAGGTAGTAGAGCCCGGCCACCGTCAGCGCGATTCCGAAAACACTCTTCACGCCTTCCATCCAGGCGCCCGACTTGGGTAGGTGCAGCGAGAAGCCCGCGATGGCCCAGAAGGGGACGCCGATCCCGGCTGCGTAGGTCGCAAGCAGCAAGAAGCCCCGCAGGGCGTCGCGCGTGGTGGCGACATAGGCGAGAATTCCGGCCAAAGGCGGTCCGGTACAAGGCGCAGCGATGAGTCCGCCGACCAGGCCCATGAGAAATGCCCCGAGAAAGCCGCGTCCACCCACCTGCGACATGCGTTGCTGCAAACCCGACGGCAGGGCCAAGGCGAAGGCGCCGAACATGGAGGCTGCCATGGCGAAGAAGAAGAGCGCGAGCGGCACCACCACCCAGGGATTGGCCAGAAACGTTCCGAACGCCTTTCCAAGCAGCGCGAAGGTAGTGCCCAGGGTGCCGAACATAATGGCGATTCCCGCCACGTACAGAGTCGCCAGGGCAAATGCATGCGCGCGGCGCACACCGCCGCGGCCGCCGAAAACGCTGATGGTGATGGGAATCATCGGGTAGACGCAAGGGGTAAGCGAAGTGAGGAAGCCCGCCACGAACGCGAAGAGGAATGCGCTCACCGCTCCGCGTCCGGCAGCGTCGGAAAACGCCTCCGCATGGGCGGCAGCCGGTGCCAGGATTGCCCCGGCCAGCAGGAGGAGCGCGACGGCGAGCAGGCCGGGCGTCGAGTGGCCGGGACCGGTGCCAGGACGGATGGTCATCGCTCAATAATACAGGCTCGGCGGCAGCGATCTGGTATCTTGCGCGCCCATGACTCACACAAGTGGATTCTTGAGCCAGGCCAGGGTTCTGGGGTTTGTCGCCGGGATACTTACAGGATGCAGCAGCAGTGGCGGGTCGGTTCCTGATGCGGCTCCGGAGCCGGGCGCGGACGCTGGCAGTGAGCCTGCGAACGTGTGCGTCGACATTGGGGCACCCGTCCCACTGTGCCCCAGCAGCCCCGCGCTTGCTTCGGTGACGGACCTGTCAGGCACCTGGGTGCTCGAGACTATCGGGGCCCAGACGGTCACGGCCCCGACCTACTCGAACCCGTTTCGCCTCAAGTCTCTCGGCGTGATCCTGGTCGATGTGGTTCAGAACGCGGCCGACGTCACCCTCACCGGTCACTACTGCGATCGGATTCAGAACGACGATGTCAACAACCCGGCCACGGTCATCGTTCTGGATCCTTGGCGGCTGACCCCGTCGCTGGTCCAGCGCAGCGGAACCTTCGCGCCCGACGAATCGGGGCAATTGACGCTCACCCTGCCCAGCCTGATAGAGGTCGCGGGCGCAGACTTGGCCGACCCGGTTTGCGACGCCCTGCCCACGGATCCCAACGATCCGCGGGTGGTCGACACCGACGGCGACAAGTACCCTGGAATCAGCGTTGGCCTGCGCGGCCTCATCACGGGCATCATCCGGTGCGTGCAAAGGCAAGCGACTGCGCTTCACGGTGTGGCGGTGGCCGCGGATCGCGTCGAGGGTTGGATGATCTACGAGTCGGACCAGTCGGTCCTCGCGTCTGACCCGGCGAATATCAAGAGCCTCTATTCAATGTCCAAGTCGAGCGCCGATCCCACGGCATGCAGCAGCAGCTTCGTGATGGTCAAGGTCGCCGCTGGAGTTGACTGCGATTGGGTGCGGAGCAACGAGGCGATGCTCTTCCCGCCGCCAGGCCCGTAGTCCAAGTCTAGCAGCCCCTAGCGCGCGATGCGTAGGCTTACCCCTGCGCCGATCATGTAGCCGTGGCTGTCGAAGCCCGGGTAGCCGGGATTGTTGGTTTGCAATCCCGCCGCGCTCGGCTCGGGCAAGCCGGTGCTGAGGTTGATGGAGTTGTCAGGGAAATCATCGACCACCGGATGGGAGGCAGACGGATCTTTCTCGGCGGAACGCGGGATGAAGACCGAGCCGAATAGGTAGACGCCAGCCTCCACGTCGCGACCGAGCAACCTGACCGGCGCCTCGATGCTTGCGCTGGAAATGATGCGCGAGTTGTCCACGTAGTTGGTGCGTCCGGTCTGAGCCGGAACCGGTGAGGGCGCATAGCCGAGATCAAAGGAGATGCGGCGCTGGCGCCAGGCGAAGTTTCCGCCTGCCACCACGGTTATCGTGTTGTGCCAGGAGTCCGGCGGGTTCTCGCCGTGTCGGTCTCGGTACTGGGTCCAACGTTCACCGACCGCAACCAGCCCCACTTCCCATTTCGGGCGGCCTTCAGCCGGACGCTGGCCGGTCAGACTGACACCCAGCCCCAGGCGCGCTGGTTCGTTGCCCTGGGTGAGCGTGTAGACCTGGGGAACGTAGTTGAGACCTGGCTGGTATTGACTGGTGTAGTTCCACATGCGCACTTGGTTCTGGCCGCGGGTGTCGTTGCTGGTGCCCAGGTGGAGCGTGGCCGCTACCGCGACTCGCGGTGAGGGCCGAAAGAGAGCGCCCAGGTAGGGCTTGAACTTGCTGTTGGTGCGGATGTCCGGGTCGAGCAAGACGTTTTCTTGCTTGCCCGCGTCGGGCATGTACACCCCCATGTTGGAACGCGTGACAACGGCGATGTCGATGCCAGCGCCAAGCGCGACCCAGTCGTTGAGTTGGCTGCCGAGTGCCACCGCGAAACTGGACGCGGTCAAGCGGTCGCCCAGTTGCTCGAAGGATAGCCGGTTCGAGAAGTATTGTTCTCGTTCGTCAGGGAAGAACCCCTTCACATCCATGAAGGCGTTGACCGGCAGCAGAGCATAGAAGCCGAAGACCAAGTACTTCTCGGCCAGCGGGCGGACCACGCCCAAGACTGCATACAGCGTGCGGTCGTTCTCGTCGGTGTCGAGGCGTGGGTTGGGCAAGTCCCGGGTCGCCATTGGTCGCAAGCCACCCGAAAAGGAAACTTGCGGGTCATAGACCGACACCGGTACATCGGAGCCGTCGGGCCGCGGTTTCAGGTGAATCCTCCCGTGCGCGGCCAGGCCGAAGAAGCCGGCCTCAATCTTGGGGGTCGCCTCGGGCAACAGCGCGGGGTTGAAGTAGGTCGCCCCTGCCCCGCGGGCGAAAAGGCGCGCGGTGAGGGCGTTGGCACCCGTGGGCGAGCCGAGCAATTCCAGCGCGCTCGAGGCCCAGGCTGACGGAGTTGGCAAGAAGAGCGCGGCGGCTAGCGCCAGGGCAAGAGCAGCACGAGGCTTCATGGCGCGATATTGCCACGTAACCAGAGAGAATGCGCTGCGACGGTCAGTCCTTCATCGTTGGGGTTTGGGTTTCTTGCACGGGGCCTGGGCTTGCCCCGCAGACGCCCTCGCGGGCAGGAAGCCAAATCGTTGCTCTGTCGGCGCAGGCGCGGCGGTAGCGTTCAGCAAGTCGCTTGGCTTGCTTGGAGGGCCCGTCGAGCTTGGTCGGCGGGCACTTGGGGCGGGTTGCGTCGCAGGAATAGGCGCCCCAGCCTTGCGCCGCACCCAGACCGACCGCAAACACCGTGACTGGGCCGATGCCGGCCATGGGAATGCCGATCACGTACGACTTGCCCAGTTCGGGAAAGCCGCCCGTCAGTGCGGTATCGGCGCATTTCTTGGTGTCTTCCGCGCTGACGTCCTTGGCCGTGGCCTCCAGGCCTCCGCGGTCAAGGCACGATTCGAAGCCCTGCCCAGGCCAGCTCTCCAGGCCCAGGACTTTGTTGAGCGCAACCAGAGCCCCGGACATTTCCTTGGCAACTGGCACGGGCAGCTTGGCCACCGGGCCGCTCGCGGCCTCGGCAGCGGACCACAGCATCCATGCAATCATCGCGAACATGGCCGGCATAATAGATCAAAACTAACCCACAAATGCCCGTGCGTTGCGAAACAAGCGCATCCAGGGACCGTCTTCATCCCAGCCCTCGGGGCGCCAGGAATGCTGAACCGCCCGAAACATGCGTTCGGGGTGCGGCATCAGGATGGTGACGCGGCCATCCGGGGTGGTCAGTGCGGTCATGCCGCCGGGTGAGCCATTGGGGTTGTCCGGGTAGCGGCTGGCTATGGCGCCGTGGTGGTTCACGAAGCGCGCGGCCACCAGGCCAGCCTTCTCCAAATTGGCCTGCTGCACCTCGGATTCGAATTCGGCGCGACCTTCACCATGGGCAACCGCGATGGGCAACTGCGAGCCGGCCATGCCGCGCAGAAGCACCGACGGGCCCTCCTCGATGCGCAGGAGCGCCAGGCGGGCTTCGAATTGCTCGGAGCGGTTGCGCACGAAGCGCGGCCAGTCCTGCGCGCCCGGGATGATTTCCTTCAGGTTAGAAACTGCCTGACACCCGTTGCACACGCCCATGGTGAAGGTGTCGGCCCGGGCGAAGAAGCGTTCGAAGACCGTGCGCGCCCGGGCGTGGAAAAGGATGGACTTGGCCCAGCCTTCGCCTGCGCCCAGCACGTCGCCATAGGAGAAACCACCGCAAGCCGCCAGCCCGCGGAACGAATCCAGGTCCATGCGGCCGCTCAGGATGTCGCTCATGTGCACATCCACAGCTTCGAAGCCCGCGCGATTAAAGGCTGCGGCCATCTCGACCTGGCCGTTCACGCCCTGCTCGCGCAGGATGGCGACGCGCGGCTGTGCCCCGCGACTGACAAAGGGTGCGGCCACGTCTTGCCCAAAATCGAATGTCAGCCGCAGCGAAATACCTGGGTCGCTCTCGTCGCAGCGGGCCTCATGCTCCTGCTGGGCGCAGGTCGGATCGTCGCGCAGGGTCTGCATGGCAAATGTGGTCTCGGACCAGACTCGACGTAGGTTCGTGCGCGTGTCCTCAACCAGAGTCTGATCGCCTCGGCGGAAGACAATGCGTGAACCGGGAATCGGGTGGCCCAGGCCATGGATGTGCCCGGCCGACCCTGCGAAGGCCGCGCGCACCGCTGCCGTGTCCGACTTACGCACCTGAATCACGGCGCCCAGTTCTTCAGAGAAGAGCAGTGCGGGGGTGGCGCACGCCAACCCTGCGAGATCGATGTCGAGCCCGCAGCCACCCGCGAAGGCCATTTCCATCAGGGTGACGAAGAGACCACCGTCGGAACGGTCGTGATAGGCCAGTAGAAGGCCCTTGGCGTTGAGGTGCTGGATGGTTGCGAAGAAGGTCTTGCAGGCTGACGGATCGTCGAGGTCGGGCGTCTCGTCGCCGAGCTGGCCAAAGACCTGCGCCAAAGCCGAGCCGCCCAGGCGATTGTGACCCTTGCCGAGATCCACAAGGAGCAATTCGGTGTCGCCCTTGTCCAGGCGCAATTGCGGGGTCAAGGCCCGGCGCACGTCGGTGACCAGGGCAAATGCGCTCACGATGAGTGACAGCGGCGCGGTGACTCGCCTTTCCTGGCCGGCTTCGTGCCACACCGTACTCATCGACATCGAGTCCTTGCCCACGGGGATGGCGATTCCCAGAGCCGGGGCCAGCTCGGATCCCACCGCGCGCACGGCCTCGTAGAGGCGCGCGTCCTCGCCCGGATGCCCGGCGGCGGCCATCCAGTTGGCCGACAGTTTTACGTCGCCGATTTTCGCGATGGGCGCGCTGGCAATGTTGGTCAGCGCTTCGCCCACTGCCATGCGCGCGGAGGCCGCCGCATTCAGCAGCGCGAGCGGTGTGCGTTCGCCCATGGCCATGGCTTCGCCGGTGTAACCATCATATGAGGTGGTGGTCACGGCAGCGTCCGCCACCGGCACCTGCCACGGACCCACCATCTGATCGCGGCACACCAGGCCGGTCACCGAGCGGTCGCCGATGGTGATGAGGAAGGTCTTGTCGGCCACCGCGGGCAGGCGCAGCACGCGCCGGATCGCCTCCCGTAGGTTGATGTCCGTGGTGGAGAATGGCCTCGTCGTCGGGCGGACGCGCTCGGCCCGACGCAACATCTTGGGCGGATTGCCGAGCAGCAGGCCAAGCGGCATGTCGATGGGCCGGTTGCCAAAGTGGGCATCGGTCAACACCAGCCGGCCGTCAGTCGTGGCGTGGCCGAGCACGGCAAAGGGACAACGCTCGCGGCTGCACAGATCGGAGAAACGGCCGAGTCCTTCGGGCGCGATGGCCAGGACGTAGCGCTCCTGCGCTTCGTTGCACCAGATCTCCTTGGGCGACATGCGGGGCTCGTCGTTGGGGATCTTGCGCAGCTCGAACAGGGCTCCGCGGCCGCTGTCGTGCACCAGCTCGGGCAGAGCGTTGGACAGACCGCCCGCGCCCACGTCGTGGATCGAACAGACAGGGTTGGCTTCGCCCAGCGCCCAGCAGCGGTCGATGACCTCTTGGCAGCGGCGCTGCATCTCTGGGTTGTCGCGCTGAACCGAGGCAAAATCGAGATCCTCCTCAGACGCGCCCGAGGCCATGGATGAGGCGGCGCCGCCGCCCAAGCCGATGAGCATGGCCGGTCCGCCCAGGACGACGATCGCCGCACCCGGCGGCACCTCGGACTTCTTCACGTGCGGCAGGCGGATGTTGCCGAACCCGCCCGCGACCATGATGGGCTTGTGGTAGCCGCGCACCTCGGGACCGGCAGGACCGGGCACTTCCATCTCGAAGGTGCGGAAATAGCCGGCCAAGTTGGGGCGGCCGTATTCATTGTTGAAGGCAGCGCCGCCGATGGGCCCTTCCAGCATGATGTCCAGCGCCGAGGCGATGCGGCCTGGCTTGCCGAATTCCTTCTCCCAGGGTTGCTCGGCCCCGGGCAAGCGCAGGTTGGAAACCGTGAATCCGGTGAGCCCAGCCTTGGGCTTGGACCCGCGGCCCACCGCCCCTTCATCGCGAATCTCGCCGCCCGAGCCGGTGGACGCGCCCGGGTGGGGCGAGATCGCAGTCGGGTGGTTGTGCGTCTCGACCTTCATCAGGATGCCGACCGGCTCGCGATGGTTGGCGTAGACTTTCGTTTCCGGGTCAGGGAAGAAGCGGTCGGCCTCCGGGCCTTCCATCACGGCGGCGTTGTCTTTGTACGCGGACAGCACGCCGGTCGGGCTGGCTTGGGTGCTGCGCCGGATCATCTGGAATAGCGACTGGGGCTGCTTTTCACCGTCGAGGATGAAGTCGGCGTTGAAGATCTTGTGGCGACAATGTTCGCTGTTGGCCTGGGCGAACATCATCAGCTCGACATCCGTCGGGTTGCGGTTCAGGGCACGGAAGCTCTCCACCAGGTAATCGATCTCGTCCGGCGCCAGAGCCAGGCCCAGGGTCAGATTGGCGGTTTCGATGGCGCCGTGGCCGCCTGACAACACGTCGATCGTTTCCAGCGGCGTCGGCTGGGCGTGGGAGAAGAGGCGCTCGGCCTCTGCCTCGCTCGCCAGCACGGATTCGGTCATGCGGTCGTGCAGGGCAGCCTGCAGGGCGGGTTGATTGGCCACCTCGCCTGCGACGGTGTACCCGATGCCCCGCTCAATGCGGCGCACGCGCTCAAGGCCGCAGTTGTGGGCCACGTCAGTGGCCTTGGACGACCAAGGCGAGATGGTGCCGATGCGCGGAACCACGAGCAGGCGCCGGCCGTCAACAATAGGGGAGCCCTCAGAGGGTTCGCTCCGCCCTTCGGCCCGCGGGCCGTAGTGCAGCACGCGCGCCAGCACGAGCTGCTCAGCGTCGGACAGGGGCGAGTCGAGTTCCACGAAATGGACGAACTCGGCGGCAAGCGCCGCCACCTGCGGGTTGGCGGTTTGGATCTTGGCCAGCCGCTTGGCCAGTCTGGCGGGAGTGAAAGCAGAGGCACCGGGCAGAGAGAGGATGGGCATCATGAACCGGCTGCAGACTGGCGCGAGCGGCGGGCGTTTGCAACGTCCACATCGGGCTCCGGATCAAGATGGTCCTACCCCGGGGATCTAGTTTGACTGGACCTGTAGCCTTGACTACAATCAAAATACGATGAAAACGATGCGATTTCCAGGATTGGGGGTCGCGGGGCGACGGCTGGCTTTGGTGATTCTTCTGGGAGGCTGCAGTAAACTCACCAACCCCCCGCCTGTGTCATACGATGGCGGGCACGACGTGGCCGCGCCTGATGGAGCTGGGCAAGAAGAGACGGGTCGTACCTCCGACGGGGCTGGCGCCAGCCGAACGGACGGCGCGTCGCTTGTCGTGGTGGATGCCAAGCTTGCCGACGTCGTTGTGGGGGCTGGCGATGATGCGGGCGGGACGCTTCCTGGCCTGGATGCGGCCGGCGGTTTCGCCGGGGCTGCGGGAACGGGTGACGCGGGAGGCGCAACGGTCGAGACAGACGACGCCTCCCCGGCATCCCCTGACACCGAGATTGCCGACGGCGGGGCCAGCCAAGTAGACGGCTTGGCTGGCGTTGACCTCGCGGCTGGAAACGACCGAAGTGAGTTCTTGGCAGACGGCCCCGGCGAAGACGCCGGAACCGACAGCAGCGTCCCGGATGCCTCAGGCGCGGATACGATCGGGCAGCCGGACGTCGTGAGGACTCTCTTGACGGTCAATGCGGGTGCCGACAAGACCATCTGCTCCGGCTGGTCGGCAACCCTTGGCGCGCAGGCCCAGGGAGGCACGCCACCCTATACCTATGCCTGGTCGGCGAATCCGTCCTGTGGGGACTGTCTCACCACACCTGCGTCGGCGCAGCCGCTGGTCACCCCGCCTGCGACGACGACGTTTACCGTGACGGCCCACGACATGCTGAGCGCAGTCGCAACTGACTCGGTCATCATCAAGGTCGTGAACGTGATAGCCGACGCTGGCCCTGATGTCTCGGTCGATCCTGCTGCGCCGGTTCGCATCGGCACGCCAGCCCTACCCGGATACACCTATGTCTGGGGCTGCGACCGACCGACCTGTGCCCTGTCAAGTACGACGACGGCCCAGCCCACGGTGAACCCGAGCCTGTCGACGACGTACACCGTGGCGGTGACCAGCCCCGAGGGGTGCGCCGCGAGTGACAGCACCACGGTCTGGGCGAACCTACTGGTGAGCACGACACCAGTAGACGGCGAGATGTTCTTCCCGGACTCAGCCTCCCTGCTCGTGCAGTTTGGTTCTGGGGTGCTGGCCTCGTCGATCACGGCCGATACGCTGCTCTTGCGCGAATCCGCCACCGGCACCCCGGTGAGATTCACCTCCCTCTACAACTCGTCTCTCCACGTGCTGACCATCACGCCGACCGGCGGCAACTACAATGCGACCTTGGCGAACTTCACCCTGACCCTGGTTGGGGGCGCCGCGGGGATCGTGTCAGATGATGTCGCGCGGCCGCAGCGCTTGCCGGACGACATCTCGATCCGTTTCACGCTCACCGCCACGCCCGACTTTGCCGCGCCAACCATCGTCTTCCGCAGCCCAGCCCCGTCCTCAAACGGGGTGGCCACCAACACCAGTGTGGTCGTCAGCTACAGCAAGACGCTCGACCCTGCCACTTTGAGCCTCACCGTCGCGAACGGACCTACCAATTTGGCGGGAACGCTGTCGTACGATGCGATGACATCGACTATCACGTTTGTCCCGGCCGCCCCGCTGGCGAACCTTACCACCTACACCGCGCGGGTCAGCGGCATCAGAGATCTGTCGGGCAACGCGGTGGGCTTCACGCCGGGCTGGAACTTCACAACCGGAACAGCGGCCGATACCGCGCGCCCAACCGTGACCGCGGTGTCACCGTCGTCTGGCGCCACCAGGGCATCTGCGGCCACCAGCGTGGACATCACCTTCAGCGAGCCGGTCGCCCCCGCTACCCTGGTGGATGCCATCCAGGTGGTGGCGGGCGCGAACCCGGTGGCAGGCAAAGTGACCTACGACTCTGCCACGCAGATCGCGACCTTCACCCCGTCGGGCCTCTTGGGCAGCCAGACTCTCTACACGGTTACGGTGGTTGGCGTGAAAGACCTGGCGGGCAACGCCATGAACGCGGCTTTCACCTCGACGTTCACCACGGCCAAGATCCTCCTTGCCGACTCGTTTGAATCAGGCACAGCCAACTGGACATGGCCACAGGCTTCCGCATGGGGTCTGACTACCGACCGGTATGTGAGCGCGAACCACAGCTTGACCGACAGCCCTGATGGAAACTACTTGCCCGGTCTCGACACGTCGGCCACCAGCATATCCATCGACGTCACCGGCCTGGCGTCGGTGTCATTTGGCTATTGGCTGAGCGGGCAAACCCAACCCTCACCCGGCGGTGACGTTTTCCGTGCAGACTATTCGATCAGCGGCGGCACGTCGTGGCCCAACCTGGCCAACCATTCTGGCACCCTGAACTGGACGCATTATTCGTACAATATCGTGCTGCCTGCTGGCACGACCGCACTGCAGGTTCGCTTCCGCTTCACATCTGGCCCCAACCAGCAGTTCGACGGCATGTACGTCGACGACGTGATCGTGCAGGCGCTCTAGGAAGTCCCTACTTCACCCATTTCAGCTTGGGCGAGACGAAGACCTGGTCCTTGGGCAGTTTCTCAAGGGCGGACTTGTAGCTCTTGCTCTTGAACTTCTCCTGCTCCTTTTCGGCCGCTTCGCTGGTCTTCTTGCCCATGCCGATGACCTGGAAAGTGAAGGCGGCGTGGGAAGCGATCTGTTCCTGCAGGCGCGCCAGGATGTTGTCGAATT
Source organism: Myxococcales bacterium (assembly GCA_003155465.1). Next base: position 29,592 of record PMCR01000186.1, on the reverse strand, counting down.
GGTCGCGGGTCACGCGGATCTTGACCGCTGGCTCGTCCCTGTAGACCCCGTTGAAGGCCATTTCCTTCAGCCCGTCGACCTTGCTGAACATGCTGGTCATGAACTCGGCCCAGGTGGCGAGCGCTGAGTTCAGTCTCAGCTCGGCCACGAACTCGTCCTTGCCCATCTCTAGATAGGGATAGGTGATCTCGACTCCGGCATGGGCCGCGTCGAACGTGTAGGTGGTCTTGTGGGCGAACTTCTCGTCATAGCGAGCCACCTTCTTCTTCTCGCCGATGTGACAGGTGTCGTTGAGATCCTCCTGCAGCTCCTGCTCGCCGCGGGTGCTCCAGACGTACGCCCGCTCCACCTGCTCGGGAAAGTCGTACTTCACCCCATTCTCACACCGGGGCGCCTGGTCTTTCTGTTCGCGGATGACCTTGGCGATGACGCCCGCTTCGCCGCCTGCCTGGGCGGCACTCTCGTTGGCATACAGCCAGGCTTCGACGTGAATGGGTTCCAGCGGCGATCGTTTCATGGCGTAGGCGTACAGCACCTTGAGCGGGCCGTAGACCTGATCGCGCTTGATTGGCTGGGTCAGCCCCGCGCGGAGCATGACCTTCAGGCCGTCGCCGGGGCCGGATACATCATCCGCCACGATCTTGAACTTTGCGACACCCGCGGGGAGGTCAGGCTGATCGCAACAGGCCTTGGGTCCTTCTCCCTTCTTTTCGCAGCTTGGAAGCAGAAGCAGCGCGCCAATAGCGGCCGCAGAAAAAGCGAACTTGCCGTGCATCCCTGTTCTCATGATGGGAACCTCCGTTGGGGGGAGAAGCAGCCGGCAGCATACACACAGAGGCGGGTTGGGGGAACCGGGAATGCTTGACCGGAATTTGGTTGAGCAGGGGGTGGGTGGCGGCGGGGGCCGGGACCGAAAGCCGGATCCGGGACCGGTTCCGGCCGCCCCCTCAGGGGGCTTCGGCCCCCGGCCCCGTCGCCACCACCCACCATTTCCGCTTGCGGCTAAATGCGTCGGAGACGCGCGGGATTCCGATTTTGGGCGACCCGAAAGAGGTTATAGTCAGGGTCCGCCCAACCAGTGGCTCATTCCGGGCGCGGGGGCTTGGATCGCAACCATGAACAACGACCTTTCGACCGCACTTGCGACGCTCAGATCGGACCCTGAAGATGGCCAGGCGCTTGCGTTGCTCGCCGGATTGCAACCGGGCGATGCGACCGCAACCGAGCGCGATGCCCTTCAAGTGGCGCTGGCCGCCGAACGGGCTTGGCACACCGACCGGGAAAACGTGGAGCCTTGCCTGCGCCTGCTCGACTTGGAGCTGGCTTGGGCGCAGGACCCGATTCGCCGCGCGACCCTGTTCGTGGAGAAGGCGCGCCTGCTCCATCGTGAGATGTGTCAGTGGGAAACGGCCCACGCGTGCGTGGACGAAGCGTTGGAGATCGCACGCAACCACCCGGCGGCAGTCGAGTTCAAGCGGGTTCTTGAGGAAGAAGAAGGTGGTTGGCAGGAGCGGGCAGACGCGCTGGTGCGGCAGGCGAGCGACGCGGGCGAAAGCCCCGCCGCGGCCCCCTTGCTGGCTGCGGCCGGCGAGCTGTATCTTCGCTATCGTCCGCTGACCGACGAAGGCGAATCCTTCTTGCGCCGGAGCTTCGTCCTCGATGCGCGCCAGCGCCGGGCTGACGTGTTGCTGGAGCGTCTGCTTCGCAGGGCTGACCGCAAGGACCAGTTGGCCGAACACCTCCAGCGGCGCATCGCGGTCGCGGGCAGTCCCCCGGACCTTGCCACGGCTCGAGCGGCGGCGGGACGCCTGGCCGAGCAGATGAACCTCACCGACCAGGCCCTCGAACACTACCGTGAGGCGCTGTCCGCTGCTCCCGGCCACGAACGCGCGCTCCACGGCGTGGCGCGCATTCTGACCGCACGCGAGAACTGGGCTGAACTGGTGACTGTCTACGAGACGGCGTTGCGCGCGGGCAAGCGCGGGACGGCCGAGGGGCCCATCCTGGTCGCGCTGGGTGAGATCTACTGGAAGCGCCTCAACCAGATCGCCCAGGCTGAGACGTGCTTTCGGCGGGCTCGCAAGACGATGCCCGCCGCTGCGCCGGTGCTGGATTTCTACCGCGAATACCACTTGTCGCGCGACGAGATCCCCCAGTTGTTCGCGCTTCTGGGCCAGGCCCAGAAGGCCGAATCCGACCCCGAGGCCCGCGTACGTTGCGGCATCGAGATGGCCGAGCTGGCCGAGCGCCGGCCGCAGTTGCTGGAAAAAGCCGTTGACGCCTGGAAGGCGCTTCGACGGCTCAAGCCGGGGTTGCCTGAGGCGGTGATCGCCTTGCGCCGTCTATACACCAAGACCGAAAAATGGAACGCGCTGCTTGAGTTGCTCAAGGAGCGTTGCGAATCGCTGCCGCCCAACGCAGTGGAGGAGAAGGTTGCGCTTTGCTTGGAGATGATTCCCATCTACCGCGACCACCTCAAGCTGGACGTGATGGTGGTCAACACCTACGTGGCCATCCTCGGCCTGCGCCCCGACCATTCCGAGGCGCTCACGGCGCTGGCCGAGCGCTACCAGGCACAGGGGCGTTGGGGCGATCTGGCCAACATTCTGGCGCGCCAAGCGCAGACGAGTTCGGACCCTGTCGAAAAGGTGGCCCTTTACCACCGCGTGGCGCAGTTGTGGATGGACAAGTTCAACAACCACCACAACGCCGTGGCCGCGCTGGAGAAGGTGCTCGAACTGGTGCCGAGCGACGAGAAGGCAAGGGCCACTTTGCGCGAGATCCACGTGCGCGCGCGCTCCTGGCGGGCATTGCTGGATTTCATGCGCCGCGAGTTGCCCCTGCTGGACGCAGGTGCCCGGCAGGCACGGCTGGCCGAGATGGCCAGCTTGGCGGCCGATCGCCTGGCTGATTTGCGTCAAGCCATCGGGTTGTGGAACGAGGTGCTGCAACTCGCACCGAGCGATAGGGACGCGACCCAGGCGCTGTCCGTTCTCTACGAACGCGAGAAGCGCTGGCCAGCTTTGGCGGAGATTCTCGGGCGCCTGGCCGAGGCAGTGGGCGGGGATTCGACGCCGGAAGGGTGCGCTCTTCTGGAGAAGCGCGGCCTAATCTTGTTGGAGAAGCTGGGCGCTCCCGCTGCTGCCGTCGAGGTGCTTGCGCGCGTGCGGCGCAGCCAGAGCGAGAACCTGCGCGTGTTGCGTGCTCTGCGCGATGCTTACAGCCAGATGGGTGACTTCGATTCCCTGGAGGCTCTCTATTCGGGCCGGGGCGCATGGGAAGAGCTGTGCGACGTGTTCTCCCAGGTGGCGGAACGCACCACGGACATGGCCGTGCGCACCCGCCTGCTCGGTCGCGTCGCCGACGTGGCTGGGGGCAAGCTCAACCAGCCCGAGCGAGTGCTCAAGGCCTATGAGGGCATACTGGCCACCGATCCGGACAACCGGGTGGTGGCGCGGGCTGCGGCTGATTTGTACGAATCGACTGAGCGCTGGGGCCGTCTGGTGGCGACCTACGAGATCCTCCTAGGTCCCGAGTCATCGCCGGCGTTGTCAGTGGGCGAGAGCCTGGCCATCCTCGAAAGGGCGCGCTTCATCTGCGAGACGAAGCTGGAGGCCAAGTCACTGGCCTTCAAGTCGTGCGCCCGCGCCTACCGCCTGGCCCCCACCGATTCCGATGTGCGCGCCGACCTTGAACGGATGGGCGAAGCGGCCGAAGAATGGGATGCGTTGCTTGGCCTGCTGGCGGCTCGGCTGGACAACCAGGGCGCGGAGGCGCCGGGCCCGGAGGAGCAACTTTCGCTTCTGCGGCGGTGCTTGTTCATTGCCGGTGAGCGGGTGGAACGTCCCGATGATGTCAAGGGATTCGCCGACCGCCTCCTGGCGCTAGCCCCAGGCGACGAGGGGGCCGAGAATGCGCTGCTGAAGCTATACACGAAGAGCGAGCGCTGGGCCGATCTGATCGCCCTGCAGCACGTGCGCCAGGCGCGCATGCAAGACGCGACCCTGCGCGCCGAGATCTTGTTGCGTATGGCGCACATGCAGGAAGAGCGTCTGGATGATCGCGCGGCCGCCGTGGTTACGCTGCGCGAGGCTTGCGAGGTCGAGCCGACAAATCTGCGCCTTCTGCGTGAGTTGGCGCGTGTCCTGGATGCAGTGGGGGATGTCCGTGGTTTGGTCGAGGCGCTATCCCGTCAGGCGGGCTTGTGCGCCGACGATGAGCGGGCCGCGGTTTTTCTGCGCATGGGGCGGCTGCTGGGAACTGCGCTGGCCCAGCCGGTGCCAGCCACCGACGCGTACCTGCGGGCGATGGAGGCCGACCCCATTTCGGCCGAGGCGGTCGAGGGCCTGGAGCGGCTGTTGGCCGCGGGTTCGGTGCGCCAGGAAGACATGGCCAAGGTGGCAGCCCGGCTGCTGCCGTACTACGAGCTGACCGAACGGTTCGACAAGTGGGCGGGCATGCTCGAAGCGTTGGGTGCGGTGACCGCGGACCGGAACGAGCGGCGCGGACAGCTGGAGCTGCTGGCCGATCTGTACCAAGGCCCCCTGGCCGACACTGCGGCCGCCTTTGGTGCCGTGCTGCGGGTGTTCGAGATGGAGCCAGCCAACCTGTCAGTGCGCGAACGGCTGGTGCAGCTGGGAGCGGACGCAGGCAAGCTGCCCGATCTCGCCGAGGCAGCGGGGCGGGTGCTGGCTGCCGCCGACGAGCCATCCTTGCGGCAGGAGATCCTGATGCTCATCGCCGAGGTCGAGGAGCGCCAGCCTGCACGCAAGAACGAGGCCGAAGCGGCCCTACGCGCCGTTTTGCAGCTGGATCCGTTGCACATGGGCGCCTATCGCGCGCTGGCGCGCCTGGTGCGCGACGCCGAGCGCTGGGGGGCGCTGCGCGATGTGATCGAGGTTCGCGAGCAGCACCTGACTGACGTGAAGGAACGGCTGGCCCTGCTGTGGCAGGCCGTCGAGATCGACGAGGCGTTGCTCTATGACCGCGACCACGCGACCGAGATTCTGCGCCGGATCGTGCAGTTGGATTCGACTGATCTGCGCGCCTGTCGCGTGCTTGAACGAAACTACGGGGCTGCCGACCGCTGGCGGGATTTGGATGACCTTCTCGTCCACGAGGCCGACTTGGTGCCCCGCGAGGAGCTGTCCGAGCTGAAACTGCGTCGGGCCGAACTCGCGCTGGTGCGCTTCAACAACGCGAGTGCGGCGCTCGACCTGCTGGCCGAAGTCCTGCAGCTTGCGCCCGGTCATGCTCGGGCGGTCGGGCTCACCGAACGGGTGCTGGACGATCCAGAACAGCGCCGACGTGCGGCGATCATGCTGGAACCGCTGTACGCGGCGACGGAGAACTGGGCGCGGTTGGTGGAAATCCTCGACATCGAGCGCGAGGGGCAAGAGGGACCGGCGGCGGTTGCTCTGTTGGTGCGCAAGGCCGAGGTGCAAGAGACGCGGCTGCAGGCACCTGCCGCTGCCTGGGACACCCGGCGCGCGGTGCTTCAGGCTGATCCTCAGGCAGAGACAGCCTTGCGGGAGGCCGAGCGGCTAGCGGGCGTTCTGGGATGCTGGAACGATCTGCAGGCGCTCTACCAGGATCTCGCTGGCAAACGCGATCCCTCGGACATCGGCGGAATCGCCGACCTGCTGTCGCGGGCGGCCGGGCTCTTTCAGGGACCACTCGCGGATCGCAGCGCAGCCATTCGCACCTGGCGCCGGGTGCTCGACCTGGACCTGGGTAACGCGCGGACTGGTGCGGCTGCCGCTGCGGCGCTGGAGACGCTGTACACCGACACCGCGGACATCCAGGGTCTGGTCTACGTGCTGCGGGCCCGGAGTGAGTGGGCCGAGGATCACCGCGAGCAGGCCGCGCTTTGTCTGCGCATCGCCGACCTGGAAGAGAACTCCCTGCGCGATCTCCCGGCTGCCGTGGCCACCTACCGCAGCTTGCTCGACAGCGAGGGTGAAGCCGCGGACAAGGCCTTCGAGAACCTGGAACGCATCTTCCAGCAGTCGGGTCAGGCGCGCGAGCGAATCGAGCTTTTGCGTCGCCGGGCGGATATGGTCGAGGGCACGGCTCGAAACCAGTTGCGTCACCGCATGGTCGCCATCTTGGAAACCGAGCTGCATGATGGGGACGAGGCCATCGCCACGATCCGTCCGGTGCTCGACGACACACCCGACGACGTGGACGCGCTCAGGACCTTGGCACGCCTCTATCACAGCAAGGGGGCGGCTGCCGAGCACCTCGAGATCCTAGAACGGTTGCTCTTGCTGACGGCTTCTGACCGGGAGCGCATCGATCTGCTGCGCCCCATCGCGGGGCTTCTGCAGGGGCCGCTTCACCGGCGCACCGAGGCACTGGAACGCTGGCGGGAGATTCTCAAGCTGGCTCCCGGCGAAGCCGACGCGTTGGCTGAGATGGAGCACCTGCTGGACGACTCCGACATGGCTCTGCGTTTCGCGGCGGCCGAGACCCTGGAACCCATCTATCGGGCTGCGGGTGATGGACCGCGCCTGGCCCGCATCCTTCGTGTCTTCATCGATCTGGCCGAGGACGCGCGAGCCCGGGCCGGCTACCGGGCACGTCTGGCTGAGATCGAGGAGAGCAAGTTGGGCGATCGACAGGCAGCGCTGCACACCTGGGCCGCTGCGATTCGCGATGGGACATCCGATCCAGACCTGGGGCGGTTGCTCGACAGTTACGAACGACTCGCGCTCGTGCCCGGGAATGAGAATGCGATCGAGATCATCGATCTCTATCGTGCGGTGGAACCTGATGTCTTGGCGGAGGAGACGCGCCTGCGTCTGCAGCGGGCCATCGCCGAGCACGCCCTGGGGCTGGGCGACTTGGCTGTGGCCATCGACTACTTCGGCCGCATCGCGGAGCGGAGGCCGGATGACGACGCTGCCCTTCTGTCCCTGGAACGAATCTATCGCCAGCAGGAGAATCTGGCCTCGCTCTACGAAGTCATCTTGCGGCGGGCGGACCTGGCTGACACGCCCAAGACCGAGGTGGTGCTGCGGCGCGAGGCAGGCAGCCTGGCGGTCCGCCTGGCGAGGAAGGACGAGGCCATCGCCGCCTGGGAGCGGGTCTGGACGCTGTCGCCGGGCGACCCGGAGGCGGTGGCGGCGCTGGATGCTCTCTACGTGGAGTTGCGTCGTTGGGACGACCTGGTGAACCTGCTCGAACGCCGGCTGGAACGGGACCTGAGCCGAGGCGAAGACATAGAACTGCGTTTTCGACTGGCGGGAATCCAGCGCGTCGAATTGGCCAACCGCGAGCGCGCTCTCGAGTACCTGGGCCAGGTCTTGGAGCGCGAACCAGACCACGCGCCGAGCATTCAGATCCTGCAAGAGCTGCTGGAAGATCCCGAGGCGCGCATGACGGCCGCCACTCTGTTGGAGCCGGTCTACATCCGGCGCAGCGCCTGGAAGGAGTTGGTGGCGATCGACAGTCTGCGACTTCAGACCAGCGAAGACCACGAGCAGCGCTTGATCTGGACACAGCGGATCGCCCAGATCTACGAGGAGCAAATCGAGGATCTGGACGAGGCTTTCACTTGGTACGGACGCGTGTTTCAGGAGAAGGCCACTGATCGGGCGGCGCAGGAGCGGTTGCTTCGGCTGGCTCCCAAGCTCGGTCGCTGGCGCGACGTGGGCAAATTGCTTGACGAGTTCCTCGACAATGAGCTGTCCAACCCTGACGAAGTGTTGGCACTGGTGCGCATGGCCATTCGGGTCTACGACCATGAGCTGGGCGATCGCGAAGCCGCTCGCCGGCACTATCGGCGCACCCTCGAGGCCCAGCCGGGCAACCGTGCGGCGGCTGAACTCTTCGAGGAGGCCTTGGAGCGTTGGGAGGCGTGGACAGAGTTGCGCGACCTGCTCGACGAGCAGGTGCGCCTGGTCGAGTCGCCCGCGGAACGCGCCGAGCTCTTGCGTCGGAGTGCACGCATCAGTGAGGAGAACCTGTCGCAGGCGGGCGCGGCGGTGGATTCGCTGCGCGCTGTCTTGGAGATCGATCCCGATGACGCCGTGGCTGCCGCATCGCTGGAGCAGCTTCTGGCTGCCGACGAACGTTGGGAAGATTTGCGAGACCACCTGGTCTGGATGTTGGGGCGGGCCGAGGAAACCACTGCCAAAGACGCCATCGGTCTGGAACTGGCCGAGGTCGAAGGCAAGCGCCTCGGTCATGCGTCGGTCGCCGTCGATTTCTACGGCGAGGTGCTGGGGCGCACCCCTGGCCATCCCAACGCGATCGCGGCGCTGGAGAGGATGCTGGGGGACCAGGAGCAGCGGGCGCGGGTGGCCGAGCTGTTGGAGCCCGCCTACCGAACCGTGCGCAATCTGCGCAAGTTGGCCGATATCCTCGAAGTTCGGCTGGAGACGGTCGAGGATGCGCCTCGTCGGGTGGCCGCCCTGCGCGAGAAGGCTGCCGCGGAATCCAAGCTCGCTCGTCCTGCCGAGGCTCTGGATGCGCTGGGACGGGCCTGGCTTGAGGATGTGACGGACGCCTTGACGCTGGCCGAGTTGGAAGGTCTGGCCGCAGCAGCCAACGGTTGGCAACGGCTGGTGAGCATCCTGGACCAGGGCATCGAGGCGACTTTGGTTCCGGACCTGCGCGCGGATCTGTACGCGCGAAAGGCCAAGATACTCGAGGAGAGGTTGACATCATCCGACTTGGCTGTCGAGGCGTGGCGTGAAGCGATTGCCTCCCGGCTCGACTATCAGCAGGCATTTGTGGCCGTCGAGCGTCTGCTCGAGGCCGCGGGCCGTGCGGCTGAGCTGGCCGAGACCCTGGAGAAGCATGCCGAGGTGGTGGTGGAGGCGCACGAGCGCGAGCAACTGGCCAAGCGGGTTGCCGTGCTGTACGAGAGGGTGCTCAGGCTGCCAGAAAAGGCCATCGCGGCTTGGCGTTCGGTGTTGGACCTGGACCAGGAGAACGCAGAGGCGCTCGATGCTCTCGAACGTCTCCACGGCCAGCTAGGCGATTGGTCGAGTCTGGCCGATGTGCTGCAGCGCAAGGCCGAGGCCTGCCATGACGTGGCGACCTTGCGCCGCCTGTGGTTCCAGGCGGCCTGTCTTCACGACGAAAAACTGAACGACCCCTCGGAAGCGGCCAGCCAGTTGCGCGCGATCCTTGACCTCGATCCAGACGATGCCGAAGCGCTTGAGTTCATCGGCCAGATCTATACCCGCGAGGGCAAGCACGCCGAGTTGGTCGAAGTGCTCGACGCGCGGGCGCGCGGGGCCAGCACGACTGAGGCGCGGGACGCGCTCGCGCTACAGGCCGCGCAACTTGTGCAGACGGAACTCAGCGACGTGGTGGGCGCGGTCGAACGATATCGCGTCATCCTTGAGCGAACCCCAAGCCACGAGAAGGCACGCGTAGCCCTTTGGGAGCTGGCGCGGCACGAGGACCACCGCGCGACGGCCATCCCGGTTCTGGAGCCGGTGCTGCGGGCAGGACAGGAATGGCGGTCGTTGGTGGACCTGCTCGAACTGCGTCTGCTCGGCGAAGACGAGCCGGCGCGGCGCCTTGCGACCTTGGCCGAAATGGCACGAGTCGAGGAACAGGATCTGCATGATGCGGCGGCAGCCTTCGCCACCTGGGCGAGGGGCCTGGCCGAAACCCCTGGGGATACGACAGTGCGCGATGCTCTTGAGCGTCTGGCGTCTGCCCAAGGCGTGCTCCCCGAGTTGGCCAAGATCTACGAGGAGCGACTGAAAGACAGCTACGACACCGAAGTGCAACGCTGGTTGGCCTCGCGTCTGGCCGCCCTGTACGAGCAGTCGCTGGCCAACCCGGCCCGGGCGGTCGAGCTCTGGCGCGAGGTGGGGGGGATGCCGGGCGGCGAGGCGGAGGCGTTGGGGCACTTGGAAGTCCTCCTGCGCGGGCTTGGCCGGCACTCCGAGCTGGAAGAGGTGCTGGTCCGCCAGGCAGAGATTGCCGTGCACGGGCTGGCCCAGGCCGAACTCTGGGCGGCTTTGGGCGAGCTGCGCTTGCGCCACCTGTCCGATCCTGATGGTGCGATTGACGCCTTTCGGGCCGCGCTCGAACGCGTACCGACGCAGGCTGCGGCGTTGGCCGCCCTACGCGCGATGGCAGCCAATGCGGAGCCGCCCCTGGCCGCGCTCGACATCTTGGAACCGCTGGCTGAGGCGCGCGGCGACTTCGTCGAGTTGGCAGCTCTGGCGGAGGTGCGGCTGGCACGCACGGAGGATGCCGGCCTGCGGGCTGAATTCTGGCGGCGAATCGCCGACCTGGCGGAAACTCGTCTGGACGACCTGCCGCGCGCCCTGGATGCCATGGGCCACGCGCTGCAGGAGGATCCCCAGGCTTGCGAAACCGCGGATCAGATCGAACGGGTGGCCGAGCGGGCGGGGACTCCCGTCGAGGCCGCGCGGCGGTTGGAGGCGGTGTTGGGCGCGCTTGACGGATCGGAGCTGGCCCAGATGGGAATGCGGGCAGCACGCCAGTATCTCGTGGCCGGGGGTGCGAAGAACGAGGACGCGGCCGAGCGGATCTACGCGCGGGTTCTGGAAGTCGAGCCGGAAAACACCAGCGCGCTGGAGGCAGTGGAGGCGCTCTATCGTCGCCGGGGCGATGGGCACAAAGTGGCTGCGATGCTTGAGCGGCGGGGTGCGCTGGAACTGGACCCGATGCGCCGGTTGGCATTCTTGGGCGAGGCCGCCAAGCTACACGAAGAACAAGGCGATCTCGCGATGGCCATCGCCGCCTGGCAGTCGGGGCGAGAGGGCGACGAGTCCAACCTGCAGGCGCTTGACGAGTTGGCGCGCCTCTACGAGAAGGCTGGCAAGCTTGACGGCTTGGTCGAGGTGTTGACCGACAAGTCGCATGTGATTGAGGACAATGCCCAGCGTGCAGCGCTGTACGTCCGGGTTGGCACGCTCAAGGCCGGGCCGTTGGCCGATCTCGACGGCGCTGCGGCGGCGTTCCGCGAGGCGCTCGACCTTGCGCCGGAAAACCCAGTCGCGCTGGCGGCCCTGGCCGACATCGAGGAAAAGCGCGGCGACTATCCGGCGCTCGAGGAGGCGCTGCTGCGACAGTTGTCCGCCGTCCACGGCCTGGACTGCGTTCCGGTCTTGACCCGACTGGCGCGCAACGCGGCCGATCGGCTCAATGATGCGGACCGCGCGTTGGTCTATCTGCACCAGGTGCTGGACGCCGATTGCGAGAATCGCGATGCCTTTGCCGAGACCGAGCGGATCTTGGCTTCGCTCGATCGCTGGCACGAGTTGATCGAGGTGTTGGAACGCCGGGCTGAGATCGAGGGGCGCACCGGCCATCCCGAGGCGGAGCTGGCTTGTCGGGTTTCCGTGGCCAGCATTTGGGGCGAGAAGCTGGGCGCCACGGACAGCGCGCTTGAGGCCCTGCAAGCCGTGCTGGCGCGCGACCCGCGCCACTTCCCATCGTTGCTGGCGGTGGCGCGGATTCACGAAGGCGAAGAACGATGGGCCGAGGCCAGTGAAGCTTTGAAGAAGGCCGCCGAGGTAGCCTCGTCGCCCGAAGACAGGGCGATGCTCCTGTGCCGCATGGCCAAGGTGCGGGCGGCCATCGGAACCCCAGCCGACGAGGTGTCAGCTCTCTACCACTCGGCCTTGGACCAGGATCCAACCTGCCTGGTGGCGGTTCTGGCCCTGGAAGAGATGGCCAGGGCGGCGAACGACCCGGGGCAGCTAGTGAAACTGTTGGGGGCGCGTGAAGGTCTCGAGCGTGACGAAGGCAAGCGAAAATCACTGCTTTCGGAGATCGCGTCACTGTACGCCGGGCCCTTGGCCGCGCCCGACCAGGCGGTGGGATCGCTGGAACGGCTGCTCAGCCTGTCGCCCGCGGATCTGGTCGTGCAGGAAAGGCTGGGCACGGCGCTCATTGTGGCCGGCCGAGTCGACGAGGGTGAATTCGCGCTGTCGCAGTTGGCGGATCAATTCGGCCGGGCCAAGCAGCCCAAGAACGTGGCGCGCTTGCAGGTCTTGCTGGGCGGGTTTGCTGAGACACGGGGCGATCTGGCGATGGCCAAGCAGCGCTTTTTGGCCGCGTACCAGATCGATCCCACCCAGGCGACCACGCTGGCCGCGCTGGCGCACCTGGCAGTTGCGCAGAACGACGGCGAGAACGCGCGCAAGTACTACCGGACCTTGCTCCTGCAGAGCTTCGACGAAAAGGCGGTGGGCCTCAGCAAGGCGCAGATCTATCTCGCGCTCGGCAAGCTGCACCAAGAGGCGGGCGAGCTGCCCAAGGCGCGCAACATGTTTGAGCGTGGGCTGGAGATCGACGGCAGGAACGATGCCCTGAAGCAGGCGCTCGCCAGCCTACCCAAGTAATCAACGGTCAGTCGTCTTCGTAGGGCAACCGCCAGATGCGGAAGGGCTTGTCCGTGCCGGAATAGAGACGGACAAACGGCGGTTGAGTCAGCGAGCCATCCTTGGCGTAGGTCAGGGCGTAGCGAACCCCAAGACGTCTGAGCAGCGGGTGGGTGGGCGAGGCATGCAGGCTGAACGAGCCGTCGTTCGAATTCTTGAACTTGATGTGGTCGTCGTCGAGCGGGAGCTGGATGTAGGCAATCTCCGCATATCGGTTGTAGACGGGCTCGAAGGCGCCCGAGGGATCAAGCGCGCGCCACAGGGAAAGCTGCGGATGGAAGTGAACGCCAGTGAGTGAGTGTCCGCCCATGGCAATCAGTACCATACCGATCGACGGCTCAAAGGAGCCGCCGCTGGCGAGCCACAGGCTGTGCAGCCCCATGGCTCGATCGTCCCCCACTACCTCCTGCACGGCCTTGTAGAGCGGCGACGCTTCGACGCGGGGAAACCCGACCGACAAAGGGTTGAAGTTGCCTGCCGTTGCGAGAAGCTCGACGCTGAGAAGGCCGGCGAAGATGCGGCGCCTGCCCAGCACCAGCAGCAGGGATTGCAGCGCGATGAGAGCCGTCACCAGTTGCATGGCCACGGGTATCCGCCCGCCTCCCCACAGGACCGTCTTGGGAAACACATTCCTGATGTGCTGCAGAGACGCCCCGATCCAAAGATAGAATCCGGCCGTCGCTAAGACCACGCCAGCTACCGCCAGCCATTCGCGCAGAGTGAGCCGCTTTGGTTCGCGCTCGGGCCGCAACAGGTAGAGGCTCAAGACAATGGAGATCAGACCGATGGCCAGCTGCGAGCGAAAGCCTTGCGTGTGGGACCAAAGCATGGCCTCAGCCAGCCAGTGCGGAAAATGAAAGCGACAGTAGAGAACGTTTGCGAGACCCAGTCCCAGCAGCGCCCAGGCTACGGGATCCAAGCGGCGCCGAACTCGCGTGAACAAGAGCACGGCGAATAGCACGGTCGGAAGGAAGAGGATGAAGCCCGACGATTCACTGGCATTGAACACGGCGCTGCCGATGGGCGCGGTGCGGGTGGTCCGGAAGTTGTACACGGCGCCAAAGAGCTGGGCCAGCGTATAGTCGCCCCCATTCAGGCGGCGCTGGCCGGGGTATGCGCTGGCGGCCAGCGCCTGTAGTTCCGGCCACACCGCGAGCAGGAAGCAGCCAACCAGCCCCGCCGCCACGCTTGCCGCAAGCGCGCCGGTCAGGGTGAGCTGGCGGCGCGAGACGCCCCGCCAGGTCCGGTCGCGTATGATCACCCCAGCCAGCATCGCGGCAAACGTGTAGGCGAGCGGCACCATCCACGGCGGATACAGTTGCATGATGAAGCCGGCAGCCGCGTACCCAGTGACGAGTGCGGCCAGCAGAGCCCTGGGCAAAGACCGCGCCGCGATCAGTTTGTAAAGACCGATCATGGCCATGGCCGCGAAGCCCACGGTGTAGGAGGGGAAGTGACTCCAGCAGATGGGGTAGGCCGAGGCACAGAACCAGAATGCGCCCAGCAGGGGAAGGAATCGGTGTCTGGGAAACACGATCTCCAGGGCGAGATAGAGCATCGTGAAACAGAAGAAGGGCGAGAACCACCACAGCCAGGCCAGCCCCGCCTGCGAACCGAAAAGGAGGTAGCCCCAGGTCACGGGCCGCACCAGGGCCGAGGCGTGCAGAACCGGAACCCAGGAGATGAGCAGCATGTTCTGCCCGTCGCCGATGTTCGTGTTGTGAACCGGAAAACGCGGCCTGTGCGTGAACTGCGCGAGCGACCACATGGTGGAAATCGCCCATTCGTCGCTGCGGATGGCTTGCGACTTGACCATGAGAAAATCGCGCAGCCAGGGTGCTCGGCCGTGCAGTGCCTTGAGGATCGGCTGCGCAAGATAGTGGTCGTCCGCTTGTTGTGGAGCCCAAAGTTTGGCGGAGAGAGCGATGGACGATCCGTGGATGTGCATCGCCACCAGGGCCGCAAAGAGTAACCAGACCGCGCCGAGCAGCCGGACACGAAATGATAGGCGGGACATCCAAGCCAGCATTCTGGCCACGCGTTTGGGTGGAGCAACGGGGTCGGGGTTGGTTGTGCAGAGCGCCATATGGGGGAGGAGGGCATTTTGCCACGAGTTGCCCCGGTGAGAGTCATTTGACAGCGACCTTCGTAGTGCGTAAGACTGCGCCGAATCTCGTCGGAGCGCGCTGGGAGCCGCTCCTCTCCAAAAGAAAGGTAGGGATAACGCTATGACTCGAACACTGAAGGCAGTCATGTCTCTCGTCCTGGGTGGAACGCTCTTCATCGGCACCGCCTGCGAGGACCAGAAGTGCAAGGAGGATCTGCAGGCCGCCCAGACGGCCGCTGAGACAGCCCAGAAGAACCTCACCGCCAAGCAGAACGAGCTCAATGGGCTCAAGAGCGGGCTTGCCGCTGCTCAGGCCGAGGCGGCCAAGCTGAGGAAGGAACTGGACGAGGCCAAGGCGGCCGCCAAGCCGGCCGAGCCTGCGGTCCCGGCTCCAGCCGCGAAGGCCAAGAAAGGAAAGAAGTAGCCAGGCAGGATGCGAACGGGCTAGCCCTTTCGCGTCGGGTGAGGCGCCGTCTGGCCCACTCTACGGCTCAAGAAGAAGAAGCCCTCGACGGGGATGACCCGCGAGGGCTTCTTTTTGTCCGGGCTCCGTCCGCGCGGCTGTCCGCTGGCTGGGCGTTTTACTTCGTGCTGGCGAGGAGTCGCCCGCGCAGGAGTTCGTGCTGACGCCACATCTCGTCAGGCATGCGCGTGCCGAAACCGTCGAAGAACTGCCCCACGCCATCCACTTCGGCCAACCAGTCCTTGCGGTTGACGGCGAAGAGTCTGTCCATCGCCCCGTCGGGCATGCCCAGGCCTGTCATGTCAATGTCCTTCGGGTTGGGCACGTAGCCGATGGGTGTTTGCACGGCCTGGACATCGCCGCGGCAGCGGGCGAGGATCCACTCCACGATGCGCAGGTTTTCGCCAAAGCCCGGCCAGAGGAANNGGTGCGGAACCAGTTCACATGGAAAACCTTGGGCTGGAATCTCACCCGCGAGCCCATGTCCAGCCAGTGCCCGAAGTAGTCGGCCATGTTGTAGCCGCAGAATGGGAGCATGGCCATGGGGTCGCGCCGGACCTCGCCGAGCGCACCGACTTGGGCGGCGGTCCGTTCGCTGGCCATGCTGGCGCCCATGTACACGCCGTGGTTCCAGTCGAGCGCCTCGTAGACCAGGGGGGCCAAGGTCGCGCGGCGTCCGCCAAAAATGATGGCATCGATGGGTACGCCGTGGTGCTGGCTGTAGCGGAAGGAGTGGGTGGGGCAGTTGGTGAAGGGTGCGGTGAAGCGACTGTTGGGGTGGGCGGCCAGAATCGGGTTCCCGTCCTTGTCCTTGAGGCCCGCTTTCCACGGTCGGCCTTGCCAATCCAGGGCCTCGGCCGGAGGCGGATCGTCGTGGCCCTCCCACCATACCGTGCCGTCGGGCTTGAGGGCTACGTTGGTGTAGATGGTGCCGCGGTTGATGGTGGCCATCGCGACCGAGTTGCTGCGCGAGTTGGTACCAGGCACCACCCCGAAGAAGCCCATCTCGGGGTTGACCGCCCAGAGGCGCCCGTCGGTGTCCAGCTTCATCCAAGCGATGTCGTCGCCCACGGTCCAGATGCGGTAGCCCTTCTGTTTCAGCCCCTCGGGCGGAAGCAGCATGGCCAG
>PMCR01000186.1:0-13443 GCA_003155465.1 Myxococcales bacterium | reverse complement strand
TCGGGGAAGTGCAGAATCAGGCGGCGATTGACGTCGAGATCAGCCTTGCTGTGCAGGCATTTGGTGAACTGGCCCTGGGGGCCCAGCGCATCCATCACCTCGGTGCCCATGCGGGTCATGATGCGCATGTTGAGCACGACATAGATGCTGTCGGTCAGCTCGACGCCGATCTTGGAGAAGGGCGAGCCAACCGGGCCCATGGCGAAAGGCACCACGTACATGGTGCGGCCCTTCATGGCGCCCGTGAAGTAGCCACGCGCTTTGCTGTAGGCCTCGCGTGGGCTCATCCAGTTGTTGGTTGGCCCGGCGTCACCCTGAAAGCTGGTGCAGATGTACGTGAGGTGTTCAGTGCGGGCCACATCGTTGGTCGCCGTCCGGTGAAAGTAGCAGCCCGGCAGCGCTTCCTGGTTAAGTTCCGTGAGCTCGCCGGTCTTGAGAGCCTGAGCGGTGAGGTGCTGTCGCTCCTCATCTCCGCCGTCACACCAGTGGATGCTGTCCGGCTGGCACATGGCGGCCATCGAGTCGACCCATTCCTGAACATGCGCGTATTTGATCATGGGATCACAGTTTCTGGCACGAACCACGCGCCGGGGTCAACAGGGCGCTGGGCTTCCATCCCGACCCAAGATTGGAACCCGGGCTCGTGCAACGCACCCCACAACCGGGCAATCGGCATCATGCTCCTGATGGCGGTGCTGGCTGTTGTCGTAATACTTTTGCTCGCGAGATGGGTGGGGCCAAACGCCCAGTAGAACACCGCGGTTTCCATGACAGGGGCGGCTCTTGCAGGCACTGGCAAGGAGATCGTGGCGCGCGCCATCCACATCAACAGCCCGCATGAGAACCGTCCCTTTGTGCGGGTGAATATCCCTGGCCTGGCAATGTGCGCGAGCTGGAGAACGTCATCGAGCGCGCCATGATCCTGGTGTCCGGGCCGACCTTGACCGTTGCTGATCTAGATTTCGTTCGGCGCTCTAGGCATGACCCCGTCAAGCGGGACTCCCCTCGGTGCCCTGGCCGAGGGCAGCAGTGGGCCTTCGAGTGAAGGCGGACGCTCACTCTATCGGCGTCCGTCCGAGCAAGAGCGCAGCGAGATCATCTGGGCGGTGGAACGGACCCAGGGCAACATCGCCCACGCTTCGCGCTCGCTCGGCATCAACCGTTCGACCCTGCACTATCGTATGCGCAAGCACGGGTTGGAGCACCTGCTGCCGACCCGCGACGAGGTGGTTCCCCACCCGCTCGACGGCGAGCCGCCAGCGCACGGCTGAGTTCAGCCGCGATCCAGCGCTTTCCCGCGCTGCCGGCTAGCCCGAATTATTCACCAGCGGCACCCAGTCGGTATGGCCGTTGGCAATCCGGTTGTGTTGAATAATGCGCTCTAGGAATGCCTGCGGCGCAATCTGCGAAGCAGAAGCGCGCCCAGCAATAGCGCCCCGCCGGCAAAGTTGCCTGTCCGGTTGCTGCTGCGGCCGGTGTCACACTTGCAGCCGCTGCTGCCCGACACCGCTGGCTTTTCGGCGTGACCGTCGGAGGCGGTCGCGTCACTCGACGGCCCACCATGTGCATCGAAAGGCAGCGCATTGTCGAGGCGCGCGAGGCCGTCATTGGCACCGGCCTCGAACGCGCCACTTGTGGCGTCAGCGCCGTGGGGCGCATCTGCGCGTACGGCGTCGGACAGCGGGGATGCGTCCGGGCCAGCAAAACCGCCGGTTCCACCGGCATCAAGGGCGCCACCCGCGCCGCCGGTTGCGCCGACGCCTGGCGTGCCGCCCAGCCCTGCATCGGTCCCACCCGTGCCTGACAGCCCGCCGACGCCACCATTTCCACCCACGCCGCCACCGGCCCCGCCCGAGCCGCCCCCGGCTGCGTCGAGTGCGCCCGCGTCCGGGCCGGGAGAGGGCGTTCCTCCGCCACTTCCGGTGGGACCGCCGGTTCCGCCTGTAGGCCACCAGGGGGGAGGCACGATCCCGCCCCCCGCACCGCTGCTCCCGCCGACCGCGCCCCCCGCACCGCTGCTCCCGCCCGCCGCGCCAGATCCAACGTCGCCAGCCGCGTCTGCGCCAACCGGAGTCCCGGTTTCGGAGGTGGGCGCATCGACGGCAGAGGGACCGTCGGCGCCCGCACTACCCGCCTCATCTTCGGCCACATCGACTGTACCCGCGTCCAGCTCAATCGGAATTCCGCTGTCGGCCGGGGACACGCCGCCGTCCACTGCCCCGAGATTGCCCGTCACTAGGAGCGTATATGCTCCGCAATCCCCGGGGGTGACGGAATCCACAATCAAGTAGTAGGTGCCCGCGGGATAGGTGTACGGGAAAGTGATCTCCTCGTCCGCCACCCCCTTGACGTCGACGGAAGTTGCTGCGCAGGTGCTCATGTTCGCGTTCACCAGGAAGAGAGCCAGATCACCCGTCGAATCTTGGGTGGAGAATGAGACGTGGTTCCCGTCCCCGAGTGTGATCTGATAGAAAATGTCAGGCCCATTGTAGGAGCCAGGGAGATCGGAACAGGGGCTGCCACCGCCACTGCCGCCGCTGCTACCGTTGGTGAAATCGTCGCTCATGCCACAGGTCGAGCTTGTTGGGCTCGTGTAGGGTAGGCCGGAGGCGTTGATGTCGATGGCCGTGCCGCTCGTGTCCCCTGGGCCGGTGGCCGCAGTGGCAAGCGCCGTTCCCGCGCCCAGGCACATGGCCGCAAGCAAGGCAATCAGCTTCAACACGCTCATCCCGACCTTGGTCATTTGGATGAAGACGATAGCGTGATAGGTTGGCGCGGGTCAATCAAAGTGTGGGCAATCCTTTGTCGCTCAATCTGCGAGATGCCACGTCATCTGACGAAGCCTTTCTGATCGCGTTGTATTCCAGCACGCGCAAAGAGGAAGTGGCGTTGTGGGGATGGCCGGCGGTGGCGCAGGAGGCTTTCCTGCGAACCCAGGCGCGAACCCAGCAGCAGGCCTATGCGATGCAGTTTCCCCGGGTCGAGCACTTGATCATCGAGACGGGGGGGCGAGCGATCGGGCGCATGCTGGTCGATCGGTCGGGTAACGAGATCCATCTGGTCGACATTTCTCTTCTGCCTGAGCAGCGGGGCCAGGGCGTGGGCACGGCCCTGCTCGGAACTCTCCTCGACGAGGGGCGAAGGTCCCAGCGGCCAGTTGGCCTTCGCGTCGCCCGCAGCAACCGCGCACACTCTCTCTACGTACGGCTCGGATTTGTGGCCATTGACGAAGATTCCATGTACATCACCATGCGGTGGAGCCCATGCTAGATCCCTTCACGCTGCAGACATTCACCCCTCTGGTTGGCACATCCTTCCGGGTGCAAGCCGCCGCTGACCGAGCGGTCGAGCTGGCCTTGACCGCGGCCCGCAGTCGCTCGCCCACCGGCAACCCTTTCTCGCTGGTTTTCGCAGGTCCGCGCCAGCCGGTCCTACCGCAAGCCACCTATCCCTTTGAACACGGGACACTGGGCCGCTTCGACCTTTTCATCTGCCCGATCGGCCAGAGCGCCACCAACACGTCCTACGAGGCCGTGTTCAATCGCATGCCTTAACCTACACGCGATTGAAACTGGCCACATACTCCGGGGGCAGGGCGGCCCCGGTTGCCGGGTCAGGAGCGGTCTGGGGAACCACGAAGATGGAAAACGTCCCCAGCACGGCATGGTTCATCCGGTAGATATCCTGGGGCAAAGTGGCGGCGCCAGCAGGGCGAAAGTGGCAATTGAAGGACTCCCCGCGCGCGACCGGCTGGGTGATTGCCGGGCCAAGATCGTCGACGGCGATCAGCTTGAGATCGAGCGAGCCACCAGCCGGTGCACGCAGGTTGAAAGTGGTTCCTAGCTGCGCGCGAAAGGCAGCCATGGTCAAGCCGTACTCGACGCTGGTCAGCGCTTGGCTGGGAACCTCGAAGGGAAGATCTCGGCCTCCCTGCCCGCCCCTACGCTTGTCCGGAGCGCAGCCCGCCACGCCCAAGTAGAGTCCGCCAAAAGCAGCGCAAGCGCAGAACCGTCGCCGGGATATGCCGTGCATGATTGCATTTCAGTCTATCAAACGAGGTCCACCGCTACAACCTGTCACGCAATCACTTTCGTTGACGCTGCCGGGACAGATGGAATAGCATCGCAAGCATGAGCAACCCGTACGTGGGAGAGATCCGGCTCTTCGCTGGAAACTTTGCGCCGCAGGGATGGAATTTCTGCGATGGCAGCCTTCTCGCCATCTCGCAAAATACAGCGCTATTTGCTCTGCTTGGCACAACCTACGGCGGCAACGGTCAGACCACTTTCGCCCTACCCGACCTGCGCGGCAGGGTGCCGGTGCACCAGGGCACTGGCGGTGGTCTCACCGGTGTCATGGGACAAAGCGGGGGCACCGAGACCGTCACCCTGGCTGCCACCCGGCTCCCGGGGCACACTCACGCGCTTAACGCGGTGGACGCTGCGGGTGACCAGACCGATCCAGCGGGGCACGTTTGGGCCCAGTCGGATGCCCTCATCTATGCCAACTCATCCGACGGGACGATGAACCCGGGCTCGCTTGCGTCGACGGGAGCCGCTTCGCCTCAGGCGCACGACAACATGATGCCGTTCCTTTGCGTGAACTTCATCATATCTCTCTTTGGCGTCTTCCCCCCGCGAAACTGAGGCACAGCATGTCCACCCCGTACCTTGGTCAGATCACGATGATGGCCTTCAACTTTCCTCCGCTGGGCTGGGCTCAATGCGACGGCCAACTCCTGCCCATCAATCAGAACCAGGCGCTATTTTCCCTGCTCGGGACCATGTACGGCGGTAACGGGCAAACGACCTTCGCGCTGCCCAACCTGCAGGGACGCGCACCTGTCCATTTCGGGCAAAGTATTGTGCAGGGACAGTCCGCGGGCGAAGCCACGCACGCGCTCACCGTCGCCGAGATGCCGGAACACGCTCACGTCGCGCAGGCAGCGGTGGATGCAGGCAATGATGCTTCGCCGGCGGGCCATTCATGGGGCAAGCAGAGTACCGCCCATGCCTATGCGGCTCCGGGAGGCACCCTTGCGCCGATGGCGTCTGACGCCGTGGCGGACGCTGGCGGTGGCCAGGGTCACGAAAACATGCCGCCCTATTTGGTCATCAATTTCTGCATCGCCTTGCAAGGTGTTTTCCCGTCGCAACCGTGAGGTCGTCCCATGGCAGATTCTCCGTTCCTAGCCGAGATCAGGATGTTCGCGTGCAATTTCGCACCGACGGGTTGGGCTCTGTGCAACGGTAGTATCTTGTCCATTGCACAAAACACCGCCTTGTTCGCGCTGCTCGGGACCACATACGGGGGCAACGGCACGACCAACTTTGCCCTGCCCAACCTGCAAGACGCGGCCCCCCTCGGATTCGGTCAGGGTGCTGGGCTGTCGGATAGGGTGCTTGGTGAGACCGGCGGTGAGACCAGTGTGACCCTGACCAGCAATCAGTTACCCGCGCACAACCATGCGGTCGCGGTCAACACCTCGTCCGGCGGATCGAACAGCCCAGCCAACCATGTGTTCGGTGCCTCACAGGCGCGGGCAATTTCGTCTGGCTACCAGACCAGCGCGCCGTCAGTCGCCATGTCGGATCAGGGAGTGGGCGTGTCGGGCGGCAGTCAGCCTCACAACAACATGCCGCCCTATCTGGGCCTCAATTTCTGCATCGCCCTACAGGGCATATTCCCGTCGCACCCCTAGTGTCTCCAGTCACAATTCTGGCCAGGTTGGGGCCATCCATGCATCCCACCCTGCGTCGTTGCTCCTCGGTTGCATACGTCGAGTATGGGCACTCGTCGCTCCTCGCATGGCAGGCGCCAGGTATAGGCATGGAGGAAACTGGGCTCGTTTCCCCTGCTGCCCGAAGCCCCGGCAGTTCTCGGGCTGTCATTTAAGAATGATTCTTGGACCTGACTCAGCGACCCCGCCACCGGGGCTTGGCCGTGATGACGACCACTGACGGTCTTTCCCTTGCCCGGGCCGCGCCGGCTCCTCCTCCGAATCCCAATGGGCTCGTTCTATTTCACCGCAGGCCGATCCGACTTGCCGCGCACCACATCCGTGGGATAGCGGGTCCGGTTGATCTCCAGCTTGGCGCGCATCGCTGCGACGGGATCCGCACCGATGCGTTCGCAAAGCAGCAGCAGCGCGATTCCGACATCGCCGATCTCGGACAGGATTCGGGCCCGCCGCTCTCCGTCCCGCGATGCTGCGTCGGCCTGGTCGCTTGGCACCCATCTATATTCTGCGAGCAGTTCGCCCGCCTCAGAGGCGAGCAGCATGGCGAGGTTCTTGGGATCGTGAAACTGTTGCCAGTCGCGCTCGGCCACGAACTGGCGGAGTTGGGAGAGGAGATCCTGCAGTTCGTCCATGAGACTTTCTTCCTGGCGTCTTTCGCGCGATACGTCGGTCTAGCGCAGATTTCGGCAATGCTCTGTGGCCAGCGAGGCTGCGACCGAGACGGATTCATCCTTGTTCTGGGTGGCCGTGCGCAGTGCCGCGGCGCCCTGGCCGGGATCGCACAGCCTGCCCAGTGCTTGCACGCCCGCCTTTTGCAGCGAGGGACGGGGATCCGCCAGCAAACCCACGGCGGCAGCAACGGAGTCTTTCCCACCGATAGCGGCGAGTGCCATTACCGTTTCGGTGGCGGTGCCTTCCAAGGACAAGTCGGATTGCGATTCGGTCTGCAGACGCTTGAGTACGGCTGCCATGCGCGCAGTGGTCCGTGGGTCATTCATGTCGGCCAGTAGGCGCGCGGCCAGCGAGCGCATGTCGGCGCTCTCGGGCAGCCGTCCCAGCACGTGCACCAGCAGGGCGGACGCGCGCCGGTCGCGGCAGTGGGCCAGTCCGATGAGCGCGGCCATGCGGATGTCCTCTCCGTCTTTCTGGTAGGCGCGAAGCAGAAGCTTGTTGCCCTCGGGCACACACAGGTCACCGAGCGCAGTGACCTCAGCTCGGCGCACGAAGGGCCAGGGCTCCTGTTTGGCCGCTTCGATGATCTCCGGCGCAATCGACTTGTCATGGCGTTGGCCCAGGGCCAGCGCCGCGGCCTCACGCGCGCGCGGATCGTTGTCCCGAAGGGCTGCCCGCAGGGCCAGCCCGGCCTCTGGGTCGCTGATGCCCGCCAACTCGCGCGTCGCGAAGAAGCGGAGCACGCTGTCCGAAGCGTGGGCGCGGAAGGCCACCAGGGAAGCGGTCGCGGCGGCGTTGCGGATCATGCCGAATCCCTGGATGGCGCGGGCCTGCTCCTCGAAGCTGGCTTTGCCACCGAGCGTGGCGTGCAGGACTTCGATGGCCGCGTTGACCTGCTCCGGCTCGCGCGTGGCCGCCGCTGCGAGCACGAAAAGTAGATCTGCGCGCTGTCCCTGCGCAGAGCCCGCAAGCTGGGTGAGCGCATCCTGCACGGCCTGGGCTAAGGGCGGCTTGGAGCCCGCGGCCGTCTCGCGCAAGCCCGCGCGTAAAGCTGGCGAGCCCTTGCCCACGGCGGCCAGCAGTGCCCGCCGTGCTTCGGGTTGGGCAAGCAAGCCCAAGGCGTGCGCCGCGCGTAGCCGATCCGGCTCGGCGCGCTTCTCGTCAGCCAGCAAAGCGGCAATTGCCGACAGGGGCGGCTCTTGCAGGCGAGCCAGAAGCTGGAAGATGATCTTCTCTTCGTCGGGCGTTGCCGCGACCAGGGCCGCGGCCAGCGCCGATGCCAGTGCAGGGGCGACCGGCTGCGAGTTCGTCGCGCTGGGCGCGGGCATCAGCGCGGCCACAGTCTCGATCAGACAGGCACGCCCCGATCCCGCAGGGCTGCTGGCCAGCGCGGTCGTCACCTTGTCGAGGGCGGATCCGCCGATCGAAACCAGCAAGGGCCGGCGTGTCTCGCAAGAAGTGCCGGCAGCCAGGTCAGCCACCAGGCGGTCGACGGCTTGCGGTCCGTCGATCTCGGTCATGACAGCCATGTCGGCGATGGCCGTGGCCGCACGGCCGGATGTGACCTCGCGAACCATCACCGTAAGGCAGCTCGAGCCGATGGGTTTAGGCAAGGGGATCCAGAATGGCTGTCGAAACCGCCTGGCGCCGCCGTCCGAATCCTCGGCCAGGTCGACGTCGATGCTTTGATCTGCACCGCGACCGAAGAGCAGGGTCAGACGGCGGGGTCGGGCTGCGGCGGCGAATGTCTGCGCGCTCCGGGTGTCTCCGGGCAGGATCTTGAGACCGGTGATAGCAAATCCTGCGCTGGAACGTGCGGTGAAGAACTCGCCCCGGCCGTCGCGGGAGTCGGCGGCCCAGACCGTGGAAGGGTCGTCATCGCTAACCGCGGCGGGCGTAGAGAGTCGGCGAACATCGCCGTTCACTCCGGCTGAACTCGAGACCACGTGGAAGTGAAAGCCACCCACAGGCTTTCCGGCTGGCATCCGCGCATCGCCCCGGTGGGCCTTGATGGCAAGAGGCGCGGCTCCCGGCAGGGCAGGGGGCTCGGGCCTGAAGCGACGGCTGGCGAAATCCCACGCCCGCCGGAACAACTGCGCCGGCACCCCGTCACAGCGGTGCAATCGGGCGGCGGTCTGGAACTGCTCGATGCCCTTCTCGGTCACGACGATTTGCTGGGCAGTCTCGCCGTCGACGTCGAGCGCGCCAGCCTCGTCCCACCAGATGACGTTCTTGCCGGGAAGTTCAGCGACCCAGACCTCTTCGCGCTTGGGGCCTTCGCCGAGGGTGGGGATGCGCACTTCCAGGACGCGGTGACCGGCCACAGAGACAGGCCGGACAATGGGCAGGCCGCGCCCTTCTTTCGGCGTCTTGGGCGAAAAGCTCGCAACCGTCTTGCCGCCGTCGCGGATCTCAATGGCGGCGGAAGCATCGGTGGCGGCTTCCCAAGCGAAAGCCGCGCGGGGATCCGCGAGCAGGAGCCAGGTGGACGTCAGGGCAAGGAATGGGAACTGGCGATAGGAAAACACGATGACAGTTCGATAGCGCTTGAGCTTGCGCCGGTCAAGCGACGCAAGCGCGGGGCGTAGCCTTCGGTCCAACAGCCGAGCGCCTCGGACTAGAGGCCGTCGAGGGCATCGTTCGAGATCTTGGCCTTGGCCTTCACGGCGCGCGCCGGTTCCTGTGCCGACTCTGCCGCAGCCACGCGTTCCCGCCAGGTCTTGGCAGCCGGGTTGGAGGGAGCCTGCGCGAGAAGGGCGCGGAAGGCTGCCGCAGCCTCGGCCCACTTCTTTTCGGCGAAGAGCTTCTCGGCCTTTCGCACGCGCTCCTCGAAGGAGATGCTCTGCTTGCTCTCAGTGGCCTTCTTCATGTCCGCCGGCGTCTCGGCCTGGGCGGCGGGCCGGGCCGCAGGTGCGCGAACCGGCGCCTCGGCCTTGACCCGCTCGGCTGGGCGGGCTGGCTCTGAACGGGCGCTGTCCATTCGGTCCTCATAGACCGGGACGCGTTCCGCCTTCGTGGCTTGCGGTGGCGCAGCGCCAACCGGCGTCGCTGCAAAGGCGGCTGGCGTTTCGGCAGGGCGCGGTGGTGGCGGCTCAGCCCAGCGATTTGCCGAACCAGCGCCAGCGCCGGATGCGCCGCTCCTGTCGTCGGCCAGAGACTTCGACGCAGGGCCTCGGATGGCCTCGTCCTTGTCAGCAGGTGTCGTCGGCGCTGGCGGCTGTCTAGCGATTGCGGCCGCAGGCGCCTTGCCGGGCGCAGCGGCGCTGAGCCCGCCTTTGCCCGTCTTGGCTTCGCCGGTTGGCGCCCGCGCCTGGACCTGGTCTTCCTCGCCCAGAAATCCATCGTAGTATTGGGCAAGTCGTCGTCCGGAGGTGGCCAGGTTGCTGGGTGAGAGCGTTGCTGCACGGGGCTTGGCAGCGGCAACCGCGTGTCTCGCCTGGGCGTGAGAGTCGTCGTCGGGTTCGGCAGGCGATTTCTTGGCCAGCCTCAGCGTCGAGGGTGGCGAAAAGGCCCGCTTGAGCTCTGCCTCGGGTTGCGGCTGGGCTTGCCGCAGGGGCTCGGCCGCGGGCGGAGCGAGGATCTCGGCTGCGGCCGGTCTCTGCTCTGGAAGCACCTGCGGGTTCTTGATGACCTTGACCAGCAAGACCACGGTTGCCACGCTCGCAGCGCCCAGGGCAGGAACAAGCCACGGTGTTCTCCGGAGACGTGAGAAGAAGCCCTCGGGCTGGGGAACGCGCGTCGCCGGTGGTTTCGCGCTGTTAGCTGTTTGGACCGCCGCAGCCGCTTCGGCGGTCTCCAGTATCCGTGTTCGCATGCGCGAAGGGGGCTCCTCGGCCAGGGGGCCGCGCAGGGCCGCCCGCGCATGTCCCAGGGTGGATGACATGGCCTTCACCTCGGCGCTGCACGAGGCACAGCCGTCGATATGCGCCAGGAAATCGCGGCGCTCGGCCGCGGGCATTTCCTCATAGAGGAAATCGACCAAGAGAGAAGAGACATCGCTGCACTTCATGGCGTCCCCTCGGCGGAAGCGGCACCCGTGCCGGTTGCTTCGTGCAACTCGCCCAGCCTAGACCGCAGTCGCTGCAGGGCATAGCGCATGCGGCTCTTGACGGTGGGCTCGCTGGCGCCCACTTGGGCCGCGATCTCCGCGAACGACATGTCCATCACCTCCCGCATCAGAAAGACCTCGCGCTGTTCCACCGGCAATTCGCCCACGGCGCGATCCACCAGCAGAGCGATCTCACGGCCCATCACCTCGGTCTCCGTATCGCCCGAGACCGCCGCGACCCGATCAATCCGTCGCAGGCCCGAGCCCTCCTCGCCAGCCCTGGCTTGATCCAGCGATTCGGCCTGGCGGAACTCGGCCCGCCTGGCCTGGTCCGTGCACAAGTTACGCGCGATGGTGAAGAGCCAGGTGGAAACCTTGGCCGAGGGTTGCCATTGCACCGCGCTCTTCACCACGCGCAGGAAAACCTCTTGCAGAAGATCTTCGGCCGTTGCCTTGTCTTGCACGAAACGCCGCAGGAAGTTCCACAAGCGCTTCTCATGGCGTGCCACCAGCTCGCCGAACGCGGCAAGGTCGCCTGTTTGGTAGGCAGCCATGAGAGCCTCATCGGTCATAGGCAAGGCAGCAGTCTACAGGTGACTGCCACCTCGCCCAAGTCCATCGCTCAATACTGTTGCCAACCCGACGGGGGCCGGGCGTAACGGGTGTGCGACACCGGGAACGGGTCGGCCGTGCGACGCAGGCTCGCATCGTCCGAACAGCACCAGGGGCCGTCCACGTCGATGCCCATGGCAATCAATCCGGCGCGATCGTTGTAGCGCAGACCCAGCACCGCAGCCGGTTCGCTGTGATTGGCGCGAACGAACTCGACCTCGCGAATCTGTGACGAAACCGCCTCGCCGAACTCGGTGCCCAGGCCCGGGCGCGCGCGGCGCGCGGCGTACGCTTCGCCAGCCGCACTCTTGGCCTTGGTCTCTGGCCGCAGATCATCCGCGGGTTCGGCCTGCGCCTGCGCAGGAGCGCTGCTGCGAGGAGCCGGGGCCGCCCCGAGGGCGTTGTTGCCGAAGCCATGGCTGCTGTGGCCATCGAAACGGAGTTCATCCTCATAGCGATAGGGAACGGCGGGATAGATGGGACGCGGCAGCGGCCGGTACAGGCGTTCCGGGAAGATCGCCACGCCGATGACGCCCACGTTGCGCGCGCCGCCCATGCGGGCTGCGTATGAATCGGCCACCGAAGCGAACCTGAAGGCCGCGGCTTGCTGCTGGGAAAGCCGCCAGCCGTCGATTTCGACCTGACCCCAGGCGGGAACCAGGTAGCCGCTCTTCCTGGCAAAGTCCCCTGGCTTGCCGTCGATCACGTCGCGGCCGTCGACAGAAACCACGGCCTCCACGCGGCGGCCGGTATGGTTGCTCACGCGGATGGTGTAGCGATCGCCCAGGTGGCCGAGGACGAAGGTCTCGGCTTCGTGCCAGAAGCTCTGCGCACGCGTGCCGTCCACCAGTACCTCCACCTCGTACCCTCCAGCCTCGGGCCGCAGCGGCCGGCTTTCCGCGTTGCGGGTCGGTGCCGCGCAGGCAACGAACCCGGCCACCGCAAACGCAATGCGACTAGCGCGAACAGGACTGCAAGAGCTTCTCGTGTTCTTCTTCATGGCAACCCTCCTGCGGTGTTGAACGCAGGAGGGGAGAAAAGGATCTCAAAGTCCGCGGGTGCGGGCCAGCGTGACGAGGTACAGCGCGAGATCCACAGGGTCGGACGACGCGAGGGGCAGGCCAGTTACAAACCCCGGCCTCGCCACCCGATCGTCGATGGGCGCATGGGGAGCCAGGGCGTGCAGGCGAGACAGTGTTTGCTCCAGGTTGGCGTGGCTGGCGGGCTGCTTGTCAGCGCCCAGGAAGCGATAGTCGACCCGCCGTTCGTACATGATCGCATCTGGTTCTCCGTCGTTCCGCTGCAGCAAGAGAAAAGACTCGCGGGTCTCCTCGGTTCTGACCGACTGCTTCTGGATCTTGCTGGTCAACATGAGGCCACCTGAGAGAAGAGCCTTGCCAATGTCCAGACGGCGCTCATTGGTCTTGACGGTTTCGCTGGTCGTGGTCACGCGTACACCGCGCTGAACCAGCGACACTGTCGCCCCGGCGCAGGCGTGGCGGCCACCTTTTCCGTCCAGGAGCACGAGGGCGCCGGCCTGCATCTCGATGCCCCGAACCAGCAACCGATCGTCGTCGTCTGGCGCAGCTGCCGAATCGCACGAGAACGCCGCAAAGCCAAGCGACTCGAACCCGTCCGCAAGGGCTCCGACCTGATCGGCCGGGGCTGCTGCCAGCAGTACGCGCGGAAGGAGTCCAACCAGGCGACGCGAAAAGTCAGCAGGAGGCAGGCCTGCAAGACGCGCTCCTCGCGTCCAGGCCAGCGGATCCTTGGGAGCCTTGGCAATGACAAGAAGCATGGCCGTTCTTTCTCAACGTCAGTCAATACCGCGCAGGGCCAGAAGCTCCATGGCTCAGAAGATAATGCATCAAGACTAGATGGACTCAAAGACAAAGAGCGAGACGAACAACGAAAAACGTCATCAAATGTCACTAGGTCGAGTGGAATAGTCGAGATCATGGGATACATTGAGAAGAGCACCAGCAATTGAGACAACCGGGCTGACGGTTGAATGCGATTCGTTTTCTGTGACGCGTCAGAAATCGATTGGAGGTAGCATGAGAACTTCGAACACTTGGATCCTTGGAGCGGTGATTGTCGCGGCAGGGCATGCGGCTGGTTGCTCGTCGGATGGCACGGGGACCGTGCCTCCCGGCGCGCTCGGCACGCCAGGAGGCGGTGCAGGTGGCACCGGGCCGGCTACACAGGGCCCGCCTGGTTCCGGGGGCGCGGTGAGCGCTGGAGGGACGCTGAGCGTGGTGGGGACGACGAGCGAGGGCGGTGAGCCGGCCGAGGGTGGAGGCATGCTCGAGGGCGGAACAACCAGCGTGGGGGGAACAACGAGCGCGGCTGGCAGCCCAGGATTGGCCGG
>PMCR01000143.1 GCA_003155465.1 Myxococcales bacterium | reverse complement strand
CCTTTGGCCTTCACCAGCAAGCCAGCGCGCGCCTCCTTGGCGTCGGTGAAGGCGCCCCGAGCATGGCCAAACAGTTCGCTTTCCAGTAGCGAGTCGGTCATCGCCGCACAATTGAGCACCACGAGTGGCCCCTTGCTGCGTGAGCCGCGTTGGTGAAGCGCGCGAACCACCAGCTCCTTTCCGGTGCCGCTCTCGCCGGTGATGAGCACCGTCGACTCGCCATTGGCGACGCTATCTACCAGACTGCACATGCGGCGAATGGCCAGACTTTCCCCAAGGATGTCCTCGAATGGCTGGGCGTCCGCGACCGCCTGCCGCAGGCGTTTGACCTCGTCCCGTAGCTCGCGGTGCTGGCGCGCGCGCTCGACCGCCACCACCAGCTGCTCGATTTCAAACGGCTTGGTCACGAAATCGTAGGCGCCGGCACGGATGGCGGCGACCGCAGTCTCCAGGCTGCCGAAGGCGCTGATCACGATCACGACGATCTCGGGTCGGCTGTCGAGGATGCGCCGGCAAAGCTCCAGCCCATTCATCCCGGGCATATTGATGTCCACGAGTGCGATGTCGACGCCGCCGGCTGTTATGACATCAAGAGCCTCTTGCGCTGCGGTTGAGCTCCGAACCGCAAAACCCTCGCGGCCCAGCCCGTCGACCACCAGGCTGCACAGGGCCGGGTCGTCGTCAACTACGAGCAGATTCGTCGCCATCGAGTTTCACCGTCCCTTGGGCCAGCGGCAGGTAGATGGAGAATCGACTTCCCTTGTTTGGTTCACTGACAGCACCGATCCAGCCCCCGTGGTCGCGGACGATGCCATAGGCGACGGACAGCCCCAAACCGGTTCCTTCGCCCACGTCCTTGGTGGTGAAGAACGGCTCAAAGGCGTGTTCCAACTGGTCGGGCGTCATGCCGACCCCTTGATCTGTGACGTGGACGCATGCGTATTCGGCCTGCGTTTCGCCGAGGTCGGCGGGTGGGTTTGTCGCCTCCACGCCGACACGCACCCTGATGGTGCCACCGGTCGGCATCGCCTGTATCGCATTGACCACCAGGTTGGTCAGGGCCTGCTCCACCAGCGGCGCGTCCACCTCGACCAGAGGGTCCGGCGCTCTGTCGAGCGATGCGAATGTCGTGCCCGCCTTTTCTGCAATCTGACCAAGCAGGTCCAGCGTATGCTCCGCAATCGCGCGCAGGCTCTCCTGCTTTCGCTGCGGTTGGCGCCGACGAGCGAAGCCCAGCAACTGCTTGATGATTTGGGTCATCTTCTCACTCTGCGCGACTATGGTCTGGGCGCTCTCCAGTACCGCTGGCCCGGTAACCTGGCCGCGGATGATCATCTTGGCCCGTCCCGAAACCACGTTGAGCGGGGTTCCCAATTCATGGGCCACGCCGGAGGCGAGCTTCCCGACCGTGGTGAGCCTATCCGCGTGCCGGAGTTGCTCGCCGGCTGCAAGGCGCCGCTTGGTCTCGTCGGCGAGTCTCTCGTGCGCGGCCTGCAGACGGTCGCACATCTGGTTCATCTCGTGCGCCAGAACGCCGATCTCGTCGCGCTGGCGCATGTCGAGCGGTCCGGTCAAATCGCCGGCCCCGATTCTGCGCGCTTTCTCCACCAGACGCCGCATCGGTCTCCCGACAAACACGAAACCTACGACTGCGACTGACAGAATCGCCACCAAGGCTCCCAGGCCCGTGCGTTGCGCGATCTGGGCCGTCTCGGTCTTGAATCTCTCGTCGCGAACCGTCAGGGGTTCCGAGATCTCCAGTGCTCCTAGTTGGCGTCCCTCGACCTCTACTGGCAAGTAGGTCACGAGGCGTTCACTCCCGGAGATCGGCACCAGGAGCGCGACCTCATTCCCCTGCCAGACGCCCGCCATGTTTTCGCGCAGGGCCAGCGGCTCGCTGTCCGGCCGCCCCTGGCTGGAAGACCGGATGAAGTGCATGTCCCACCGACTGGCCAGATGAACCGACTCGCGCACGTGCGACAACATCTCCAGGGCGCGCTGTTCGCCCTCCCGGCGCCAGACATCAAGGAAGGCAGGCCGCAGGGCGTGGCCGACCAGCCATGCATTCTCTCGCGCCTCGGACTCGGCCAGCGCCATCTGCCGGCGGGCGTTCTGATAGCCGCGTACGGCGAAGACAGCCAGGATGGCCAGGATGGTCACGGCAATCAGTTTTGCGGCCAA
The DNA here is from genome assembly GCA_003155465.1 of Myxococcales bacterium. The sequence goes on along the minus strand of PMCR01000143.1, from coordinate 723 downwards.
CTTCATGGGCACTCCCGTCGGAAGACGCCTCGCTACGGATTTCGCGCGCTCCTCAGGCGTTCGCCAACCGCGATCGGGTGGCCGGCGAGGACCGCGGCGGCAGGCAGGCGCTTGCGGCCGGGTAACTGCAGCTCGGCAAAGGCGACGGCGCCCCCTCCGCACGCGACGACCAATCCTTGTGGCACCAGGCCCTGGACCTCGCCGGGGGTGCCCTGCCCCTCTATCACGCGCACGCCAAAAACCTTCATCGGCTCGTCGACATGGAGGACGCTTGCGCCCGGCCATGGGTCCACGCCGCGCGCCTGCGCTGACACCTCCTCGGCAGGGAGGCCGAGGTCAAGATAGCCGTCCTCCTTCGTCATCAACGGCGCCAGCGTGGCGCCAGCCTCGTCCTGCGCTTGCAGTGTGACACTGCCATCAGCGATGCGAGGCAAGGTTTCAACCAGTAGCTGGCTCCCCAAAGGCGCCAGTCGCCCGGCCAGCGTGCCCGCGGTGTCGTCATCGCGAATCGGCTCCTCCTGCGAAGCCGCCACCGGCCCAGTATCCAGGCCTTCCTCCATGCGCATCACGCACACGCCGGTCTTGCTTTCGCCACGGATCACGGCCCATTGGATGGGCGCAGCGCCACGGTATTTGGGCAGTAGCGACGCATGCACGTTCCACGCGCCCAGCTTGGGCACGGCCAAAAGATCCGGGGGCAGGATGCGACCATAGGCCACCACC
>PMCR01000208.1 GCA_003155465.1 Myxococcales bacterium | reverse complement strand
TATGTATCCGCGGGCAAAAGTCAACATAAAATCCCAGACGCGCCGGGTCGGCGCCGACCCACCCACTATCTCTTGCCCGCGAGGAGCTGCGCTGCCTCTTTAGCGTGATAGGTCACGACCAAGTCGGCNNCACCATCGCTCGGTCGTAGTCAAGGATACCTTTTTCGCCCGCGAGCTTGAGCATCGCATACTCGCCCGACACGTTGTAGGCGGCGACCGGCACGTCGAACTCACGACGCACCTCGCCTATGACATCAAGGCACGGAAGCGCAGGCTTGATCATGACGATGTCAGCCCCCTCCTCCACGTCGAGCGCCACCTCACGTATCGCCTCGCGGATATTCGCCACGTCCATCTGGTAGCCACGGCGGTCGCCGAAAGACGGCGCTGAAGCAACCGCCTCGCGGAAGGGTCCATAGAAGGCCGACGCGTACTTGGCCGCGTAGGACAGCAGGATGACGTCTTGGTGTTCGGCCTCATCCAGCGTTTCGCGCAAGAAACCGATCATCCCGTCCATCATCCCTGAAGGAGCAACGATGTCCGCGCCAGCCTGTGCCTGGGCCAGGGCCGCCCTGCCGAGGTTTTCTAGGGTGGCGTCGTTGTCCACCACGCTTCCATTCTTGTCCAGGATGACGCCGCAGTGGCCGTGGGTCGTGTACTCACAGAAGCAGCAGTCAGCAGCCACCACGAGATCAGGTACGGCCTTCTTGACGGCGCGAATGGCACGCTGGACGATGCCCTCCGGGTGCCAGGCCTCGCTTCCCACGGCGTCTTTTCGCTCGGGCAGACCAAACAGCATCACCGCGGGAATGCCAAGGTTGGCGACAGCTTCAGCCTCACGGAAAAGCTGGTCGACAGAGAAGTGGAATTGTCCGGGCAGCGAGGCAATCTCGCGGCGTATCCCCTTGCCCGGGCACACGAAGAGCGGAAAAACCAGGTTGTCGACAGAAAGTGTCGTCTCGCGAACCATTCGACGCAGGGCTTCGGTGCGGCGCAGGCGCCGGGACCGGTTTTCTGGGAACGACATCTAGGGACCTCCTTTGGGTGAACATGCGCTGGCGATAGCCAGAATGAGCGCATCGATGCTGGGCTTCGCGGCCATCACAGGAAAAAGGCCATGACGGCCTGCCTCGGCTGCCGTGGTGGGCCCGAGAACGGCTACTGTCTTGTTGGCAAGGGCGCGGGTACCGTGACTCTCGACAAGAGCGCGCAGTGCCGATGGGCTGGCGAAGGTCGCGACGTCGAAGTCCGGTGGGGGTGGCAGGTGACTGCGTGGGGCTGTCTGGTAGGCCGCGACCGCATCAACCTGGCAGCCTTGGCCACGCAGGGTCTCTATCAGCGTCTCGCGGCCGGCAAGCGCATGAGGGAACAGCAAACGGGTGCCGGTTCCGAGGATGCGGAAGGCGTCCATCAGGCCCTCCTGCCGCTGGTCGGAGGGCAAAAGATCTACGCGGGCGCCGGCCTTTTCGAGAGCCCGCGCAGTTTCTGCGCCCACTGCGGCCACGCGCGGGCTAGCCCACCCGGCCGGAAAACGGCCGCCATCCATGCGCGAGGCGGTGAACAGAACCGCGGGCTGGCTGGTGAAGATGATCCAGTCGTAGCGACCAACCTCCCGGAGCGCTTGGTCGAGTGGCTCCCAGGAAGGCGGCGGCAGTACCTCGATCGTCGGATAGGGAACGACTTTGGCACCTACCGCCGATAGAGCCGCAACCCATCTGTCAGCCTCGCCGTGCACTGGCCGAGTGACGAGCACACGGAGTCCTTGCAGCTGGGGCGGGCGCGTGCGGGGATGTTGCGCCATGCTCACGCGCCTTGCCCACATGGGTGACAGGCCTTCCGGGCCGCCGCAGATCGGCCAGCGTGAACGTGAGCGGTAGCGTGAGCGACCAGCGAAAAGCGGCATGCATGGGCGGCTCGCGCGACAGGCGAGCGCGAAGCGCGCGGGGTGGGCAGGGTGGGCGGTCCGTCCCGAAGCCCCCCAGGGGCGAGCCGCCCGCGGCACCCGCAGCGCTCACGCACACGCCCTACGCTTTCCACATCCCGCGTACCCCACACGAACACGCTCACGCCCTCGCCCACGCGGCCCGCGACCCGCGAGTCGGCCTCCAAGGCGGTCCGGAATTACCAGACAAGCCGCACCTACTCCTCCAGCTCGACGTTCCAGTACGACGCGTTTGCGAGGTCGAGGAAGGGTAGCCATTCGCGATAGCGCACGCCATCGCCTGCGGTGCGGAAAGTCGGGGTCCAGCGCGGACGGGTCGGCGCGCGAAGAAGACGCATCTTGGCCTGTTCCGGAGTCCGCGCGCCCTTGGCCAGGTTGCAGTCCACGCAGCAACACACGACGTTTTCCCAGGTAGTACGCCCGCCCTGGGATCGTGGCTTGATGTGGTCAAGATTCAGGTCCGAACGGGCGAGCTGCCGGCCGCAGTACTGACAAGTGTTGGCATCTCGCGTGTAGATGTTGTAGCGCGAGAACCGGACCTTGGCCTTGGGGATGCGATCGTACAGTTGCAACATGATCACTCGCGGCACACGGATGGCGCGGTCGACGGTGTGGATGACGTCATCGCCCGTCTCGGCCGAGAGCTGCGACCAGCTCTCGAAGTCGAATACCCGAAACTGCTGGTCGATGGCCTGCGCCGCGCCCAGGTAGAGCAAGGTGAAGGCCCGCCTCACATTCGTGACCTGGATGGGCTGGAAGCTCCGGTTGAGCACCAGGACAGATGAGTTGATCACGACGTGCCCGTTCCGACGCCACGCATCACGACTGACAACAAGAAGCGGCCAGTCCTTGCCCCAGGGTCGCACTTACGCGACGAGTCTATCGGAGACCTGGACCGCCGGAGCGGCCGCGGAATATTGGCCGCGCTCATGAAAGGTGATGCTAACAGAGCGAGGCCAGGACGGCAAAGGCTGTAAAATGCCTGGGCCTTGACCACCCAGACCCTATCCGCGCTGGTAGCCGCCATCGTCAGCTTGGCGATCGGTGGTGCCGTCCTTCTGCGTGAACCGCGACGGGCAGTTCATGTCCTTTTTGCGACCTTCGCCTTCAACATCGCGGTCCAGAAGCTCTTGTCCTTCTTCTCCACCGGCGCGGTTGAGACTGATTCGCTGCTCAAGTGGGCCGCGATGGCCGCCACTGTGTCACTTCCCGCGACCGCACAGCGGTTTTTCCAGGCCTTTTTGGGCGACGAGGCCGGGCCGCCGCCGCTCTCCCGCACCACTGTGGTTGGTGCGGGACTGCTCTACTTGGCGTTGCTGCTGAGTCGCTTCCTCGCCGCGCCCATTCACACCGCCCTGTGGTTTCACACGGCCCTGGTCGCCTATGTCTTCGCCGGCCTCTACCTGTCCGTCTACTACCTCTACCGCCGCTACCGGGGCACGCCATCGCGGGTCGAGAAAATTCGGCTCCTCTACCTCTTGGTCGGCGGCGTGGCAACGGTAACGGCGGCGTTGCTTGATCTCATTCCCGGTGCGCCATCGTTCGGGAACATCTTCATCACCATCTACCTGTATTTCCTGTCGCAGACCCTGGCCCGCTACCGNNGCATCGACCGCGATCATCATCGTGTTTGAACCCCTGCGCACACGCCTGGAGCGCGTGGTGAATCGCTGGATGTTTCAGGAGAAGTACGAGCTGTTCCGGCGCATCGAAACCCTGCGCACGGATCTGATGAACGTCATCGATGTACGGGATCTGGTGCCGCGCGTGCTCTCCGCCCTGGAAGCTTCGCGGCGTGTCACCCACGCGTCACTCTACACCGTCGACCCCGACGGCTCGGCCTACGAGCTGGCCGGGCATGTCGGACCGCGGCCCGAGGCGCGTTTGGATGCGGTTTTCTATCGCGCCTTTCTTGAACGCCTGCGCCGCGCCGGGGTGGTGTCCATCGAGGGACTTGAGCGAGAGCTGGCGGCCCTGCGCAACACGCAGAGCGAGGAGCGCGAGAGCCTCCTGCTCATGATGCGCGCCCTCGAGTTGCTCAACGGTTCGGTCGTACTGGCGGTAATCGGCGAGGAGCAACTGCTTGGCATGCTGGTTCTGCGCGATGAGCGCCTGCGCGAGGCGTATTCCTCGGAGGAGATCGAGCTCTTCCGCGGGGTGGCCGCGTCCATCGGGGTGACCTTGCAGAACTCGCAGGTGTACGAGCGCATGAAAGAGCGCGACCGTCTGGCGGCCCTCGGCCAGATGGCGGCCGGCCTCGCCCACGAGATCCGCAACCCGCTGGGATCGATCAAAGGCGCGGCTCAGTTTCTCCAGCCGACCGGGCCACAACCGGCCGAAGCCGGTGGCACGCGCGAATTCCTCGGTATCATCGTCGAGGAGGTTGATCGGCTGAACAAAATCGTGTCGCAGTTTCTCGACTACGCCCGGCCGTATCGCGGCGACCAAAATCCGCTCGACATCAACGATGTGGTTCGCAAGACGCTGCACCTTCTCGACAAAGAACGCAGCGCCGATGCGGAGATCTCGACCAACTTCATCGAAGGACTGCCCCCGGTGAGGGCCGATGCCCAGCAGTTGCGGCAGGTGTTTCTCAACCTGACCCTCAATGCGCTCGAGGCCATGCCTTCGGGGGGAAAGCTGCACGTGTCGACCAGCCTGCGCCGATCCACGCGCCGGGGTGCGGCGGCTGCATTCTTGGAGATCCGTTTCCGTGACACCGGCGTAGGAATCCCGCCCGGGGATCTGCGCAACCTCTTCATTCCCTTTTTCACTACCAAAGAACGGGGCACGGGCCTGGGCCTGCCCATAAGCCAGCGCATCATCGAGAACCACGGCGGAACCATCGAGGTGCGTTCACAGCCGGGCGCCGGCTCGACGTTCACCGTGCTCTTGCCGGTGGAAGCCGACGCCTACGCCTCCTACGCCGAATTGAAGAAGGGCCCGCCGCCCTTGCCTGGTTCCGGCCCTATTCCGCTGTCGCCGCCCGCGGTCATCGCCCCAGCCCCGCCGCTTCCGACACCGCCACCGATGCCCTCCAGGTTGAAATGAGCTAACGTCACGCTGTGGCCGGCAACGAGACTGAATCAAAGCGCGTTCTCATCGCGGACGATGAACTCAACATGCGCCGAGTGCTCGAGGCGATCCTGCGGCGCGATGGCTACGACGTCGTGACCGCCGCCAACGGGAATGAAGCGCTGGCCAGCATGGGCCGTGGGATCAACATGGTCATCACGGACCTCAAGATGCCGGTGCTCGACGGCATGGGCCTGCTGCGCAAGCTTTCGGTCGACTACCCCGACGTGCCGGTGGTGATGATCACGGCGCACGGCTCGGTCGAAAACGCGGTCGAGGCCGTGAAATTGGGAGCCTTCGACTACGTCGAGAAACCCTTCGACCAGGACCAGATCCGCCAGATCGTCGCCAAGGCCCTGCGCACCCACATGCTCTCCCGCCGCGACGCTAGACCGGAAGACAGCACGGTGCGCGGCCGCTTCCGGCTGGTAGGCGAATCCTCCGCCATCCGCCAAGTCTACCAAGTCGTCGAGAAGGTCGCCGACACCCCCTCCACCGTGCTGATCACGGGTGAGTCAGGCACTGGCAAGGAGCTGGTCGCCCGCGCCCTGCAC
>PMCR01000436.1 GCA_003155465.1 Myxococcales bacterium | reverse complement strand
GACCCAAGGTGCGCCTGATGAGCTTCGTGTAGTTGCCAAAGACTTCCGCAAAGCGCTGCTTCACGTGGGATGCTTCGCGCGCTTCCCCTTGGTAGAACGCAATGGCCTCGGCGTGTTCCCGAATGCGGATCAGGCTGAAGCGAAAATCCGCCTCGCGCCGCAACTGTTGGAAATTGAGCGCGATGAGGGGCTTGCCAAAGACACCGAAGGTGATGAGCGTGCCCAGGAGGGCATAGAGACCAAGAAACAGGACCAGCGTCTTTGAGATCGCCCAAAGAATGCCGCTGAAGGCGATGAGCTGCAAGACGGCGCCCACGACGTCCAGAAGAAAGCTCAGCGACTTTCTCGTGAACGTGTTGACATCCTCGGAGATGCGCTGGTCGGGATTGTCGATGGATTGATTGGAAGTGAGTTCGTAGAACGCCCGATTCTTGAAGTATTGGCCGAGAAAATGGTGCGTGAGCCAGCGCCTCCAGGAGACACCGAGTCTGTCTCGAACGTAGTAGTAGAAGGCGTAGATTGGCACGGCCGCGATGAGCACGACGCCGAAGACGCGCATAGAGTGCCAAAAGCGCAACCCGTTCTTGGCCGCGAGAGCGGACGTGAATTCCCCGGATTGCTGATTGAAGAGGACGGTGAACTCGGTCCGTCCCAAGAGAAGCAGAATCAAGAGAGCGAGCAGGCCCCGTGACGTCCACTTCTCATCGAGAAACCAGTAAGGTTTGGCGATGTTCCAGAAGCGACGCCACAGGCGCCTGTCGAAGTTCTTCGTGCGTTTCGGCAGCTCCTTCGACACTATTCACCCTGGCTGGCGCTATCGGTTGTGAAAACAGGCATGCGTGGCATATGCTTACACCTCCATAGCAGTTTTCGTGCCGGGAATCAGATGCACGCAAGTCCGGACTGAGCCTACCCAGCAGGCGGCCGGGAAGATCACGCCCTCGAAAGCCGGCCGGTCGCCGGTCGAGCCTTCGCCCCGCTACCCCTTGCGCTTACGCGACGCGGCCTCGTCTTCGGCTTTCCGGCTTCCATGGTGGTGCGCAAGTTGCCGCCGGTGTCGTTGGCGCGCACGCCAGCCGGCCGCTCCCAGGGGATGTCGCGCAGGGGCTGGCCCGCGGTGGTCTCCCAGAGAAAACGTGCGGCCATGGGTACGTTCAGCATGAAGGCGGCGTCTTTGTACCCGAGCGGTCGCTCGCGCCGGTCGTCGCCGATCCAGGTGGTGATCATAGAGCGCGAGGTGTAACCGACGAACCAGGTGTCCATGGTGGCGCTCGACGTCCCTGTTTTGCCCGCCACCAGCAGCCCCGTGCTACGCAGGGCCGGGGCGTGGCCCTTGGTCACCACCCGCCGCAGAAGTTGTGAGGTCAGCCAGGCGGCGCGCGGCGGAATGACGGTCTTGGTCGACTGACCCGCCAGCGCCACCATGCGATCCAGACGCACATCCGGCGGCCCCATGGGATCGGACACGGCGGTGTTGTCTTCCACAACCTGGCCCGCGCGATCGCGCACCCGGCGCAGGTACACCGGCTCTTCAAGCGAGCCGTTGCGGGCAAAGGCGGAAAAGGCGCGCGTCAGTTCGTCGATGCGCGTGCAGGAAGCGCCCAGGGCCAGCGCCTGGAACCCAATCTTCGCTGCGCTCTCACGTCGCCAGGTGGGCAGCGAGATTCTGCGCCGACTGGGAAAGGCGTGATGTTGGGGCTGCAACCGTGGAGTAGACTATCCCNNCCGCGTGGCGTTATCGAGGTCAAGGGCAAGGGGCCGATGAACACCCATCTGGTGGTGGGTCCTGCCGGCAGTGAGCGTAGTCGGTTCGAAGGGAGTCTAGCTTGAAGGCACAACCCGGCGCTAACCGCTGGGGCGCGATCCTGTTCACCATCGCCGCCGGGCTGATGATCTGGCCCCTGTGGCAGCCCCTCGTCCTGGCGACCTGGTTCGCCATCTTCGCTCGTCCCCTGATGAAGAGGGTCAGCCGCGTCACGCGTGGCCGGCACCGCGCGGCGGCGGTGCTCACGGTGCTGCTGCTGCTGCTGGTCCTGGTGCCCATCGGGCTGCTCGTGGCATCGCTCGTCTCCGCCGCGGCCGAACTCCTCGAGACCCTGCTCAAGTCGAATGGCGGCAAGAATGCGCTCGCGGTGATCGTCTCCGGCGGTGGCGCCGACGGCCACCGGTTCGCCTTGAGCGACATCGTGCCCCTCACCAAACAGTATGGTGAGCGCGCCTTCGGCCTGGCGACGACTATCGCCGGGGCCACCGCGAATGGGATCTTCGGCGTCTTCGTTTTCGTGCTCGCGGCCTACACCTTCCTCGCCGAGGGGCGACAGGTGTACGCCTGGATCGAGGACCACCTCCCCATCGCCCCGCGGAACTTCCGCCGCTACGCGGCCGCCTTCGCCGAGACCGGGCGCGGGCTCGTGGTTGGCGTCGGGCTGACCGGCGTCATCCAGGGCATCGCCGCGACGGCGGCGTACCTGGCGTTGGGCATCCCGCGGGCCTTCGTCCTCGGCGTTTTCACTGCCTGCGCCTCGCTCATCCCGGCGGTGGGGACAGCGCTGGTCTGGGGTCCGGTTGCCTTGGGTTTGGCGCTCACTGGTAGCTGGGGCCGCGCGACCATCATGGTGGCCATCGGCATATTCGTCATCGGCCTAGTCGACAACCTCCTCCACCCACTGCTCTCTCGCCTTGGCAGCCTGAAGCTCCCCACCTTCGTCTTGGTGGTGGCCATGTTTGGCGGTCTGGCGACCGTCGGCGCATGGGGCCTGGTGCTCGGCCCGCTGCTGGTACGGTTGGCGATGGAGGCGGTGTCCATCGAGCGCGACGAGCGTGTGGAGCGATCGAGCGCGGCCGACCCGCCGCCCGCATCCGGGCGCGACGTCTGACTGAACAATCTGCTGGCTCAGGTCAGCGTCGCGACACCAGGGCAAACCCGTCCGATTCTGTCTCGATCCGCATCTGCTGAGAAAAATCTTGTAGGTGACCCGTGGGTACGACTAAGTACCTTGTTCGCAGGGCGTCGAGTCGCCGTGTCAGCTCCTCGGGACTCGATAAGGGGTCTTGCTCGCGGTGACGCGGATGGCGTCGCAGGAGCGGCGCGGAATCAA
>PMCR01000448.1 GCA_003155465.1 Myxococcales bacterium | reverse complement strand
GTGGGCAGTCAGTGCACCAATTTCCAGAACTACGTGCAGGCGCTCGGCATCGCCGACAGCATCTTCAAAGAGGCCTGGGACCGAGGCTACGACAAGGTCAAGATCCTGGACATCGGCGGTGGGTTCCCTGCGCCCTACGACCAGCACGTGCGGCCCTTTGCCGAGCTGGCCAAGACGCTCAATGCGGAATTCGAGCGACTGTTCCCGCCCCAGATGGAGATCCTGGCCGAGCCGGGCCGCTTCCTGGTCGCCACCGCAGCCACGCTGGTGGTCGAGATCATTGGCAAGGCCGTGCGCAACGGAAAGCAGTGCTACACCGTCAACGACGGCGTGTACGGCACCTACTCGGGGGTGCTCTTCGACCACTGCCAGTACCACTTCAAGCCGTTCAAGAGCGGGCCCAGCCAGATCTCGTCGGTGTTCGGGCCCACGTGCGACGCGCTTGACGTGGTGTCAGTGGCCGAGGAGCTGCCCGTCAACCTGGATCTCGGCGACCTGCTCATGAGTGAAAACATCGGCGCCTACACCACGGCCAGCGCCACAAATTTCAACGGCATGCCCAGGCCTAAGGTGGTGGCGGTGGGGGACTGATAACAGTCCGATCGCCACCCTGGATTTTTCACGAGGGAGCGGAACTGGCGATCGGGCCAGCTTCCGTCTCGCCAGTAGTCCGCGCCAGCTCACCGCTGCGGGTGCAAGATCGCGGAATCGGGGTTCATCCTTTTCTCAGTTGAGGCTCTGGGCCCGGCAGCGCGGCTCCGGAGCAAGAGGGCCCCGGCGCCCAGAAGCGCCAGAGTGGCGAGCGCGAGCGTGATCCACAGGTTCCGTCGCGACTGCCGGATAGCAGCCACTCCTCCCCGCTGAGGCGGGCTGAACGAAGGCACGGGCAGGGGAGGGCTGATGGTCCTCGTCGCTACCGCGAGGGGAGGTGTGGGAGGGCCGGGCAGGTCGGTGTCCCTGCCCAACCCGGCTGGGCCGGCGGCGGGCAGTCCGGCAGCTGCGGTAGCCGGGACGGCCGGCTTGTGCGCGGCGAGTCTGGGGCCCGCCGCCCGGTCCTCGCCGGCTACCGCCTGCCGGGCCGTGTGTGGACGCGAGCGCTCAACCAGAGTCGGCGTCCCGACGTCGGCATCGCTATCGCTGGTGACTGACGACGCTTCCTGACCCTCGAGATCGGACGCGCGATTGGCCAGACGGTCAGTGTCTGCGCGCTGCGGGTCGCGGTCGTCGCGAAGCCAGTTCTCCGGATTGGGACCGAGCAATTCGCGCAACTCGGCCGCCAGCTGTGGCGCGGAGTAGAGCAGGCCGTGCCGACGCCCCACCTCGCGCACGGCATCGGCGAATGACTCTGCATCCTGGTAGCGTTGGTCGGGATCGAGAGCCAGCGCCTTGTCGAACACCCCCTGGAAGTCGGGGGGCAGGCTTGGGCACTTCCCAGCCAGCGGTGGGACGGGCTGCGCGTAGATCTGGTCGGCCGGGGTATTGAGGTCGCCCGCGTACACCCGCTCGCCAATCAAGGTCTCGTAGATGCTCACGCCCAGCGAGAACAAGTCGCTGCGCGCGTCGATGGGCTGGTTGTGCGCCATCTCGGGCGACATGTAGCCCACCTTGCCGCGCACCCGGTAAAAAGCGGAGGAGTAGGTCACGGCCTTCGCGATACCGAAGTCGGACAGCTTCACTTCCCCTTCGGCCGAGCACAGGATGTTGGACGGCGATAGATCGCGGTGGATGATGCCCAGGGGCTCTCCCGAAGGTGAGCGACGACGATGGGCGTAGGCCAGGCCGGCCAGGATCTCCAAAGCCACATGCAGAATTGCCTGTGCAGAGAGCGGACGTTTGCGCCGCGCGCGCCAGGAGATCGAGCGCAGATCAGCGCCCCGCACATACTCCATGACGATGAACAGCCGGTCCTCCGACGTCACGAGGTCGAAGGTGCGCACGATATTCTGGTGGTCGAGCGTGGCCGAGATCTTGGCCTCGCGGAAAAACAGGTCNNAATTCCGGCAGAAGCTGCTTGAGCACGACTTCCTTTTCGAAGCCGCCTACGCCGATCTTCTTGCCGACATAGATGGCCCCCATGCCGCCCTCGGCCAGATACCGCTCAATGCGGTATTTTCTCGCGGGGACCTGTGCCACCATTTGGCAAACAGTAAGCTCACCTTGCAGCGGACGCAACGTCACCCTACCACCCATGGCTTCCAACGTGGCTGTCTTGCTAGGCCTGCGCCGCGGCGCAGAGGAGGAGGCCAGAAAGGCCCTGGGCGGGGCCATCGTGGCACGCCTGCGGGCCGAGGAGGAGCAGCAGCGCCTGGATGCCACGGCCGAACAGGCGCGCCATGCGTTGGAACAAGAGACCAAACGTCGTGCGACCGCGCCCACTCCGGCAGTCGTCTCCGAATGGGTGAGCCATGATCGCTATCGGCAGCGCCTGGCCGCAGTGCTTGTGGGAGCCGCGAAAAAGGCGACGCAGTACCGGCAAGGCCCGCTTCACCAAGCCCAGGCCGCCGAGGATGCGGCTGCCGCGCTTCTCCGCAAGGCCAAACAGGAGCGCCAGGCCCTCGAGAGACTAGAAGCACGCCGAGCAGCCGCCCAACACAAGCAGACCGAGCGCCGCGCCGAAGATGCGGCCGGCGACTGGGTGCACGCTTCACAAGCACGCCGCAAGCCGCGTGGGTAGCGTTGGCCGGGCGATTCCGCTCCGTCCGAAAGGGCCGCCACGTTTCCGCTGCACGCGTCTGTTGCAGCCGCCTGTCTTGTCCTGCTCGCTGGTCGTGCCTGGGCACACCCGCGTAGACGATCCAGCGCGCCCCCACAAGGAAGCGCGGCCGACATGGTTTGGTTGTCGGCCGCGCGTGGCTGCAGGTGCGTGCTCTCTCGAAGATCGCCCGGCGCTACTTCTCGCTGGGGTTGATCAGGCGGAACTCAGTGCGACGGTTGGTGCCCCGTCCTGAGCTGGTCTTGTTGTCCGCGATGGGCCGCGTGAGCCCGTAGCCGATGGCCTGCAAGCGCCCCGACGCAATCTGGCGCTGAACGAAGTAGGTCTTCACCGAATCAGCGCGCCGCTGGGACAGGTCGAGGTTGTAGTCCGCCTTACCTCTGCTGTCGGTGTGCCCGGAGATCTCCAGGTTCACCTCGGGATAGTCCTGCAGTACCTTGACCGCGCGGTCGAGGACAACGTAGGAGCCGGCTAGGATCTCCGCCGAACCGGTCTTGAAGTTGATGCCTTGGATCNNATCACGCCGGTGAACTTCTTCACCTCGGCCGGCACCTCGTCGGGACAACCGTCGTCGTCCTTGTAGTTGTTGAAGGTCTCGGGCTCGTTGGGGCACTTGTCGCGAGCATCGGGGATGCCGTCGTTGTCGTTGTCGGGATCCGGGCAGCCGTCCTCGTCCTGGAACCCATCCTTGTCCTCGGGATCGTTGGGGCACTTGTCGCGAGAATCGGGGATGCCGTCGCCGTCGTTGTCTAGATCCGGACAGCCATCCTCGTCCTGGAACCCATCTTTGTCCTCCGCCTCGTTGGGACACTTGTCGAGGTTGTCGGGGATACCATCGCCGTCCCGGTCCCCGCTGCTCGCCTCTTTGATGATGACGTCCTTTTCTCCGAAGCTTATGAACACGGAACCCAGCACCTCGAAGTCAGGCCCGTCACAGGCAGCACGAGTCTTTCCCTTGGGAATGACTGGGTCGAGCGCGGTCCATGGAGCCATGATTCGCCCGTCGAGCCGCAGCCCGAGCCATGGGTTCAGCGCGACCTTGAACCCGAGCCCAGCATGCATGAATCCCCAGGTATCGCTCCCCACGATCGATGTGTCGTTGACCAGCGATGTCAGCCCGCCCCAACCGGCCAGGACGAAGGGCTGGAACACGTCGCTAACCGGGAAGGTCACAATCGCGCTGCCGCGATAGCCGAAGATCCACATCGTCGTCAGGCCGTTGCGCGTCTTGGTGGGCGTGGCGTCGACCTCTGCTTCCAGCCCGATCCAACGGTTGAAGTGCAAGCCCAGCCGGCCGCCGAAAACCCCGCCCCACTTGGGCGAGACAGCCGACCAAGCCGCCGGATCGGCCGCCAATTCCGGGGAGCTTCCCAGGGCGTGCTTGGAGTCGAAGAAGTGAAGCCCGCCAAAAAGGCCGAAGTCGAAGTGGTACTCCGGTGGTCCCGCCTTCTTGGGGGGAGCGTCCTTGGATTCAGGGGGAGGGCCGTTGGGTTCCGCAGCAGCTCGCTGCCCGCCCATCAGCAGGACGAGAGCGCCCAGGGTGATCACGCCAGTAGAAAGCCATCGTTGCGGGGAAATGTTCATTGGGACAACCTCCGGCCGATATCGAAGGAACCGACTACGCGAACGCCCATAACCTGGGAAGACAGACGCAGCATAGGGGAATTGCTGGTTCTTGGCTAGGAGGTTCACCGCCGGCACGAAGAACGCCGATGTCATCCGGCCGGGTGTCCGCCCTATGGTGAACACGCGAGCCCTCCCCGGCCCCGTGCACCGGAAGACATGTGGCAGTCAGGACGGCAAGAGCGACCGCGCGAGCGACAACAGTTCCTCGGGACGGAAAGGCTTGGAAAGCAGTTTGGCCGAGCCCAGACGCTCCACTTGCGCGCGCAGATGATCATCGCCGAACGCGGTGACCACGATGATGGGCATGGTCAAGCCAGCGTTGCGTGCCGCCAGAGAAACCTGAAACCCGGTCATCCACGGCATGCGCACGTCAGTGATGAGTAGATCCACCGGCTTCTCGTCGGTCAAGAGCATGATCAGATCTCCCCCGCTCGCCGCCTCCGCGACCTCTGCGCCCAGGCTCTCGATCAACTCGCGAATCGCGGCGCGCATGTCGTCGTTGTCCTCCGCGATGACCACGCGGCGACTTCTGGTCTCTGGGCTCATGGAAGGTCCTCCTCCGGTATCAGTGTACATCCGCTGCACCACCTTGTACTTGCAAGCCTACAACATGAAGCCGGCGTGTCCATGGAGCTTTTCGCGCCAGCGGATCCGGATCGGATCTCCCTGCCGGGTCCTCGCAAGCATGGCTTTGCCTCCACCCTTGCCTCCCCGCAGCACGGAGAAGCTGTCCGCCCTTCATCGATCAACCGTTGGCACGGCGGCCCCCCGGCGCGTCGTTGGCAGCATGCCTGCGGGAGCCGCGCAGAAATCGCACCTTGGTAGCAGCGGGTGGACACCAAACTTCATGGCATTATCGCGGTCCATTCATGGCGCGAAGAGCAAGAGACGATCGATCCGCCGGGCGTGTCCGCACCACGCGACCGACTGGCCTGCCCAGGCGCGAGCGCGTCCCCATATCAGAGCTATCCCAAACAGATGCAACCGAGGCTTTGGCTCGGCCATGGCTCGTGCCACTCGGTGCTTTCGTCGTGTTGCTGGCTCTGTACGTGGCTAGCCTAGCGCCCACCATCCTGGGCGGTGACAGCGGCGAGCTGACGGCTGCAGCGGTCACCGGGGGCGTGCCCCATCCACCTGGCTATCCCGTGTTCGCCTTGCTGGCCCGGCTGTTCGCGGCCCTGCCCTTCGGACCTTCCATCGCCTGGCGGGTGAACCTGCTCTCCGCGGTATCCACGGCGGCCGCGGCCGGCTTGCTCTGTGCGACCGTGCAGCGATGGACCGGAAGGGCCGCCGCGGGCCTGCTGGCAGCAGGGCTCTTTGGCACAAACCCGGTGGTCTGGCATCACGCCGCCACGGCCGAGGTGTTCGGGCTGAATGCCCTGTTCGGGGCGCTCGCCCTCTACCTTTGGTTGCGCATCGAGCGTGCGCCGACCCGACGTCAGGTTTTCGCCCTGGCTTTCGCCTGCGGCCTGGGCATGGGCAACCACCACACCTTCGTGTTCGTGGGTGCGCCTCTCCTTCTGCGCTCGCTGTGGGTTGCGCGAGGCCAGCTCCGCGCTTCCGGGGTGGCACTGGCCGTTCTCTGCGGCGCCCTGGGTCTTCTGCCCTACGCCTATCTCGTCGTCGCGTCCAAGTCGGCAGCGGCGGTCTCTTGGGGCGACGAGAGCACCCTGGACGGTCTGCTTGGCCACTTCCTGCGCCGCAGCTACGGGACGTTCAGCTTGGGAAAGGCCGGTGGCAAGGCCGATGCGTTCGTCAAGAGTGGTACGTTTTTCCAGACCCTCTACCTGATGTTGGGCGGCTCCCTGCGACGGCTGCTCGGACTGGGGCCGCTGCTGGCCGTGGCTGCGTATGCATTGGCTCCGCGCAAGCGACCCGACCGCGCACAGGCCCGCGTCCTGCTCGGTCTTCTGCTCGGCTACGCCTTTGTGTTCTGCGCCATGTCCAACCTGTCCACGGCCAAGCCGCTCTACCAGGCCGTGCTGTCGCGCTTCTTCATCCAAGCGGATCTGCTCATGGCCCTTGCCGCCGGAATCGGCTGGGCTTGGCTTGTCCGTCGGCTGGAGGCGCGCACCGCCTCGCCGGTTCGGGTGTCGCGGCTGTCCCTGGCCGGCGCGCTCCTGGTCTTCCTGGCCGGGGCCGTCGTCAATTCCAGCTCCAGCCAGCGCCACAACACTGTGTTTCGCGACTTCGTCTCCACCACTTTCGCCTCGATTCCACGAGACGCCATCGTGGTTACCATGGGCGATCACCTGACGGGCGCGGTCTTCTACTTCCGCGAGGTCGAGAAACTGCGACCCGACGTGATCCACCTCGACCAGCAGTTGTTGGGCATGCGCTGGTACTGCGAACGCGCGCTACGCCGCCACCCTGATTTGATCATCCCGGCCGGCGTGTACCTGCCAGGGGGCTTCAACATCAAGCAGCTCATGGACGCCAATCGCAACCGCCCCTTGATTGTGCTGGATCGACTGGGAACCTGGGACGAAAGCTGGAAGGATGGCTACAAGCTGGCCACGACGGGCCTCACCCATCCCTTGGTTCCTGCCGACCGCTTCCCCAGCTTCGAGCAGTGGGCCGAGCGCGACCGCCAGGCCATCGCCAACTACGATCCGATTCCGGCGCTGCGCTATCCCATGGGTTCGTGGGAGCAAGTGCTGGGTGAGTTGGTTCTGAACATGCAGGCCGCAAGGGCCCACCTGGCGCTGGTATACAGTCACGACGCAGGCAACGCCGAGGCACCCGCGCGCTTGGCCGTGAATCTGCTTGAGCAGGTCGTGCGCCGGGCGGGCGGCTCGCCCGCGCTCGGCATCCCCGGCGAGCCGGGCCTCCCGACCCTAGATATTCACGTCAGTATCATCAAGAACCTCGGCATCGGCTATGAGACCCTGTCGCACACCGATCCGACCTTCGCGTCCCGCACGGTCAAGGCGTGGGAGTTGTTCATAGCCATGGCCCCGGCGACCGATTCCGACATCCCAGCGGCGCGCGCCTATGTGGAACGGGCTCATGCCAGCACGCAGCACTAGGGGTGAAGGCTGGGGCACTATGCGCATCGCGTCTCACGGGTGATATCCTGGCACCCCGAAACATCGGCGAAGTCGCCTTCCAGAGAGTCCCCCAATCGCCGGCTTCCTGTGATGCATGGCATTATCAAGAAGCCACACAGCCCTGGCAGACGCAGCGGCACTTGACCATGAGCGATATGGCACCATATCTTAGAACCTAGTTCCCGACGGCCTGCAAGAGGCCGTTTCACGCCCCAAGAGCAACGCTACGCAAATAAGGAGAATGAGCGACCGATGAAAAAGTCCGATCTGGTGGACCTCGTGGCCCAAAGGCAGAACCTGCCCCGGCCTCAGGTTGAAGCGACGATTGATTGCCTATTGGATGCCGTGGCCGAAGGCCTGGCCAAGGGAGATAGAATAGACTTCCGGGGGTTCGGCGCCTTCGCTGTTCGTGACTCTGCGGCTCGCAGTGGGCGCAATCCACGCACCGGGGAAACCATCCAGATTGCGGCCCGTCGGACGCCAACTTTCAAGGTGGGGAAGGAGTTACGCGACCGCGTGAACGGCGAACGCCCGGCCGCACCGTAGGACCGAGATTTCGAGGAAGTCAGTTCATGGGAACCCGCCTTTTCGTAGGCAACCTCTCCTACAACGTCACCGAGCTGGAGCTGAAGGAAGCCTTCACCAGCGAGGGTATTGAGGTCCGCAGTGTCCGACTGGCCTGCGAGCGCGAAACCGGCCGTCCGCGCGGTTTCGCTTTTGTTGAAACCGCCACCGACGACGGTGCCAAGCTATCAATCGAAAAACTCGGCGGCCGCCTGGTACAAGGCCGCGCACTGATTGTGGAGGAGGCTCAGGCCAGGCCCGCTCCGGGTGGACCAAGACCCCAGGGTGGTACTGGCGGGCCCCCGCGCTTCGGCGGCCTGCGGCCCCCGGGTGGGCCTCCGGCCCAAGGTGGCGCAACACCGCGCTTCTCCGGGCCGGGCGGTCCCTCCGCCCCGGGAGCACCACGAAGCTTCGGGCCACCGCGCCCGCCTACCCCCGGCGCGGGCGCCCACGATCGGCCCGGTGGCAAACCCGAGGGCCGGCGCGATCGTCCCGAGAAGAAGCGCTCGACGCGGCCCAAGCCCGAGGAGCTCGAGCGCGGCAACTGGCGCTGGAAGGGCGTCCTCGACGAGGATTGAGCGGCGGGGGTCACGATCGAGACTGACCCGGGTTTGGCTGATGGTGGCGAGGCGCCTCGGGAGATCATCCCGTTGCGCCTGCGCGTGCCCCCTGAGTGCGACGGTTGGCGCCTCGACCATTTCCTGAAGCACCGCATCCGCCGCCTGTCACGCACGAAAATCCGCGCGGTTATCGAGCAACAGGTCCGCCTGGACGACGGACGACGGCCGCGACCGGCGCTGGGCGTGCGTGCGGGCGACACCATCACCGTCGACCGACCGGCCCCGATAGAGCCCGAGGTGCCGCGCCACTTCGGCATTCTGGCCGAGGACGAAACCTTTCTGGCCCTCGACAAGCCGGCCGGGTTGCCCATGCACACCACGGCCAAGTTCTGGAAGAACACACTAGTGGCGCTCCTGCGCGAACGTTTCCCCAGCGAGGCGCTGCAGATCTGTCACCGCCTGGATCGGGAGACTTCGGGCGTGCTGCTGGTGGCCCGTGGGCGGGTGGCGGCTTCGTTCCTGAAGCGCGCGTTCGCACAGCGGCTGGTCAAGAAGAGCTACCTGGCCATCGTACATGGCGTGCCGACACAGCCTGAGGGCGTGATCGATCGGCCAATGCGGCTGGTCGACAGCAAGACGCGCATCATGATGGGCGTCGCATCCGACGGCTTACCCGCGGTGACGCGTTTCCGGGTGCTGAGATCCTTTGCCGAGCACGCGCTGGTCGAGGCCTTGCCGGAGACAGGGCGACAGCACCAAATTCGTGTTCACCTGGCCTCCATCGGTCATTCAATCGTGGGCGACAAGCTCTATGGCGCAAGCGAGCAAGCCTTCATGGACTATTGCGACACCGGTCTTACCCCCGAACTGCTGGCGGCCTTTGACGGCTTGCCCCGCCATGCCCTACACGCGGCCCGCCTGTGCTTTCCGCACCCGCGCACGCGCGAGCCCATCACAATCGAAAGCCCATTGCCCGAGGATCTGGTCGCGTACATGAAGGAACTTTGACATGGGAACCCCGGAAGGGTTCGCTCCGCCCTTCGGCCCCTCACCCGCTACCCCACCCCGCTCGCTTCGCTCGGCCTCGCGCGATGGTGCACCACGCGCAGCGCTGGCGAGGGCGCGCGGGAAGCGCGCGGGGTGGGCAGGGTGGGCTGTTCGTCCCGAAGGCCGGAGGGCTCCCCGCGCGACTAGAGATGAACCGTCTGAGAAGCGGTCAAAGTCCTGTCTCGTTGACAACGGATATGGGCCTGCCCACACTCACACGGACTAAGACTACCCATCAAAAATGGAAGGAGTTCACATGCGAGCACTTGCACTTTGTCTAGGCATAGGGATCTTGCTAACCGCGGCCTGTGGAGGCGGCAGCAGCACGAGTGGCACGAGCACAGTGACCGGCACGAGCACCGCGACCGTCACCCAGACCGCGAATTCCAGCGGGAGAGACCCGCTCACTGGCCAATGCACCGCCTCGACATCGACTCAGACTTGCACCGGAGAAACCGCATACACGCAGTGCTTGCAAGCCCACTGTGACAGCCAACTCCAGGCAGCCTTCGGCATCGGCTATGCCAGCGGCTCGTTCTCTGGTCCCTGCGCCGCCTACATGAACTGCGAGCAGGCCTGCCCGTGCGACGCCACGGCGGCGAGCTGCGCTTCCAACTGCTACAGTACGACCCTGGCTAGCGACTCGGCTTGCATGACTGCCATCACGGCTGTGTCAGACTGCGTGACGGCTTCAGGTTGCGTGGAACCGGTATGTACCGGAAGTACGACCGGGACGGGGACCGGCACCGGCACCGGCACCGGCACCGGCACCGGCACCGGCACCGGCACCGGCACCGGCACCGCGACCGGAAGCTGCGCCACTGTTCAGGCTTGCTGTGCCACGCTCGCCGGCAGCCCGGCGGGTGCGTCTGCATGCGCTCAGGTGGCGAGCTACGGCGAAGCTACCTGCGCCCAGGTGTTGTCGGCTTGGCAGCAGGCCGGCCTCTGCAAATAGCGGCGCGTTGAACTGATCGCGAACGGCGAGGTGCGCCTACCCTCCTCGCCGTTTTTCTATTCGATGCCCGCGAGAGGTCCGTTGTTGGCGAACAGACAGTCGACGCGGGCGGTGACTTGCGGATCCTCAACCAGGGGCGGCGCGTGGTGAGGCTTGCGGCGGGCGTCGATCACCAGCGATCCCCGGCAGCCCCAGTGCTTGTGGACCGTGGCCGCCTCGATGCCGCCCACGTCGCTGGCCGGATTCGATCGCGAGAAGGTCACCCAGAGGAAGCTGTCGAGGCTGCGGCTGCAGAACTCGCTGTCGTCGACCAGAACCACCAGCGGGAAGGCGCACAAGGGATGGTCGGCCCGGAAAGCGGCACAGAACGCGACGAAGTCTGCCGCCATGCCCTCGGGGTCAGGCGCACAGGCAGGCGCGCGCAGCGCGAGCACACCAGGCAAGCACACGCGCGCGTCGGTGAAACCGTTGGGCAGGTGCAGGCCGGGCGGCGCTGCCGTCGGCAGCGTGCGCCGTGGCCGCCCCACCGCGGCCACCACCAGCTTGGATCCACGGTGCAGGCCAGTGCCCGAGTAGTCGAGCGTATCGATGGTGGTCTGCGTCTGGAAATGCAGATCGCGGCGCCAGTCGACCCGGGCCAGAACGTGCTGCAAGAACGCGCCGACATCGCGCACGTCCAAGCGCGGATCGTCCTCCGTCGCTGCCATGAACAAGTACTTGGCCAAAGAAAGCTGGCCTTGCCCCAGGATGGCGTTCGCTTGGGTGAGCAATTCCTGGGGCTCTTGCCGCTCCTCGAACGGCAGGTAGCGTTCGCTGCCCAGGGCGACAAGCAGTGGGTGCACGCCGGCCGCGTCCACCGCGTGCACCGCGCGCACGCCGGGAAGCACCGACGGAATCAGCGGACCCGTGATTTCGTGGATTAGGGAGCCGAAGATGCTGTCCTCCTGGGGCGGACGGCCGACCACGGTGAAAGGCCAGATGGCGTCTGGGCGGTGATAGATCCGGCGCAGCTTGAGCACGGGAAAACTGTGCGCCAGGCTGTAGTAGCCCAGGTGATCCCCAAACGGCCCTTCCGGCTTGCGCAGCACGGGATCCACTTCGGCCAGCAGGCAGAAATCGGCGTCTGTGTGCACCGGCAAGGGCCAGCCCTGCTGCTGCGCCAGCCGCACCCGCCTGCCTGCGAGCGCGCCCGCGAACGCAAGCTCGGACATGCCTTCGGGCAACGGCATCACCGCGGCCAGGGTCATGGCCGGCGGGCCGCCCAGGTAAATGTTCACACGTAGGATCTCGCCGCGCCGGATGGCAGCCGCGTGGTGTACGCCGATGCCACGGTGGATCTGATAGTGCAGGCCCGCTTCACGGTTCGGCTCGTACTGGCCTCCGGAAAGCTGGATGCGATACATGCCGAGGTTACTGTGGGCAGGCCCGGGTCGCTCGGGATCCTCGCTGTACACCTGGGGCAAGGTGATGAAGGCCCCGCCGTCGTCGGGCCAGCACCGAAGCTGCGGCAGATCGCTGGCCTCGACCTGGCCCGCGAACACCGGACCGCCCGCCACCCGCCTGGGCCGCGTGCGCAGCAACGTGAAGGGGACGCCGGCGTAGCGCCAAGGACTCTTCCAGGCGGCACCCGGATCGACCCTCAACTCGACCAGACGGCGGACCTTCTCCAAGCCGTCGCGAAGGATGAAGCGCGCCCGGTCCAGGGTCCCGTAGAGGTTGCTGACCATGGGAAAGCGGCAGCCCTTGACCTGCGGGAAATAGAGGGCCGGGCCGCGGGCGCGGAACACGCGGCGCTGGATCTCGGCCGCCTCCAGGTGTGCATCGACCTCGACGCCCACGCGGCGAAGCTGGCCCGTCCGCTCCAGGTCATCGACGCATTCCCTGAGCGAGGCGTATGCCATGCGTTCTTCGCTAGTTCATGCCGCAGCCGGGTCGGCCTCGGCCCTGACAGGAATCGCAGGCGCTGGGCTCGCGCGTGGGCTGGCCTCGGCCGATGGCCACCACGGACAGAATGCGCTCCACCTCGGCGGACTGGCAGGCCGGACAGTTGGGCGTGCTGGCGCCGAAGACCAGTTCTTCGAATTGCTTGGAACACTTGCGGCACACGTACTCGTAGATCGGCACGACGTCCTCCTTTACGGCAAGCGTAGCACGCCGATGGGGGAAGTCTGTCAGTCGAGCGGCTGCTCGCACTCGGCACGAACCACGTCGTCCAGGCTTTCGCGACGAACGACCAGCGTGGTGCGCCCTGCGTCCCACAGCACCTGAGGCACCCGGCCCAGCGACACGTAGTTTGAGCTCATGGCCGAGCCGTAGGCACCGGCGTCGTGGAGCACCAGCAAGTCGCCCGGGTCGGGTCGCGGCAGAAGGCGCGGCACCAACGACTCGTTCCCGTCGCGCGTGAACACATCGCCGCTTTCGCACAGCGGCCCGGCCACGATCAGCGGCTCGGGCGTTCGACCAGCGCCCGCCCCCACCACCGAGATGTGATGGTACGAGCCATACATGGCTGGCCGAACCAGGTCGCAGAACCCCGCGTCCACCATGACGAACTGGTGGCCAGGGCCCTTGGAATTTGTGCGCGTGCTCTTGATGTCGTGGACCCGGCACACCAGAGCGGCCATGCCCGCCACCGCGTAGCGACCTGGCTCGATCTCGACGCGGATGGCGCGTCCGGTGGCCCGAGCGAAGCGACCGACCGCGTCCTGCAGCACCGGCCGGTACCACGAGAGATCGTACGCGGACTCGTTCGGCCGGTAGGGGTGGGGGATGCCGCCGCCGAAGTTCACCGCGTTCGCGTCCGGGAATCCGGGCAGGATGGCCTCGAAGAAGTCCACCAGCTTGCGCATGTTCTGGTCGAACTCGCGCGGCTGGGGGCCGGTTCCGACATGCGCGTGCAGCGCCACGATGGCTAGCCCCGCGGCGGCGGCGGCCTTGCGCAATTCATCGAGGTCCTCGTGCCACACCCCATGCTTGGAAGAAGGGCCGCCGGTATCGCAGGCCTGCACGTGGCCATGCCCGAAACCCGGGTTTGCACGCACGGCAACCGGGCCGCGGTAGCCAAGCGCCGCAAGGTGCCGGATCATGCCGGGAGATCCCAAGTTGGGCAGGATGTGATGCTGCTGCAACACCTCCAGCGCGTTGTCGCGGAATACGTCGGCCGTGAGCATGATCCGGGGCGGGTCAGTCCCACCGGGAAAACCAGCGCGCATCGCGCGCAGCACTTCGTTGCCGCTCACGGCGTCGATCCACAGACCCGCCTGGCGCACCAGCTCCAGCACTTGCCGGACAGAATTCGCCTTCATGGCATATCGCGCCACAACTTGCGATCCCGCAGCCAGGTCCTGCAGGCGGCGCAGGTTCGCGCGCAGAACTTCCGCGTCTAGAAGAAAGAAGGGTGTGCCCACGCGCGCCGCGAGCTGACTCAAAGGGTAGGTATCGAGGTTCATCGAGCTCCTGACTCTAGCCGATAATCGACGCCTCATCGATCATGTGCCGATATCCGGTCTGGACGATGCGAAAGGTTTGCGGACTGGCGCGCCCCGGCCGGCCTCACCCGGATGCGGCGGTTTGCCTGCTCCTGCCGCATGCGGACATTTGACCAACACCAGGACGGCGCCGCTCAGCACAGTCGTGACGCAACAGCACGGGGGTCCTCGCTTGGAAACGTCTGCCACGGATTGATTAACTTGTGCGCCTCACCTACACTGGCGTGGTCGAGGGACGCACCCGCATGGGCCCGGGCGAGCTTGACCCGCCTGAGTCTGTTGCGGGAGATGCGGAATCCACTTCGGGCGCTGCATCCTGTATCCGTCTCGACAGCGAGGCATAACTTGTCTGAGCATTTTCGACGAACCGATCCCCGATACGCGCGACGCCTGGAAGTGGAGGTCCTTGTCGGCGAAGACCGACTGGTCGCAACCACGCGCAACATCTCACTGGGCGGCGTGTTCGTGGAGACCACGGCGCCGCTTCCCTTGCAGACTAGGCTGCAGATCCGTTTTCGCATTCCCACGCAGTCCGAGCCGATCGAGGTGGGCGGCGAGGTCCGCTGGCTTGAGCCCGGGGGTGCGGAGCAGCTTCCCGGCATGGGGATTCGCTTTCAGGGTCTGCGCGCCCGCGAAGTCTGGGCGCTCAATCGTTTCTTCCAAGGTTGACGCCGACCAGTCAGCGCACGGACTCGGGCACAAGCGGCGAGATCGGCGCCGTGTAAGTAATCCAGAGTTGGTGGGCGGCGCGGGTCATGGCGACGTGGAGCATGCGGCGAGAGGGATCGGTGGCCGGATACGAGCCTTCGGTCACCTCCAACAGGATCACGATGTCGAACTCCAGCCCTTTGGTCTGAGCCACGTCGGTGACGTCGATCCCGGGCCGGAAAGGGAAGTCCTGGTCGGCCACCAGGCGCAGTCCCGGAATTTCCGCTGCTGCCAGCGCGTCGAAATACAGGCGCGCCTGTTCTGGATGGCGGGCAATCAGCGCCACCGAGGCGAGTGGCTCGTGTTGCACCAGATCCCGAAGCGCCCGCGAGAGAAAATCGTTGCACTCGCCAGCGGAGGCGAACCCGAAGGCCTGCACGGGCGAGCCTCGACGTGGTGTCACCGGAGGCACGTCGCCGCCCAAAACCCCGAGCACGGCAAGCGCGCAGTCGACAATCTCGCGCGTGGAACGATAGCTCACGCGCAAGGGCTCCACCCGATCGTGCCCGATGCCCAGGTCGGCCAGCATTTGCGTCCAGCTGGAGAACCCGTGTTCGGGGACGATGGACTGGTTGGTGTCACCGGCCAGTGTGATCGACCGGCGCGGGTTGGTGCTGTCGAGCAAGACGGCCAGCTCCACCGGCGCGAAATCCTGTACCTCGTCGACCATGAGGTGGTCGTAGGCGATGGGCTGGTTGTTCCCCAAGGGACCGCGCTGGAGCTGATGGATGCGCAGAAGGAGGGCGTTGTCTTCTTCGTCGAGCGCCCACACCTCGTCATCTTCTCCGGCCGCCGCTGCGAGACGCAGGCGCTCGCGTTCCACGCACCAGCGGTGGATGCTGTCGAGTTGGGCTGTACTGAATAGGCCCGGGGCGTGTCGGGCGAAGCCCCCGCTGAGCTCCTTGCGGTCGGTGAGCAGCGACGCCCACTCGCCCACCACGTCGCGCGTGCGCGCCCGAATGCGCGACCCCACCGTTTCCAGTACCGTGCGGCCAGAAACCGACAGTGGCGCTCCCTTCACCCATCGGGCAAGCGCGGTCACTCGGGCATCGACCGGGCCCCGCGCCGTGTCCCAGATGGCGATCGCCTCGGACAGTTCCGGCCGGTTGTGCAGGGCTGCCTGCAGCTCAGCCCGACACCAGGCCGCCATCTGCGCCTGGCGATCGGCCAGAATCTTGAGCATCGCCCCGTGCGACTTGGCCCGCATCACGAGCGGCGGGGTGGACGGCGCCGACTCGCCCGCAGGGCTGTTCAGGCTGGGAAACGTGATCCGGCGCATGGCCTCGGCCCAGGCCGCGTAGGTCCGCACGGCGACGCCTGGCACGTCCAGGGACGGCAGCACCTGCGAGACATAGGTGGCCAGCGCCCGCTGGTACATGATGACCAGCATGTGCTTGGGTCGGAAGTGTTCCGGATCGGCAAAGGCCAAGTAGGCGATGCGGTGCAAGCCAATGGTGGTCTTGCCACTGCCAGCCGTGCCCTGGACCACGATCAACCCCGAACTCGGTCGGCTGATGAGATCGAACTGGCGCGGGTCGATCAGCGCAGCGATGGCGGGCAACAAGCGGTCCACGCGGCGGGTTCCGTCGGCCTGCAAACCCAGCCGCGCGGGGGAGCGCCGATCGATCTTCGCCACAGGTGCCCCGGCTGGTTCGTGTCCAGTCCGCGCTACGCTGCCGTCGAGCCCCACCCTCAGCCTGATCTGCTGAGTCGCCACCTCTTTCCAGTCGGTACTCTGTCCGACCCGTGCCCAGGTACCCCGGGCGCAGGCGACCCGGCGCAATTCGGCGTCCACGATGGAAACCGTGCGCCGCGCGACCACCTCGCCTTCGACCACCCGATCGCCCAGTTGTTCCTCGTAGCAGTCGCCCTCGTCGTAGCGATAGAAGAGTCGGGACACAGGGGCGTTGCGCCAGTCGACGATCTGCGCGCCGCCACTGCGTTCCACGAAGCCCCGTTGGCCGATGAGCACATCGCGACGGCGATCGCCTTCGCGCAGGCGGAGATGGGCGAAATATGGGGATCGACGATCGACGGGCAGGCTTTCGCCCTTGCCGCGCTGGCGTGACAGCGCCTCCACCCGATGCATCTCCGCCAGCAGGGGGCCTTGATCCTCGGGCTTGGCCTCGGCCAGGGCGTCGCGCAGCTCGATGAGCGTGGCGGCGTCATCCACGGTGGTTCGTGCGCGGGCCGGTAGCGCATCGAGCTTGCCCAGCACGAGACGCAGCAGCGAGATCTCCTCGGCTACTTCGACCGGCGGAGATTCCAGTCCCTCCGCGCGCGCGGGCGCGCTTTCCTGCTGCTCACTTCCGTTGCTCACGTTGGAACCGTACAGTCTACGGGCCAGCCGCACCGTTGCCAACGCCGAGCGAGCTGGAATTCCACCGGCGATCTGCGTCGAGTTGACAGCCATGTTGAAGTCCCAAATACTCAGCGACACCGGCGCAGAATAAAGCCAAAGGCAATCCTCGTTCTGGTTGGAATCGCCGTTGTCGGTACCATCGTGGGCATTTGGGCGTTGCGCGACACAAGACCCGCACCTGCTCAGATTTCGTCCACGTTCCTGGAAGCCATTTCAGGATTCTCCAGACCGCACCAGGCAGGTTTCGCCATGTCCGAGAACGGCGAGCTGGCCCAGGATGCCGCGGTCGGTGCAGATCTGCCTGAGCCAACGCAGGGGCTCGTCGAGCGGCTCGTAGCCGAGCGGAAAAGACCCATGCCCCACCGGGACGAGCAGCTTGGCCCCGAGATCGGTGAAGGCCTGCACGGCGTCCAGTGGGGACATGTTGGCGTCGCGCAGCGCCGGCGGCTCGTACCCGGCCACAGGCAGAAGCGCCACGTCCGGGTGCAGACGCCGACCGATCTCCTCGAAGCCCGAGAAGTAGGCGGTGCCGCCCGCGAAGTACACATTGGCGCCGGCCGAGCGCACGATGTATCCGCAAACGCCGCGCCAGGCCCGGTCGAGAAGCCCGCGCGCTCCCGCGTGCCGCGCCGCCACCGCGGTCACCTCGACGTCGGCGTACTCGAAGCTCTGGCCCGGCGCCAACTCGACCACGCGGCCGAAGCCCAAACCATCTACCAGGGACGCGCAGCGGGGTGGGACTAGCACCGCGACTCGGCCGCGCAGCCGGCGCAGGCTGGCCAGGTCCAGACGATCCCGGTGCGCGTGCGAGATGAGGATCAAATTCACGTCGGCCGCATCGGCAGGATGCAGGCAGGCCGCCTCCGCGCGGCGCAGGCCAAGGAAGTAATCGCCGAAATAGGGGTCAGTCAGCACCCGCGCGAGAGGCGTGGTGAGCATGACCGTGGCGTGACCGACGAAGGTAACGGCGATATGGCCGGGGCCAGGGTGCCCCACCTGCCGCGGCTCGGGCCTGCGCGGGGCGGTCACCAGCTGTCGGGCGGCCGTGCGCAGGAAACGCAGAGACACGGTCAGACCAACCGTCGATCGCCAGAGGCCGCGCAGACGTTCACGGTGCTCATGGTCCAACTCCTTGGCCCGATCGATCACGCGGCGTTGCCAGTCCTGGTCGGCTGAAGGTGGCATGGATTAGCACCCGCAAGGGCACAGCGACTTTGGTTTCCCTGGCCAAGATCTCGACGCTCGCCTTGATCGGTGTTGGGTCATGCCTGCAATCGTCGATTGCTTTGCTGGTTGGAATCTAGCGTTTCTTGCGAAGACGAAACGCGAACACAAGAAGCGCGAGCAGGGCAACCCCGGGGTGGCCCTGGGCCCCGGCGACGTGACAGGAACAGCCGCCGCTGCTTTCCTGTGTCGGGGCTGGTGTCGTGGTTGGCTCGCCGGTTGTGCCGCCGAGCGCACCGGTTTCCGAACTTCCGCCGGTGGCGGCGGTGCCCCCGGATGGGGCTGGGTTCGTTCCAGTTGCGCCGCTGCTGGCAGCGGTTCCGCCCGTTTCGATTGCGGTCCCGCCATTGCCACCACTTGCGACAACGCTGCCCCCGGTTCCGACCGTACCCGCAGAAGCAACCACGCCGCCCGCTCCACTGCTTCCCGTCCGCCCGCCGGTCACCGTGGTGCCGCCTACTCCCGGTGTTCCACCAACTGCCGGCGTGCCGCCGTTTCTCGAACTTCCGCTGATTCCTGTTGTTCCGCCCAACGTCGGTCCCCCGCCGGTTCCCGGTGTTCCACCGCTTGCTGTGGCGCCTGCAGTCCTCGTCGTGCCGCCACTTCCCGTCGCACCGCCTGTCCCGCCGCCGCTCGCCCCGGCAGCTCCGAACTCATAGGCGCCCAAGTCAGGGGCCGAACCCACAAATGGAAGCTGGACGTCCGTGCCCTTGTCGATCATTGCGCTGCCAGCAGCCAG
>PMCR01000191.1 GCA_003155465.1 Myxococcales bacterium | reverse complement strand
ACGTGCCGCCCACGCCCTTCGAGACGTTGATTCGCTGTCGCGACATCGCGCTCGGCGAGGGATTGCAGTACGTGTACACCGGCAATGTGCCCGGGATCGAGGGCGAGCACACCTATTGCCCGCGCTGCCACAAGGTGGTGGTGGCTCGCCACGGCTTTCACGTGGAATCTGTTGATTTGAAGAGTGGGCATTGTGCATTTTGTGGCCAGGCGATTCCCGGCGTATGGAGTTGAGCAGTTGGACTGCCGCCGGACGAGGCTGTCTGCGGCTTGCGGCGAAGTTCCCGGCCAGCGCATGTCGGGCAGCGTGCGCGTGAGCGGTAGCGGTAGCGTGAGCGACCAGCGGACAGCGGCCTGCGTGGGCGGATCCCGTGTGCGTGCGCGGCCCGCGCCCCGGCCTGCCCTGAGACTCCGAATTTCCCGAGAGGCTGTGGCTAGGAAATTTCGCCTGGATCTGTGGGTGGCGATGCTGCTTGCGGCTGTGGGCGCCTGTCGTCCGAGCGGTCGAGGAGGACATCGCTTTCCTACCCATGTCGATCCGGCCGGGTTGCATGCACGCTTTGGCGACGCGCTCTACTCGCAGGACGAAGAGGAGACGCTGATTCGCGCCTTCTTCGACGATCGCCGCAATGGCGTGTTTCTCGACGTGGGTGCTGGCGATCCGGTGCGGAACAGCACCACCCTTTACCTGGAAAGGCACCTGGGCTGGCGCGGGATCGCGGTGGATGCGCTGGCCGAATACGCCGCCGACTATGCCCGGCTGCGGCCGGCCACGCGCTTCTTTTCGTATTTCGTCGGCGACAAGAGCGGTGGCAGGCGCGACTTCTATGCGAGTTCTGAGAAGGATTTCTCGTCGGGAACCGGCGACGACCCGCGCGGCGGGATCTACCAGAGGCGGCCGGTTTCCACCATCACGCTCGATGACCTGCTTGCGCGCGCAGGCGTCACGCATGTCGACCTTCTTTCCCTGGACATCGAGGGCGCAGAACCGGCGGCACTGGCCGGGTTCTCGATTGGCCGCTTTCAGCCAGGGCTAGCCTGTGTGGAAATTCACTCGGCCGAGCACGGCTGCGCCATCAACGAGTACTTCACCCTGCACGGATATCGCGAGGTCACCGCCTATCGATCGATGGATCCGATCAATCGCTATTTCGCGCCGGCGCCCTGAAGGGATCTACAACTCGCTAGAAAATCGCGATAGAGACTTCGCCATGTCGAACGTCACCTTTGCCCGCGCCGCATTCGCCGACATTCCACTCTTGCAGAAACTGGCGCGCGAGATCTGGCGTGCCCATTTTCCCGGCATCATCTCCGTCGAGCAGATTGACTACATGCTCGACCGGATGTACGCGACCGAGGTGATCGACAAGGAGATGCGGATCGGGACCTGCTGGGAACTCGTCTGGGCGGGCGCGGAGACAGTTGGCTTTCTCTCCTATTCGTACGATCCGGCGGCGACCCGCTTGAAGCTGCACAAGCTCTACGTCCAGGTGGAACGGCACGGCCAGGGATTGGGCCGAGCCAGCCTCGGCCATGTGATGCAGGTTGCTTCCGCCCTGGGCGCGCGGGAGGTATCGCTCTACGTGAACAAGAACAACCACAAGGCGATTCGCGTCTATGAGCGCGCTGGTTTCACCATTGCCGAAGCCGTGACCAGTGAAATCGGCGGCGGATTCGTCATGGACGACTACCGAATGACGGTGCCCTGCGCGCCGAAGTAGGCGTGGTCAGGCGCGTGCTTCTTGCCGCGCGCGCTGGAAAGCGGGCAGAGCGCGTAGGATGGTGTCAAGCGGCACGGTCATGGACAGTCGGATGAAGCCGCCGCGGCCGAATCCCGCGCCAGGAACCGCCAGCACGCCCTGCTTGACCAAGAGACCCACGAACGACACGTCGTCGGGAATGGGCGTTTTGAGAAAAACGTAGTAGCCGCCCTCGGGCTTGCGTACGTCGTAGCCGGCTGCGGCCAGTCCCGCGCATAGGACATCGCGCTTGTGCTGGTAGGCGGCGGTGTCCACACACGCATCGGCCGCCTCGGCCATCACCAGTTGCCAGATCGCCGGCGCGTTCACGAACCCGAGGGTGCGGTTGGCGAAGGTGCAGGCCGCCGCAAGCTGGGGCCAGTCGGGCAGGCGCGGCGACAGCGCGAGGAACCCGATCCGCTCGCCCGCCAGGGCCTGCGCCTTTGACCAGGAAAAGCAGATCGCAGTTTGCGAAATCAGCGACGCCACTTCGGCCTGTTGCCGGCCGTCGTATACCAAGCTCTTGTAGGGCTCGTCGCTGATGACCAGCGGCGGGTTGGCCAGACGGGCGAGCGCGGCCCCGAGATCGCGCAAGATCGTCGCGGGATAGACACGGCCGGATGGGTTGTTGGGCGTGTTCAGGATGATGGCGCGGGTGCGCGGGGTGATGGCCGCGGCGATGCGATCGACCTCGGGCAGGCAATCGGCGTCGGTCTCGACCAGCACCACGCGGCCGCCATGGTTACCCACGTAGAAGGGATACTCGGCGAAATAGGGAGCCAGCAGGATGACCTCGTCTTCCGGGTCGAGAATCGACTTCAGAATGACATTGCAGGCGGCTGCCGCGCCCGCGGTCATGCACACGTGCTCCGCGGAAAACGGCAGTCCGACTTCTCGGCGCAGTTTGTCCGCGATGGCCGCGCGCACCTCGGGAAATCCAGGGTTGGGCATGTAGCCGTGGCTATGCGGCCGGCCCCGTTCCACCACCTTACGCAGGGCCGCCAGGGTCAGGGCGGGCGGCTCGACCTCGGGATTGCCGAGCGTGAAGTCAAAGATATTGGCCTCGCCGCGCTCCTTCTTCAGGCGCGCGCCCTCCTCGAACATGCGCCGAATCCACGACGCGCGTTCAAGCTGTGCGGCGATCTGCTTCGCGATCGGCATCAGCGGGAAAACAGCTCGTTCTTCGCCACGATGTTGATGTCCGCGGCCTGCAGGGCGTGGACTGCGGCATCAGGATCATCGAAGCGGAAGATGAGCACCGCCCCCTCGCCATGACCAAAGGGGAAGGCATACATGTATTCGATGTTGATGGTGGTTCGCTCGAAGGCGGACAGGATTCTGGCCAGCCCGCCGGGGCGGTCTTCCACTTCCACCGCCAGCACCTCGGTGGGCTTGACCACGTATCCCGCATCTTCCAGCACCTGGGTGGCCCGGATCGGGTCGGACACGATGATGCGCAAGATCCCGAAGTGCTGCGTGTCCGCAACCGATAAGGCCCGGATGTCGACGCCGTTTTCGGCCAACAGGCGGCAGGGGGCGGCGATGTGGCCCGGCTTGTTTTCCGCGAAGATCGAGAGCTGTTGGATTTTCATGTCTGGCCTCGCTTGTCGATGACCCGTTTCGCCTTGCCTTCACTGCGCTGGATGGTCTGCGGTTCCACCAGCGTGATCTTGATTCGGATGCCGAGCACCCGCTCCACCGTGTCCGCCAGCCTCTCCGCCAATGCCTCCAGCGCGCCCACCCGATCGCTGAATACCTGGGCGGTGACCTCGACCTGTACCTCGATCTGGTCCAGACCATGTTCGCGGGTAAGGATGATCTGGTAGTGGGGCAGGGTGCCTTCCACCTCCAGCAGCACGGCCTCGATCTGCGACGGGTACACGTTGACCCCGCGGACGATGAGCATGTCGTCGCTGCGTCGGCCGATGCGTCGCATGCGCCGCAAGGAGCGACCGCAGGCGCAAGCCCCGGGCAGCAGAGCCGTGATGTCGCGCGTGCGGTAGCGGATCATGGGCATGGCCCACTTGGACAGGGTGGTCAGCACCAGCTCGCCCTCGTGGCCGTCGGGCAGCACTGCTCCCGTCTCTGGATCAATGATTTCAGGATAGAAATGATCCTCGAAGATGTGCAGGCCGTCGTGGCAGGGGCATTCGATGGCCACGCCCGGGCNNTGATCTCGGACAGGCCGTAAATGTCAAAGGCCTGGATGTTCGTCGCACCTTCAATGTGGCGTCGCATCGAGTCGGTCCAGGGCTCGGCGCCGAACACGCCGACCCGCAGGGGCAGCGTCTTGAGATCCACGCCCAACTGCGCGGCTCGGTCGATGAGATGCAGAAAGTAGGTAGGCGTGCAGCAGATGGCGGTGGCGCCGAAATCCTTCATGACCATGATCTGCCGGTCGGTGTTGCCGCCAGACATGGGGATCACCGTGGCGCCGATACCCTCCGCCCCGTAGTGCGCCCCCAGGCCGCCGGTGAAAAGCCCGTAGCCGTAGGCGTTCTGAATGATGTCGCCCTCGTGCAGGCCGCAGGCTGCGAGGCTGCGCACCATGACCGAGGTCCACACCTCCACGTCTTGCCTGGTGTAGGCGACCACGATGGGCTTGCCGGTGGTCCCGCTGGAGGCGTGTACGCGAACCACATCGCGCAGCGAAGTCGCGAACAGACCGAACGGGTACGTATCGCGCAGGTCGGCCTTGCTGGTGAACGGCAAGAGCGCGATATCGTCGAGCGATCGGATGTCGGAGGCCGTCAGCGCGCGGCCTTGCATGCGCTGGCGGAACAGCTCGACCCGTTCAGCGGCATGGGCCACGATGGCTTGCAACCGATCGAGCTGCAGCTTGCGCAGCAGCGGCGCGGGTACGAAGTCAGGAGCACTGGCTGGATGGTAGTGGGGCTTCGGATCTTGCAAGGGCGAGGTCATGGGTTCTTTCCGATGGCGAAGGCCTGCAGGTTGGCGGCGTGGAGTTTTTCGGGCAGGGCGGCCTTGATCGCCGCGTGCCAGAGATTGTCTGCAAGATCGAGGTGGCGGGCAAGTGCCCCGAGCAAGGCCACGTTCACGCTCTTCTTGTTCGCCAGCCGCGTCTCGTCAACCAGGCCCGGGTGGATAAGGATCCCGCCCGCCCTCAGCACCGGCCGCGCCACCTCGATTTGGCTTGCGGCCAGGACCACCAGAAGATCCGCCTCGCCGGCCGGCACCATGGGCGAAAAGACGCGATCGCCGAAACGCACGTCGCTGGAAACTGAGCCACCACGCTGGCTCATGCCGTGGATCTCG
>PMCR01000582.1:322-25065 GCA_003155465.1 Myxococcales bacterium | reverse complement strand
AATCCCCCGTCAATCGGCAGCACGATTCCAGTCACGAACTTCGACGCGGGTGACAGCAGCCACAGGACCGCGCCCACCAAGTCCTCGGGCGCGCCAAATCTTGCCATCGGGGTATGGTCGATGATCTTGTGGCCGCGCGCCGTGAGGGCCCCGGTTGCCCTGTCGGTGAGCAAGAAGCGGTTCTGGTCGGTGAGGAAAAACCCAGGAGCGATGGCGTTCACCCGGATTTCGGTCGAGTACTCCTGGGCCAGGTGCACAGCCAACCATTGCGTGAAATTGCTCACCGCGGCCTTNNATGTTCAGGATCACGCCTTCCTTCTGTTTGGCCATGCAACGGCCGAAGGCCTGACTGGGCAGGATCGTCCCTTGCAGGTTCAGGTTCGACACGAATTGGATGGCTTCCGCCGGTATGTCGAAGAAGGACTGCTCGGGGTTGGTGGTGGCTTTGGGATTGTTTCCCCCGGCCCCATTGATCAGTCCATCGATCTTGCCGTAGTCGGCGATCACCTTGTCGGCCGCCTGCGCCACCGCCGCCTTGTCGAGCACGTCGATGAACGCGGCCCTGTGGGCGCCTTTCGAGCCGCTCAACGTGGCGAGCACCTTCTCTGCCAGACCCACATCCCGGTCCAGGATGACCACGTTGGCGTGGCAACCGGCCAAGCCCCTGGCCATCTCACCGCACAAGACCCCGCCCCCACCTGTGATGGCAATCGTTCTTCCGGTGAAATCGTAGGCGTTCATGAAGCTCTTGGGGTCCATCGTTGCTCCTGGTTAGACGGGGCGGCGAGCCAGCAGGCTCAGGTGCCCTCGGTGGAGGAAATCCTATCGCTGCGGTGCCAGGGTGTCACGCGCCGATTCCGAGAAACAGCGGTTCGATATGGCGCCTCAGGATGTTGCCCGACACGTGGGATTCGATGCTGCTGCGATTGGACTTGAGCAAGGCGAGAAAGGGCTCGCGCCTTTCTGCCGCGACCCGGAAACTGATGTGCACCATCTGGCGGAAGTGGATACTGAAGCGCCGGCAGGCCTGGTTGTGCTCCAGCGCCTCAACGTATTCCCGGGCGCTAAACGCGTCCACCTGTTCCGGCGTGGGAAGCGCCTGGCGGTCGATGGCAATGACCGTCAGATAGGGCTTGGCCATCTCGTCGTAGCGGCCGTAGGCCTCGCGATACAGCGTCTTCACGAAGGCTAAGGCTTCGCCCCCGGCCGCGGCAAGGCCAATGACTTCTTCCAGCCAGGTGGTGCCCGCCGTCTTCAGGTGGATACCCGCGTCAGCCTTCTGGATCGCCCGGTGCATGATTGGGTAGAGAGAGAACTTGTCGCTGCCCGAGTGAACGCTCAACTTGAGCGACGCCGGCAGCCCCAGCGTCTGCTTGGCAAACGCCAGGACGGCGAGATCTTCCTCGAATTCTCGGGAGAACCGCGCGATGTCGCCCACGTAGTCAATTCCCTTGAGGAACTCGCCGGTGAACTTGGGCGCTACGGTTGCCACCGGGATCCGCTCACGGGCCAAGGCAGCCAGGATGAAGAAAAGCTCGGCGGGCGTCTGCGGGGTGTTCGCCTCGTCAAACGACACCTCGGTGACGAAACGCCCTTCGCCCCTCTGCTGTGCAATGTGGCGGTAAACGCGCCCCGCCTCTTCGACAGCAAAGAGGTACTTCGCTGCGATCTCCTGCAGGGACACCGAAGCTACTGTCACCGGTTCGGCAATACCCGGAATGCGCAGCGCGCCCGAGAAGCGCTGCATATCTGCCACGTACATGGCCATCGAGGCATCAGACGCAGGCTTGCCGATGGAGTCCGCAACATCGATAGTGAAAAAATCGCTCGCCCCGAGAAACCTGTCGACCGTGTGAAGGCCGATGTGATCCGCATCGACGAAGTACGGATCGCTCCAATGGCAGGACTTGACTGCGGCGTCGGCCTCGGCGCGGACGTCCTCGGGCCGCGTCCCGATCAGGGAATGCTCGCGGTTCGACTTGTTCCAGACCGGGGTGATCGTGACGCCTCTATCCTTGGCAGCCTGGAATGCCTGCAACTGCGCAGGCCCTTCCAGGCCAAAACGGTCACCAACACCCATGGAGTACTTCGAGATAACTGTCGTCATAGGCGCTCTTTGCTTCGCGGGAGGCGAGAATGTCCCATAACTCTCCCGGCGTCAACCAAGGGAGAATCCGTGAGCCACCTCATGGTTCCCTGCCACTGCCGTCGTCGCTGGTTGGTGGAATTTCACCGAATCACACGAACTCGCCTACTTGCACTTCAGCGTGGCCAGCCCTCTTCCGGCGCCGGCGACCGCCCGCAGCCCATCGTGCACACACTGGAACGGGTCAGCCGTGTAGCTGTAGCCGAGCGCTTCCGGGAAGGCCGCAGTCGTTGTCCATGCGGTCGCGTTCACGGTGCCAGCGCTGCCCGCATCCCAGGTGATACCGAATGCGTTGCCGGCAGATACGTCCGCTTTGGTCGCCAGGTTGTTGTCGCGCAAATCCCAGTAGCCGATCGCCGAGCTGTCGCGCGCGGTCACTGGATTGAGCACGGTCTCAAAGTAGTTGGCCTCGACCAGCGAGTAGCCACCCATGCGGACGTTGATGCCGGAAACCATGACCTTGTACAAGTAGTTGTTGAGCACGTGGGAGTAGCCGTGGCGCTGCAGTGGTGTCCGCGAGCCAACGTTTTCAAAGAGGTTGTGATGAAAGGTGACGTGCCGAATCGCGGAATCGTCGTCGGTGTAGCCGTTCAGGGACACCTTGGCGTGGTCGTGCATGTAGTTGTACGAGATGGTGACGTTGTCGGCTCCCTTCTTGATGTCGATCATGCCATCGAAAGCCGTGTCACCTGCACCTGCGCAGTCCTTCATCGAGCTGAAAAGCTCGTTGTGGTCAATCCAGATGTTCGTGGGAATGCCGCCGCTCATCCCTTCCAGCGAGATCATGTCAGAATCGCCACCTCCCGGCGTCAGGCCGATGGTCATGTTGCGGATAATTATGTTGCTGGAAGAGGCTGCAATGTGGATGCCAAAATTGGCTGCGGAGCCGTCCGCGCCCAAAATGGTGATGTCGCTCTTCTTCTTGATTTCGAGCGTTTGCGCCGGCAATGTGTGTTGGACGCATGGATCGGTGATACTCGCCGGGTTGAACTTTCCCGTGTACTTGAGTACCAGGCCGCCGGTTCCTGAATAGCCATCAATTGCCGCCTGTATGGCCGCCAAGTCAGCGACATTGACAGCGGTGGCACTGCCACCGCCGGTAGTGGCCTTGCCATAGCCAAGGGGGCTGGTCTCTGGCGCGCCGGTACTCGCCGAGGAGCCGGCGGCCCCGCTCGCTCCACCACCGCCCGAGCCGCCGCCACCCGTGGCTGCGCCACCCGTGGCTGCGCCACCCGTTGCAGCACTGCCGCCCGCCGCCTTCGTGCCTCCCGTGGCCTTGGTCCCCCCAAGTGCGCCCCCAGTTGACGTGTTCCCGCCTGTGCTCCCGCCGGCCACTGTCGTGCCTCCCGTGTCGGCGTTGCCGCCGGTCGCGGCAATCCCGCCGGTCGAAGGGGAGCCTCCCGCTGAAATTCCGCCGCCGGTAGTGGCCAACCCGCCTGCAGTGCCCGCACTTGAGACAGTTCCGCCAACCGGACCGGTCACGTCAGTCGAGTTACTGCCGCCCGTTCCCACGGTCCCTCCGGTTGCCGGCGCAAAGGTGCCGGCTGCCCCTCCTGTTGCGGTTGAAGCATCGGCTGTGCCGTTGGAGCCATCAGGGTGGCGAACCGGCAAGCCTGATCCGTTGCTGCAATGACACACAAGAAGCCAGCAGAGACATGGGAAGACTTTGAAGATATTGGACATGGGAACTCCTGGGCTTCTCGTCGGTAGAAGCTGAGTCTACTTGACATCCCAGTTGGTGCCCGCCGCGAGCGTTTCTTTCGTCTGCCAGGATGGGCTTTTTCGGCGCGGCTACTGCCGGGCCGCGTGGGACGCACGGAAGTGAAACCCAACCCATCGGCGCCGGCAGGTCATCAACTCAATCGAGGGGCGCGTTCCCTGTCCTGCGAGAGGGAAACGGTGCAATTGGCGGGGCGTTCCCCGCCTGGTTCGGCCGAAGAAGTGCAAGGAACCGGGCACTAAGCATCGGCAAGGCAAAAGGGTATGCGCATGCGCGTGACCGACGACGACGTGCTCGTGCAGCGTGTTTCGTACCCGCCGACAACAGGAGAATCACGATGAAGCGAAGTCTCGTTCGTGGACTTGCATTGGGCGCCGTGTTCACGCTGGGCTCGCTGACCGAGGGCTGCAGCAGTGGCTCGGGTGGCGGCGCCGGCGGCGCCGGAGGAAATCCTGGCGCGACGGCCAGCGACGGCACGGCCGAGACGGGCGGGACGACCAGCTCCACCGGCGGGGTGACTGCAGCGGGCGGCACGACCGCGGCACCGGGCGGGACTACGGCTGCGGCGGGGGGCTCGACCACACCTTCGGGCGAAACCACCGCTGCGTCCGGGGGTACGACAACTCCATCGGGTGGCACAGCGGCGGGAGGGACGACCAGGTCATCCGGCGGGACCACCTCAGTGACCGCAGGCACAATTGCCGCGACAGGTGGTACGACCAGCGCGACGGGCGGCAGCGCGGCCAGAACCGGCGGCACGACCGGCGTGACCGGCGGATCGACGACCACCGCGGGCGGCATGGCGAGCGCAGGCGGCTCGACGGCCACGGGCGGGACGACCGCAGCGGGTGGCAGCAAGGCGGCCGCGGGCACCAATGCGACCGGTGGAACCGCAACCGGTGGCACGACATCTGCGTCGGGAAACGAGTTCTGGATCTCGCCCACGGGAAAAGACACCGCCACCGGAACGCAGGCCGACCCATTGTTCACACTGTGTGATGACACCCTGAAAGCCGGCGCTTGCTACAAGCTCTGTCCGGTGGGAGGAACTTGCTCTGGCGGCACCATCTGGGTGATGGACGGGACCTACAAGTACGGAGCCGTGACCCAGAAGATCGGATCGACCAAGCTCGGGACGGCCAGTGATCCTTTCAATGTCTTCGCCGTTGCTGGAGCCAAGCCCGTCTTCGATTTCACGGGCATGGTGGTGAGCACGTCGAGCCGGGGCATTCAGCTGGCTGGCGACTACTGGCACCTTCGCGGAATCACGGTGACCAAGGCCGGCGATACCGGTATCTTCATCATGGGGAACAACAATACGATCGAGCAGTGTGCTTCCCACCACAATCAAGATGCAGGCATCGTTATCGGGGTGAACAGCAGCAGGACCGGGGCCTCCGGCGCCAACAATCTCATCCTCAATTGTGACTCCTACGCAAACTACGATCCCAACACCAATGGGGGCAATGCTGACGGATTTGGGGCGAAGGAGAACACCGGCGGCACGGGAAACGTGTTCCGCGGCTGCCGCGCGTGGGAGAACTCGGATGATGGCTTCGATTTCTACGGCTGGGGCTCGCCGATTACCGTCGAAGACTGCTGGGTCATGAGCCAATCCACGACACTGTACGGCAGCGGGAGCAATGGGAATGGCTTCAAGCTGGGAGGAAACGACGTCAACGCGGCCCACATTCTGAAGAACCTGTACGCTGTCGGCAATGGGGCAAACGCCAAGTCCGGCGACGGCAACGGGAATGGGTTCGAGGCCAATTCAAATGGCGCCGCCATGCCTTGCTCAGGAACCTGCGGGGCCTGGAGCAACCGGAGCGCAGGCGTTCATGGCGCGAACATCACGGGCGTCACCGTTACGAGCGGGCCGACCGCCGCCAAGATGATTGCGGCGCCGCGCACCGCGAATGGCAGCCTGCCCGCGCTCGACAGCCTCTAATTAGCATCTTGTTGCCCCTTTCTTCCCGGATTCACATGCGGTAGCTTCGCGAGGCTATGAAGCCCTTTCTCGACGAGAGTTTCCTGCTCGATAACAGGACGGCCGAGCGTCTGTACCACGAGTACGCCAAGGACCAGCCGATCATCGACTATCACTGCCATCTGCCTCCCGATCAGGTGGCCGACAACCACAAGTTTGGGACACTCACCCAGATCTGGCTAAACGGCGACCACTACAAGTGGCGGGCCATGCGCTCCAACGGCGTGCCCGAGCGCTATTGCACCGGCGACGCGTCCGACTGGGAGAAGTTCGAGATGTGGGCTCGGACGGTTCCGTACACCCTACGCAACCCGCTTTACCACTGGACCCACATGGAGCTGGCCAATCCCTTCGGCGTCAAGGGGAAGCTGCTCAATCAGTCGACGGCGCGAGAGATCTACGATCACTGCAACAGTGAACTCGCGCAAGACGGCTTCACCACCCAGGGCTTGCTCAAACACTTCAAGGTCTTGGTGGTTTGCTCCACCGATGATCCGGTAGATTCGCTGGTGGCGCACCAGAAGCACGCCAAGAACGCAGGTGCCACCACCAAACTGTTGCCCACCTGGCGTCCGGACAAGGCCATGGCGCTGGCCGACCTCGACGGCTGGAATCTCTGGGTGGACAAGCTGCAGGCCGCCTCAGGCGTGTCCATCGGTTCCTTCGAAACCTTCCTCACTGCGATCAAGAAGCGGCACGACTTCTTCCACCAGGTCGGCTGCCGCGTCAGCGACCACGGCCTCGAACAGATATTGGCCGACCCGTACACGGCCAAGCACATCGAGGACGTCTTTGCCAAGGCGCGGGCCAAGCAGGCCGTCTCTCCCGCCGAGCGGGACCAGTTCCGCTCGGTGATGCTGTACGAACTCGCCATCATGGACCACGCGCGCGGCTGGACGCAGCAGTTCCACCTGGGCGCCATGCGCAACAACAGCACGCGCATCATGCGCACCCTGGGGCCCGACACCGGCTTCGATTCCATCGGCGACTACCCGCAGGCCTTTGCCCTCGGGCGCATGCTCGACCGCTTGGATTCCACCAACCAGCTCTGCAAGACCATCCTCTACAACCTGAATCCAGCCGACAACGAAGTCATCGCGACCATGCTGGGCAATTTCCAGGACGGGTCGTGCCCGGGTAAGATCCAGTTTGGCGCGGCCTGGTGGTTCATGGATCAGAAGGACGGCATGGAACGCCAGATGAACACGCTCTCCGCGCTCGGTTTGATTTCGCGTTTCGTGGGCATGCTGACCGACTCGCGCAGCTTCGTGTCGTATTCGCGCCACGAGTACTTCCGCCGCCTGCTGTGCAATCTACTGGGCGGCGACGTCGAGAAAGGGCTGATTCCCCACGACATGGAGTTGCTCGGCAACATGGTGCGGGACATCTGCTTCCGTAACGCCCGGGACTACTTTGGCTTCTTCTAGGAGCCGCCGGCCGCGCCTGGACCGGTGTTCTTGTACTCGTAGAGACGGTTCCCGCTGGCGCTGAAGGCCCGGCTGCTCGTCGCGGCGGCGGCCCATGGGGCGGCAATCTTGATGTGGCCGCCGATCTCCGTGTTGCGAATGACCGCCTGGCCGTTCGGCGCCGTGGCCGAGCTGTCGTCCCACGACCGGCCCAAGAAGGCAGTGCCGGTCGGCATTCCAGAGTCCCCCACCATCTTGCTGTTGATGATGAGGAAGCCAAAAGGGTTTGTCGCTTCGGTACTGGGCGCAATGTGCGTGCTGTTGGTCTTCCGGCCGCTGACGTAGGTAATCGTGCAGCTGTCGAAAACCGCCGTGCCCCGGCCGAAAATGAAGTCCGTGTCGCCTTCAATGTAGCTGTTCCTGAAGTACGAACGTGCCACTGTCCCAGTCGCAGAAGACTTGACCTGCAAAGTGTCTTGGTTGCCGATGAGACGAACGTTCTGGAAGACCTGTCGATCGCCCTGTACCGTCAGCGCCACAGCCTGGAGGTTCGACGTCAAGCTGCCTTCGGCGAAATCATTGGCGATGGTCAGGTTCTGGGCCTGGAAGCCTGGCGAGGAGGAGAAGAACGTGCTGCTTCCGCTGGTCCCGTAGGTGGCGCCGCTGACAGCGGCACAGGCATTGGTCTTCGTGGCGTCCACGGGCTTGCCGTTGTAGTTGTCGAAACCGATGGTGACCTTGGTCGAGTCCGCGTCCGTGCCATAAATAGTGATGGGCACGGATCCCTTCACGCAGACAAGCTCACGGTAGGCTCCGGGCTTGACCAGAACGTAGACGCGCGAGCTGCTGCCCGAGCCGTTGGCTGCAGTGATTGCGTCTTGCACCGTGGTGTGGGTGCCGCTTCCATCGGCTGCGACAATGTAGGTTGGCGAATAAGTGCCGGCATCGGGAAGACCAGCCGAGGGATCCCAGTCGTCACGCACCGGCGCTGCAGTGGGACCCGCCTGGGCCAGATAGTTCTGTACGGTGAAGCAAGCGGCCGAAGCATCGGTGAGCAGGGGTCTGGTCTCCGACCCCGTGTACTCGGCCGTGCAGGTCGCCGCAGCCGTGCCGCCACCAACGCCGGTTGCGCCACCAGTTGCCGTGCTTCCGCCGGTGGGTATCGTGGCACCGGTCGCGGTAGTCCCGCCGATTTGTGTCGCGCCACCGGTTGTGCCGGCTGTGCCGCCAATTGCCGTGCTTCCGCCGGGAAGTGTCGTGCTGCCGATCGTGGCTGTCCCGCCCAACGCAACCGTGCCTCCGGTGGTCGACGTTCCGCCGGTCACCGTGTTTCCCCCGGCCGCGAGAGAACCACCTGTGCTCGCCGAATCGCCGCCCCCAGCTCTTCCAGCGGTGCCTGGTGGTGATCCGTGGTTCGAGGATGAACTACACGCGAGAGAATGCAGAGACAATGCGACGACAGCGAGGATCGAGGAGCGCTTCATGGCGACGTTCCTTCTTCGAGCGGCTCAGAACTGGTAGACAGTCTGGGCCATGCCGCGGATGTTGTGCGGCTTCCGCCCATCAAGGTACTCGACCTGGGTGTACTGCCCGGACAGGCCCATCCTAACCGCGGGCGCAACGTCCCAGAAGAGGTTCAGGTCGGCGTATTCTGACGTGTCCGCGACGTTGACCAGTAGCTCGATCTCCGCGCCGCCCTTGGGGAACAACTTGGCCAGATTCCCGGAGTGAGCCTGGGTGTAGTTTGCGGAAAGAAACACTCGCCCTCCCAATAGCGGCAAGTAGTACTGCAGACCGACCCGGTAGGCCCACCAATCGATCGTGTGCAGCACGCCGTTCGCATCAAAGGACACGATGCCATTGTCAATGTCCGCGTTGTAGATTGGAGGAGGGTTGGCCTGGGCAGGATTGGGCAGGGTTGGGAACTTCGCCCCACCGCCCGCGGTGATGAGATCGGCGATTCCGGTGCCCACAACTACAGAACCGATCAAGGTGAGTCGATTGCTGCGGTCCTCCGGGCCGGCCGCGGGAATAAACGGGATGAGAGCGTCCACAGACAATCCCCATCCAGTTGCGCTGTTGGATTCTTGCACAGGGGGCGGGGTGAACGCATTCGCCTTGAACTGCCGCACAGTACCTGAAACGCCCACGGAGAGAGGCAACGCGGTCGTTCCCACGTTGCCAGGCGTGGTGATGCCCTTCCAGCCGTTGACTCTGATGCGCAGGCCGACATTGGCATCCGGAACTTCTGCGTCACGCTGGGCAGGACGCACGGCCGACGCCGCCACGTCAAGG
The DNA here is from genome assembly GCA_003155465.1 of Myxococcales bacterium. Next base: position 15,511 of record PMCR01000582.1, on the reverse strand, counting down.
CTGACTGCGCCGCTTGGGTTGAACGCGTGGAAAAGGCGCAACTGCCCATTGCGCGAGAAGAGCTGATTGGGCAGCCCCAAGAACTCGACCGAACAGGGGTAGAAGTAGTTTTGCCAGCCGAACACGTCGTATGTTTGACCAATCAGGACATCAAGGTACGGATTCTCCAGCTTCACGAATGCGTGCCTGATCCGAAACGTCGGACTGCTGAAGTACGTGTTCTCGGACGTGCTTGGTGGGCCCTCCTGGTGGCCGAAAAAGTCCGCCTCAAGTGTGGCCGACGGCTTCACTTGCCCGATGCGCGGGGACTCGAACCCAAAGCCCAGGCGCGTGTTGCGCATCGACAATTGCGTGCGACCGACGCGCCCGTCGTGCGTCTCGCTGCGGGCCACAAGCGCGCTGCCGATCGAGTCACTGTAGCTTCGCGTGGTGTCGAAGATGAAGTCGGCCTCCACGAAACCGTAGAGAGTCACCGTCCACTTCCGCGCACCCTCGCCCGCGCCCAGGGTCAGTGGAGGTCGGGCGAACCAAGAGCTGTTCGTCGCTTCGGCGTGTGACGACTCAACCGCGGGGTGTGCCGGTGGCGGCGTGGCGACCACTGGGGCGGCGACGGCTGGCAGGGATGCGCCGGCCGCTTGCTGTGCAGAGGAGGGCGCAGGAGCGGCTTCGACAGGAGACGACGAGGGCCTGTCAGCCTCCGCGGCAGCCGACTCGCCAACCGCGCTGCTGTCGGAAGGCTGGTCCGCGCGCGCAAGACCGGCTCTCCCACCTAGAGCCACGATAAGTGCGGCAAGGGCTCGGAACTTCATTGTGTCTAGCGTCGATCGATCTTTCATGTGGCGAGATCCTCGATGCTTGGTGCCCGCCGCCCCAAACTCCTTCGGCTAGTATTGGGGGTGGGTCACGGCGCGGTCTTCGGCCCTGCCCGCATTCGCGCGGTCACCTCCAAGCCCTTCCTGGCGCTCTCACGCACAGCCGGCGATCGGTCGCTTTCGGCGGTGCGGAAGCGTTGTTCCGCGGCAGGCCAGTCGCGCGATTCGAGCAACAGCCAGCCGAGCATGGCGGACACTTCGCCCACTCGGGGGGAACCGGGGAAGTGGCGCAAAAAATCCTCCATCGCCGCTCGGGCTTTGGCTTCCGAACCCAGCCGCGCAAGTGCAACCGCCTCCCAGTATCGCGCATCCGCCGCAAGCGCCGAGGTCGGTGCGGCTTCGCAGGCGCGCCTCATGGCGGCGGCTGCCCGAGCGTAGTCGACAGAGCGGAGAGCCTGCCAGCCCTCCGAGAAGGCCAGTTCTGCCGGGCTCGGCGGGTTCGCCAGACGCGGGGCAGGCGCTGCCGCCAAGGCCAGCGCTGCTTGAGATCTTCGACTCGTTTGGCGGCCGGGAGCCTTTGCAACGACGGGAATCTGGGGAACCCACGGTTCGGCCGAGGCTGCCTCGTTCTCAAGGGCGGAGATGGGTTCGACCTTCTGCAATGAAGCCTTTGCCTGTGGCCTGCCGTGATCTCGATCGGCGGCCGTGGCTCCCTCTGTTTGCTTCTGCAACCATGGGATCGCCATCGTGCCCACAGCCGCAAGCACGCCAGCGGCGCTCAGGATCACGGCCAGGTACACCGCAGCCCGCATCCACCGTGGCGATACGCGCCGACGCCCAGACTCGGTTGCCGCAAGCAGAAGTGCGTTGCGCGTCCGCTGTCGCCGTCCGACCTCCGGCGCCTTGGTGGGAACCTGACGGATCGCTTCGATGACGCTCTTGGTGGCGGCCCACTGGGATTGACAGTACAGGCACTCGTCCAGGTGCTGCCGCAGGACCGGGACATCTTCAGGAGACGCCGAGCGGCCGATCTCGACGAAACGAGGGCAGGAGGCGCGTTCGTTCATGGTCGCGCCTCCTCAAGCACCGCGCGCAGGGCCCTGCGCGCCTCGAACAGTCGCCGACCCAAAGTTCCCGGTCGGACATCGAGCGTGGTGGCCGCATCCGCGCCCGACATTTCCTCCAAATCGCACAGAACAAAGGCCGCTCGCAGGTCGAACGGCAATTGTTCGACAGCCGCTGCCACGCGTTCCGCCAGCTGGCGGCGCTCCGCAGCCAGGTCGGGCGTCTGGCGTGGCGCCGGCTCGATCTCGCCCCACGCCTTGAGAAAGGACCGCCTGCGCACCTGATCACGGATGTGGTGGCGCCCGACATTCGCGGCGATACCGAACAGCCAAGTCTTTACCGAGGAGTTGCCGCGAAAGCGAACGGCCGAGCGGAGAGCCTCGAGAAACGTGGTGTGGACCATGTCGTCCACATCCCATGAGTTGGCGCCCATGAGGCGCGCCAGAAATCGGTGGACGGCATCGCAATAGCGATCAAACAGCTCGGCCATGGCTCCGGGATCGCGCAAGGCACACGCTGCCACCAGCACTTCGTCGGCGGTGTCCGCCAACCATGCGGACTTGCGCTGGAATGGGAGGAGTTTGCCTTCGTGCCTGCGGATCATCTTCTCATCTCGCGACTACGAGTACGGGTCCGTCGCACAGCGGCGTGGAGGGCTCGTATGCGCATGCCTTTCTACTTTACTGATCCTTGGTGCCCGCCGCCCCAATCTTCTTCGGTTCGAACACGCTCCGTCGAAGAGCGCAGACCCGGTGACGGCCAGCGTTGTGGCGGGAACTACATGACCGTGGGTGGACGAGGCGTCAAAGGCTCAAGGGGGGCCGTAGCGGAGGCCGAGTCCTGCGCGCAGAAAGCCCCGCGGTTCGCCCGGAAGATCGAACCCACCCTTGGTGAACTTATTCGTGTGGGCGAAGGGCAGGATGTCGGCCCAAAGGCCCACGTCCAGCGCCAGACCCCAGGCCAAGGGCCAGGAAAGAAGGATGCGAGTCGCTGCGCGCAGTCCAACCGCCGTCTCGGTGGCACCATGATCGTCCAGTACAGCGCTGGTCGACAACCAACCTGCTCCTAGACCAATCCCTGGGCCAAGGGTTCCGGCTCCGATGCGCAGGGGAAGATCGGCGGTAAGCAGCGCTTCGGCGCCAAGGCGGGTCAGCTTGCGCTGCTGCGGTTCCTGGCAGCCCGCTCCCGAACTGTCAGGAGGCGCCGTATAGCGAGCACCGACGTGGCCGGTAGTGGCTGTGTCGCCAGCGACTTGGATCTGAAGTCCGACGCAAGACCACCCTACGCGCACACAGGCCCCCAGGGCTGCGCCCATCCACAGAGAGCCATCGGTAGCCACAGAGGTCTCGCCAGCGACGGTCACGCTGGTGCCGAAGGGTGCGCCTGGATGGGCCGGAACCGGCGTCCCGGTCACAATCGGCGCGACTTGGGTCATCGCGATTTCGTGCGGTTCCAGCAAGGGTCTCGCAAGGTCGTCACGCACCCATGATTCCACCACGGCGGCGGCGATCTCGGCGTTCGCAACCATGCGTTCGACAAGCTGCCCATTCCGGTCGTGGATGGCAAGCCGGATCCCCAAGGGATCGGGTTGCACGCGGACCTGCACCGTCCCCGTCTCCGCGAAGGACACCACCCGGACGCCGCGAAAGGCAAGAGAACGCTCCACGGCGGCCGCCATCTCGCTGTCGCCCGTGAGCACCACGGAGTATGTTCCATCCGCGGAAGCCGCGAATGCCAGAACGGCGACGAGTTGCGAAACCACCGCGGCGATCATGGGATCACGTGCACGAGACGTGGTCTAGCATGGCCAGCCACAGGCTGATACGCCCGCACTCCACCGCTGGTGAGTGCCCGCTGTCACAGACTCCTTCATTGCTCGGTGCCGAAACAGCCGGGGGCGCCGCACCTGAAAAGGCCGCGAAATCGCCACTGATTGCCGCGCGAAAGCGACCCTGACGCGCGCTGCTTCCAAACGGTCGTGCTGCACCGAACCCCCAACTTGGGTAGCCTATGGGCAAGCGGCGGTGAATTCGTGAAGAACACTCTCTACATCGGGCACTCACAGCTCGACCACCAATGAGGCGCCAGGCTCGCCTTGGAGGGGAAGATGAAAACCGCACCGTCAGCGTCTAGAATGATAGTTGTCTGTCTGCTTTCCCTCGCGCCCTTGCTGGCAGCGGGTGGGGCCTGCACTTCGGCAAATGTTTCAACCAGCAGCGCCGGGTGTGATGGCAGCGCCAGCGGCGGGAACAGCGGCGGCAAGGGTGGAGGGGCCAACAGCGGCACCGGAGGTGCGCTGCTCTCCCTCCCCGACGCAGGGCCATTTGACGCCTGCATTCCGTCCGTCGCGCCCACTGCTTGTGCGACTTCCAGCGGATCCTATTGTGGCCTGATCGGTGATGGCTGCAATGGCGAGATCGATTGCGGCGACAACTGCCTAGCCGGATGGACGTGCGACACGACCAAACACCTGTGCGTCGGCGGGCCGGACTGCAAGCCGACCTACCAGTGCACCTACACCGCTGGGTCCACCAGCGGTTCCTACTGCGGTGGCATTGCCGATGGCTGCGGTCATGCGCTTGCGTGTGGCGACAACTGCGCTCGCCTCAAGTCGGGCTGGGTGTGCGAAAGCAATGTCTGCGTGGGCAGCGCCAGTGTCTGCACACCCAGCACCTGCGATCCCGTGGCCGGGGCGCGCTATTGTGGAAAGGTGGGTGATGGCTGTGGACGCGGAATCGAATGCCCCGACACCTGCGCCAGCCTCAGTCAGGGGTGGGTGTGCGACAAGGCCACGAATTCCTGCGTGGGTGGCGCTGACTGCAAGAAGCTGGTCTGTGACGCCGGTCCCAATGCCCGGTACTGTGGCAAGGTTGGCAATGGTTGCGGCAGAACGGTCGAGTGCGGGGACACGTGTTCTGCCTTCAAGGCCGGCTGGGTGTGCGACACCAGCCGAGGTCTATGCACTGGCGGACCAAGCTGTGTCCGCACCGCCTGCATCGCTGCCGGGGGTGGTCAGTACTGTGGCGACATCGGCGACGGGTGCGGCGGTACGCTCCACTGCGGCGACTGCCCAGGCAGCGGGACCTGCACCAGCAACATCTGCCCTGCCTTGAGCTGCGGGTCGATGTGTGCCGCCCAGGTGAAATGCCCGAGCGGTACCACCAGCATCACCGGAACTGTCTACGATCCGGCCGGCAAGGTTCCCATCTACAACGTCATCGTCTACGTTCCTGACGCGCCCCTGGCCAACATTGCGACTGGCGCCTCTTGCGACACCTGCTCGGCGTCAGTGTCGGGCAAGCCCGTCACCACGGCGCTGACCGATTCCAGCGGCAACTTCAAGTTGGACAATGTTCCGGTGGGCGTCGACTTCCCCCTGGTCATGCAGGTGGGCAAGTGGCGCCGCCAGATCACCATCAAGGCTTCGGAGGTCAGTCAGTGCGCCAGCAAAGCCATCGCGGACGCGTCGACTGGCCCGGATCGGCATTTGCGCCTGCCGCGCAACCAGACCGAAGGCAGCCTGCCGAAGGTTGCTATCACCGCCGGTGATGCTGACCGGCTGCAATGCCTGTTCACTCGAATTGGCATTGATACTGCGGAGTTCACCAACCCTGACGGCAAGGGCGCAATCAACATCTACAACGACAACTACGACGAGAATGGCAAGGCGAGCTACGACAACGGCACCGTTTGGCCATCAGCGTTCCCGCTCTGGTCGGACGTCACGGCGATGATGAAGTACGACGTGATTCTGATGGCCTGCGGCGCAAGCCAGACTCGCTACAACGGAAACAAGAAGCCGGCTGACGGCACCGACCCCTCAGCCGGCGGCAATGTCCTGACCGACGCCATGAAACTGAACATGGTGCAATACCTGGCGAAGGGCGGTCGCACCTTTGCCGAGCACTACCATATCGGCTGGCTCAAGGCGTACCCGCCGCTCAAAGACGTCGTCAAGTACCCCTGCGTGGCCGGAGGCTCGGACAACCCCTGTTCCATCGCGCCGGACGGGCACGCGCCCTTCGGCGACGTCGCAACCTGGGTGGAGGATAGCAGCGACGACAGCCTGGGTGACATCACGGCGACAATCGATCAGAGTTTTCCCAAGGGCCAGGCCTTTGCGAGCTGGTTGCAATCGGTGGGCGGCACCACAACCAAGGGCACGATCCAACTCGGCAGCGACGTGAAGCCGACCGCCATCGACACCATCCAGCCGCCCTCGCAGAAGTGGATCACCCAGCCGGGCTACGTTCACTACCTGACCTTCAATGCTCCGACCACGGCGGCGCCCTCGGCACAGTGCGGTCGGTTCGTGTTTACCGGTCTGCATGTGGCGAGCGCTGTGGTTTCGGGGGCCGACGCCGACACCAANNTTCCCCACCGGCTGCAAGACCACCCGTGACCTGTCCGCGCCTGAGAAGGCGCTGGAGTTCATGATCTTCGACCTGACCTCGTGCCTGATTCCCGACAGTGGTATTCCTGCGCCGCCGCCGGTCGGGGGAAGCTCTGCCCCGCCCACGCCGCCAAACGCCGGCGGGGCCCCGCCGCCGCCGCCGCCGCCGCCGCCGCCCCCGCCCCCGCCAGCACCTGTCCGGGTCGACTAAGTGACCAGTCATGATTCAAGGACAAGCCCACTTTCTTCCCCTCTCCAGCCGGCAGAGGGGCCGGGGGTGAGGGTGATGCTTTCTTGGGCCAGACGCTGAAGCGACGCCGGTGTCGTGCCACGAGTCCGCGGCATGGGTCCCCGTCCCATACGGTGCAATCCTGATCTCCTGATAGCTTGCGGCGCGACCGCTATTCCGTATTGCTACGCCGGAATCCGGGCGCAAGGACCGTGCGATTCAGGCTCATTCCGGATGCCCTCGGTCCGCACATCACGCCCAGTCATTTAGGAATCGGCCCAAGGATCCCTTGGCCTGCGAAAGAAACGCTGGCAGTGGGCACCAATGGAAACGACAAGCGGACCCGGTACTTGCATTGCGGGCCGTCCGGGCGGGCAAGCAAGGAATAACCCATAGAAACAAAGTGAGGGCTTCGATGACAATACGAACTGTAACGTACATTGGAGCTGCGGCGCTCCTGTCACAGGTGCTCCTTGTCCATGGCTGCGGGAGCAACAACCCCAGTACCGGCAACACCGGCGGCACCACGGGCGCGGCGGGTGCCACTGCCATTGCGCCGACCGGCGGCACCACGGGCGTGGCGGGTGCCACTGCCATTGCGCCGACCGGCGGCACCACCGCTGCGGCAGGCGCCCCGACCGACACGACACCAACCGGTGGCACGTCCGCCGCGGCCGATAGCAGTGGGACCACGCCGACCGGCGGCATGACCGCTGCGGCGGGGACCACGGGCGCGAGCAGCGGGGGAACTACGGGCGCTGCCGGCGCGCCCGGAACCGGCCCCTACCAGCCTCTGTGCAAGGGGCTGGTCACTGCCGGGGGCGCTGAGCCTGCCAAGCTTGTCGTCTGCACAGCCGCAGATCCGCAGCTCTGCTACGGTACCTGCGGACCAAAGAGCATCGGCTTCAAGTCCGAAACCTGCACAGGCGGGAGCTACCAGGAACAGACTGGCTGCGACTTCCTGCCGGGCGTGGACTATTCCTGCTTCAAGATTCCCGCGACCATCGACCCGTCCTGTCCCACGACCACGCCACAGGCCAGCCAGCCCTGTTCGGTTGCTGACTGTGTGCTTTGCAACGTCGCCAATAGCTATCTCGATTCGAAGGGTACCCCCAAGACTGGCTACTGCGTCTGCCCGACCCCGACGAGCGCGACCGCAACCAGCAAGTGGACCTGCGCCAGCGCGACGGCCTGGCCATGCCCCGCTGGCCAAGGATGCTGAGCAGCCTCGCTTCCCCACTCACGACGAACTAGACCTGGGTGGACTTGATGACCAAGCGACGGGATGGCGTGACGGTTCCGGAGCCAGGGGCCCGCTGGTCAAGAGCGAGACGGCTCGACTTCCTAGGGGCCGTCTCGCTGCTGGGGGCCGCCGCCTGCGGGGCCAATGACGACCTCCCCGCCATCGACTATGTGTGCGGCAGCGCGCCTCCCGCGGCCGATTCGGCCGGCGGCGCGGCTTGTGGCGCCGATGATCCAAACCTGCCGGCAGAGCCAAAGCTTCCGACTGACATCTGCCAGACCCTGACCGCCAACAAGTCGTCGCCCACCGAAGACGACCTGAGCCACCCCCTGGACACGGACCGTATCCAAGCTGCCCTGTCGGCGTGCAAGGACCGAGCGGTCAAGCTCGTCAGCGACGGGTCGAACAACGCCTTCGTCGCGGCGCACCTGCTGCTCAACAGCGTCACGTTGTGGATCGACGCGGGGACCACCCTGTACGCCTCGCGCAACCCCGACCTCTATCAGAAAACCGGGAATTGTGGCCTGCTCGGCATCAGCGATTCGGGTGCATGCACCGACTTCATCACCATGGGTGGCACAAGTCCTGCCATCGTCGGCGACGGAACAATTGACGGCCAAGGCGGCGAGCCGCTCGTCGGGAGGGACTACTCGTGGTGGCAGTCCTCTTATGCCCTTCGGGCGATCGACGGCAGCATCGGGAATCCCACGCTGATCAATACGGCCACCGGGACCACCGGCCTGTTGCTCTATCGGATCACCCTGCACAATTCGCCGAAATTCCACGTCAAGATAACCTCGGCCCCGGCTGACGGAGTTTGTTCGAGCCCTGGCAACGGTTTCATCGTCTGGGGCATTACCATCCTCACGCCTTCGCGATGGACCAACAGCAAAGGCGAGGTGCTGACGCCGAGCTTCGCCCGCAACAGCGACGGTGTCGACCCTGGAGAGGGAAGTATTGCGTACTGCGGGGTCATCGCGTGCAACACCATCAGCACCGGAGACGATCAAATCGCCATCAAAGGTGGCCACTGGGTATCCGACCTTATTGTCGCGCACAATCACTTCGGTACCGGCCACGGGATGTCAATCGGCAGCGAGACCTACGGAAGCTACACTTCGCGCGACGGCGTGCAACATCGCGGGGTGGAAAACGTGACGGTCTACGACCTGACCATCGATGCCGATTCCCGCCCGGTTGGGTACGAGGCAACGGCCTCTGATTTCAACGGCATTCGGGTGAAATCCGACGAGAGCCGGGGAGGCTTGGTCAACAACATCTCATATACCAACATCTGCATGCGCGACATGACCAACGCGATTCTGATCAGCACCGCTTACAATCCCCAGTTCGCGGGAACCTTGTATCCGGACTTCAAGACGCTAACGTTCCGGAGAGTCCATCACGTTACCTGCATGGGTCTCCAGCGGCCGGTCGTGACGATCGAAGGCTTCAACGCGGCCCGACCGGTCGGTCCGGTCACGCTGGACAACGTAATTGTAGACAATCTGGGTTCCTTGGACGTGGCGGCGGAGTTTGCCGACATCACGCTCGGACCCGGAAGCGTCAATTTCGTTCCCACTGGCCAGGGGGTTACCCTGACCGACATCAGGAGAGAGGGGGACGCGCCGGTTCCTTGCGTCTTCCCGACCTTGCCCACGCCGGAAGTGCCCCCGGGATGGCTTCAGTAGCGCAATGACAATCACGAAGAAGCGCCCGCTGTGCCTTCCCCTAGTGCCGCTGCTGTGCGGCCTGGGCACAAGCGCGTGCACGAACAACGACACGGTCCCGAGCGGCACATGTGTTGTTGATCCGGCCACGGTCAACTGCACCATCGGCGGGGCTTCGCCCGAATCTCTCGGTCTTGTCGCCTATTCGTGCACTGGGACAGCCCGGCCGGACTACCGCCCGACCTACATCGACGGGGTTCCCCAAGGCCTGGTGTGCGCCGACCAAGGTCCTGCCTCTGGGGATGGGCCGCACGGCTATTGCTGCTCCGCCCAGACAACATCCTGCGCCTACGATCCAGTCGCCATCTGCGACCCGGACACCACCGGATACCAATGTTGGGGCGCGGATCGCCCCGAAGCGCTCAACCCCGCCGTTTACTGCAATCAAGGCGTCAGAAAAGATGACTTGATCAAATACTGCTGCTCGGGCACAAAACGAACGCCGGGCTGTACTCAGTCCGACGCCGTGGGCTGCTCGGCGCGCTTGATGGGATGGATCTGCCCCGCTGGCAGCCTGCCGACGGCACAGGACCTGGGCGCCAACAAGAGCCGCGCCGACCTCTACTATCAGCTTTGCTCAGTTCCGAAGCCGGCAGCCAACCCCAGCTACAATACCTTCTGCTGCTACACCCCGGGGTTGGGTCCCCCTGGCGGCAGCTGTGTGCAGCACACGGGCGTTTCCGATTGTCAGCCGGGCCGGTTCGGTTTTGCCTGCTACGGGCCCGACACTCCCGAAGAGGACTACAACCCGCGCATGCACTGTCCCGACCCCGGATTCCCGGGGCTCAGCGCAGAACGCTACCCGGCGACTCTGTACTGCTGCGACTTCCAATAGCGCTACGGCTGCGAGTACACGCGCACGTAGTCGAGCACCAAGTCCATCGGGAAGCCGCCCGCGTCGTCCACCGTACCACCCATGGTGCCCCCGATAGCAACGTCGAGAATGAGGTAGTACATCCCGGTGTAGAAGGGCGACGTCGCGTCGAAGGTTGAGCGCGCCACCTGCACGTCATCAATGAAGAAGACCATGTGATCCGAATACCACTCGAGCGCGTACACGTGGAAATCGGACGATAGCGTGGTGGCATCGGGGAAGGTGACCTTCTGGTTGCCGATGTCGCCGGACGCCCCGCCGGCATAGGTCGAGCAGTACAGCCAGCTCTTGTCCTGCCCCCACTGCTCCAACATTCCGATTTCGCCACACTGAGGCCAAGCCCCCGTGGTCCCCATGAGCAGAATGGCCGGGAACGAACCCCGCCCGGCCGGCAGCTTGGCGCGCACCTCGACGCGGCCGAATCTGAACTGGAATTTCCCGTCGCTCTGCAGGCGGCCAGAGGTGTACGGGTATGTGGTGCCGTTGCTGATCCAGGGGTCGTCAAGGCCGCGAAGCACGAGGTGGCCCCGGCCGTCGTGGAAGACGTTCTGCGGTCGCGCCGTGTACTTCTGCCGTTCGCCGTTCACCGTGTTCGGCTCCCAGGTGGCAACATTCCACTTCGTCGTGTCAGCTCCGGAGTTGGTGGCAAGATCGAACTCGTCCGACCAAACCAGCTGCCAGCTCGTGCCCCCGCCCGAGTCAAGCCCGGCGTCGTTTGCCGCGGGACCGTCATTTCGCGCACCATCACTCGAAATCAACCCGGTATCGCCACTCGACACTTCGCTGCTGTCCGAGGCGCTGTCTGAGCCCGTGCCTGCGTCGCTGCCCGCGGTGCCGCCGCCGCTTGGCGCATCTTCGCCGCCCGTGCCTGCGTCGTTGCCCGAAGTGCCGTCGCTGCTCGGCGCACTTCCTGAGCCCGTGCTCTCGTCGCTGCCAGAGCTGCCTCCGCCGCTGGGAACATCTTCGCCGCCCGCGCCCGCGTCGCTGCCTGATGTGCTGCCGCTGTTCGCCGCATCTCCTGAGCCCGTGCCTGCGTCCTTGCCTAGCGTCCAGGCATCGCCCGACGCCCCACCCGAGCCTTGGCCTGAACCCGGCGCGCTACCACTGGCCGCGGCTCCCCCGACGGGGCTCGCGCTGTTGCCTCCGCTGTCCGGAGACACCGCCTGCGTTTGAAGGCCGCCTGCGTCTAGCAGGCAGCCCGACCAAGCCCCCAATGCCACCAAGGCAGTCAGCGGCAAGGCTCGCTTCATGGCGCGACCCTAGCACATCCGCCGAGTGATCTCGTCGGCCTTCGGGGCTTCTTGCTCCTCGATCGCCATCCACACGCCAGTAATGCCGGTCGATTTTCTGGGCACCCCGGGTCCGTCGTGAACGAGGCTTGCCGGTGGCTGTTGACCCTTGTTCACTCGATCAACGAGCGCCGGACTTGGTCTGAAAAAAGGCAGCCGCCTCGCCTTGACCTCGACAGATTGGCCGGTGCGCGGATTACGCCCTCGGTAGGGTCCGCAGTGCCTGATGTCGAACGTCCCAAAGCCCCGAAGCTCAACCGGATCGCCTCGAAGCAGAGAATCCTGCAAGCAGTCGAAGATGGCCTTGACCGCAATCTCGGCCTGCCGTCTGGTCATGCGCCTTTCCTGGAGGATGCGCTCAATGAGGCCGGCCCGAGTCATGCTGCCACCCCCATGCCCACTTGAGCGACGTGGCCAGCTTGACCACTGCGGCTCCTGCTATCCGCCTCGGTGGCCGCAACTGGGCGGGCGGGGAAGTCGCCAGCAGGGGCTTCCGGCTCAGAGGGGATGCTGAACATCGGGTGGCGAGTATAGCCGAAACCGCAGTTCTTCGGAACGACCCTGTCAAGCTTCCTGATCCCGGGGCGAGCGCAGCGATGCCGCTGGGCGTCTGGCAGAAGCACGTAGCCCAAGGCGCAGTACCCAGCCAGCCAATGAAGGGTGGTCGCAGTCGTGGACGCGTAAACGCGCCCCCTACCGGCACCGCTTCAAACTTGGTCCACCATCCGACCGAATGAGGCTGATGAAGATGGCAGTTTGTCCAAGGCGAGGGATCGACCGCAACGGCCGTTCGTCACCGGGGACGAGCAACCGGCTGGTGCCGGATGAACTGGAGGGATTCGGCGTGATCGTCCCGAATGCCACCGGAAAGGCGTCCGGTGCGCGAGCCGACCGCCAAGGGTGCGGCGCGACCCATCTTCTCGTCCCGCCCGCGCACTCCGCGGCTACACGGGAAACGAGCATGGACCTGTGGCCGCGCTTCGGCGCACGCGGACAAGAACGAAACAACCCGCCAACCCCTTGACGGAAAGGAGGTTTCCGCATAAACCAAGTCACCTCTGCGGGCGTAACTCAGTGGTAGAGTGTCACCTTGCCAAGGTGAACGTCGAGGGTTCAAGTCCCTTCGCCCGCTCCAATTTTGATGGGAACCCTGGGAGGGGGCGCTCCGCCCTTCGGCCCCCCACCCGCCGCCGGCTCCCCTCTCGCTTCCCTCTTCGGGGACTTCACGAGCTAGCGGTGGGCGCGCGTTCCGCCGGTTTCAGCCAAAACGCGATCTAGCAGATCAGCGATTCCCTTCCGGGTCGCCCAGAGGCGGAGATAGGCCATATCCAACCGTTTCCCTTGCGTCTTGATCACGCCAACCACGTCGCCCCACTGTCGATCCGAAACGCCGCCGCCATTGCGGTACCAGATGAGCTTCTGCAACACCATGTCTTCAGGACTGGCGACGAACACATCGGCTCGCGGTTCTTCCAAGACCTGCACGCGCTGTTTGCGCGCCAGCTCGACGGCCAGCAGATCGTCCGCGCCGGCCACGAATACGTCGACTTTGAACATGGTCGCGAGGTGGAGAATGTTGAAGGTGGCGCGCCTGCGAATTGCGTCTCTCACCATGTCTGCGTCGACGAAGAATGCCTCCCGTAGGGCCGCGACGAATGGATCCAGGTGAGTCATCCGAAGATCGGCAACGATGTCCACATCGAGAGTGGCGCGCGGAATGCCGTGCAACGAAGTGGCCAGAGAACCACCAACCAGATACTCGACGCCCAGGCGCTCCAGAACGCCGGTCACAGCCAGAGTCACTTCGATCGGCTCNNGCTCGGTCGTTGTCATCGCGAACTAGAAAGCCGCGCGTTCCGGATCCCAGCCGAACGCCCGCACCATTGTCGCCCTGTCTATGGTCATCGCCGCCAGTCTCAGCTGGGCTTCACGAGCGTCGATGCCGGGATGTCGCAACCGAATCCCGACAAGGGCGAGCTGGCGAACATTCCGGGTCAGCGCGCCGGCCAGGGCGAATTTCTGGACTGGCGTCATATGGCGAAATCCGTCGATGCGCCTCGCCTCGATGGCCTTGTCTGTGTCGGTCTGCTCCTGCCGCATGTCCGTTCCATCATACCCGTCCCGGAGCTGGGGGCCATCCCTGTCCCTAGCCAAGCGCTCATCCGGGGCGCGGTCAGGCGGAGATCGACGTTGATCGGGACGGTTGCAGACCTTGGTCGGGCACGAGAGGCCAGGGTGCGGTGCGTGAACAGTGTTCGTTCATCACCCAGACCATGGTACCGCTTTTCAGGTGCACGGGGTGCACCAACAAACTGCCTGGTGAATTCCGAGCATCGGGGAAGCCGCATCCAGTTGATGCAGCTTGGAGCGCTCTGTCAAATCCCCCGCTAGCTTGGTGGAACTGGTCCCTAATTCAGTGGGCTAACCACCTGGGCGCGAAGACGGTGGTCATATGTGCAGCGTGTCCAGGGCGTGGCCGTGGGGGTGGATAGCGTCGCCAAAGCGTCACCCGCCATGGCTCACCCCCAGCTGAGACCTCAATGATATTAGGCATGCCGCTCTTGCGAACACAAAGTGCGGAATGCCTGCGCACACAGCTCGGTTTTGGCCAGGCACAGCTCCCAACCGTCCGGATTCGTGTTCCCTTTTCGCGGATCGGGTTTTGGGACAGGACGGGACGCCCATCGTCCTGGCGAGGGGCAGCTACCGAAACTAGAGCTGCTTGCAGCCTTCCAACTTTCCAAGTGTAGTGTCGAACGTGCCGAGCGGGATTTCGGATGCATCAATCACGGTTTCCAGGATGAAGCAGTCGGCGAAGTCAGCCTTGGACTTTTCCCAGGTCTTCAGGGCTGCTTCGAGAATGGCGGGGGCTTGAATATTTAGCTCCCTAGTCTCCAATAGAGCCTGAACCACCTTGCAGGTTCGCTCTTTGCTCAAACGGTACCGACTCATGAGTACCCAGACTAGCTCCAACACGGAAAGCTGGGTTACCAGGACTGGCTGGTGCCTTTCAACGAAAGCCTGGGCTTTCTTGTACTGGGATTCGTCATCCTTTGTCACCAGTCGAACCAGGACGTTTGTGTCGATGGCAGCCACATTCACGCCTTCTTCGCGTCGAGGCGTTTCATTCGGGAAGCCAGGAATTCCTGCCGAGCCTTTTTGAGTTCCTGGTCTGTCAGTCGCACGGTCGAAGGACCAACCATCCGATGGAGGTCGGCCAAGGTAAAACGCTTGGGGCGGACTGTATAGTCTCCGTCCTCGTTTCGGTCCCAGATCAATTCTGTTCCGGCTCGAATGCCGAGATCCTTTCGGACTTCTGCTGGAACGGAGATTTGCCCTTGGTTCGTGACTTTCGAAGTTGCGACGAGCATGTCTGCCCCCTGATTACCAAGGGTAATGTATCGCGCTGACGGATACAAGTCCATCGCATGATCTTCTCTCGTCCGTTGCCGCTGTCTTTCGATGCAGCCAGCCAGCATGAGGTAGTCGCCACCGACATGAGGTAGTAATGAGGCAATCTGGCGGTTGTTCTCAGGTCGTTTCAGTGCTTTTCA
>PMCR01000582.1:0-276 GCA_003155465.1 Myxococcales bacterium | reverse complement strand
TTCCCGTCGAGATGCTTGTCCACCACGTGAAAGAGGAGGCTGGTTTGCCCTATACTCTCGAAAGGCTCGACGCTATGAAAACACGCACAATGTTCGGAACGGGACTCTTCTTACTGACGGTGGGTGGTGGGCCTATCTCGTGTGGCAATTCACCCGGTTCATCGTTTGGTTCCGGTGGAGCCGTCAGTGTTGGCGACTTGGGGGGTATCCCGGGAGCAGGCGGGAACGCAGGGGGCGGCGCAGGCGCAGGCGGGAACGCAGTTGTCGCGGGTGGCA
>PMCR01000520.1 GCA_003155465.1 Myxococcales bacterium | reverse complement strand
GATGAGCCGCCGCGGGATTCGGCCGCTGCGGTCCGGGAAGCGCCCCACCCTGCGTAAGCATGATGACCGAGACAACGCCGGCGAGATTGAGCATAGAAGCACGTTCGGCGCCCACCCGGGGCTGTGTCAACCGATTTGCGGTGGGTGCCAGTAGAATCTTCTTTAGTAGCTCAACGTGCATCTTCCGAACCCCGAACAGACTGCGGTGGCCGTCTGTGAAAGCGCGCCCGGGCATCCGCCATCGGCCGACACCAAGGCGCTGGTCTTGTCGTTGCTCTGGTGCACCGCCGCGCAGGCGCAGGAAGCTCCGGCGTCCACGTTCGGGGCATTCGGTGAACAATAGGACCACAAGACCTTGCAATCGGAGTCGACGGTGCAGTGTGGGTCGAGGAACAGCTCGCAACGCCCTTCAGTGCATACCGCCGCCGTCGGCCTGGAGGAAATGCAGAGGTTGGTGCCACAAATCCTTGGGTCCAGCAGTTTCGACACCTCGGTGCGAACGGCGAAGCATCCGCAGTTAACCCATACGATGTGGCAGTCGGTGTCCGCGCTGCACGATTGGAACTGTTCCACCTGCTCCACCGGAATTTGCAAGCTAGCGCCGCCGTCGACCGTTGTGGTGGCCCCGGTGCCGGCAGTGCCACCCGTGGCTTCGGCTCCACCCGTGGTGCCGCCCGAGGCAGTGCTGCCGCCCAAAGCGGTGGTCCCGCCTGTCGCGGTGTTGCCGGCCAAGGCAGTGGTGCCGCCAATAGCGGCGGTCCCGCCCGTACTGGTAGTCCCGGGGGTGGCGGAGCCGCCCGTGGCGGTGGTCCCGCCGGTTCCAGCGTTGCCCCCTGTCTCGATAGTCTGGCTGGTTTGCGTGTCGCCGCCAGCTCCGGCAGCGCCGGTCCCGCCATTGGCAACGCCGCCTGTGCTCGCGGAACCGCCGCCGTCTCCTCCGGCCGGCGAGCCGCTGCTCCCGCAACCGAAACCCATGGGCAGCGCCAAGAAGGCCACCACGGACGGGATGAAAGCGCAGGTGCATCTGTTCAGCATGGGACTGCTGAACTTGCAACTCCTAGGCCAACGTGGAGGCCTCCGAGCCTCCTGCGGACGATCCCCTGCGCATGCGCTCAAACTGCCCAGGTCTGCGACGGTTTCCATACGTTTCGCTGGGGCGTGAAGCGGGCAGGCCAGATTCAGACAGCCTCAGAGAGGCAGATTCCCCCCGAGCACCCGCGACATCGATGTCACGATTTCGTCAGCCCCGTTCGAATGGACTAGGTACCCCATGACCGAGCTAGAAACCAGGAGCGGTAGCTCGCCCGAGTCAGGCGGGTACGTAGCCGCAAGTCCCGCGCGTGTCGTAGCCGCATAATGCCAGGCGACGCCTTTTCGGACACTACGGGCCTATTGGTACTGCTCCGCGCTCGTGAGAGGATCATCACTGACGCCGCCTCCGCCGGCGATGAGCACCGTCCCGTCTAGCAACAAGGTCGCCGTGTGGTCGTGCCTTGGCACGGTCATGCTGCCTGTCGCGGTGAATGTCCCCGCAAGCGGATCGAATAGTTCCGCGCTCGCGAGAGTCTCCGTCTCGCGACTGTACATGACATCAAGGGGATAGTATCCGCCAGCAACAAGCACCTTCCCGTTGGCAAGCAACGTCGCGGTGGGCACCGTCCTTGCCACGCTCATGCTGCCGGTTGCAGTGAAGGTCCCGGCTACCGGGTCGTATAGCTCCGCGCTCGAATAGCCCCCGCCGGCGATGAGCACCTTCCCGTCTGCCAACAAGATCGATGTGTGCCAGGCCCTTGCCGCAGCCATGTCGCCGGCGGCCCCAAATGTCCCGGCGCCTGGGTCGTACAGCTCCGTGCTCGCGAGTACCGCGTTGCCCGTGCCTCCGCCGCCGGCGATGAGCACTCTTCCGTTTGATAACAACGCCGCCGTGTGACCCCACCTTGCCACGGTCATGCTCCCGGCGGCGGTGAACGTCCCGGCGTTGGGGTCGAACAGTTCGGCGGTTGCGAGACGCCCGCTGCCACTGTCTCCGCCGACGATGAGCATCTTCCCGCCGGGCAGCAAGGTCGCCGTGTGGCACATTCTAGCCACAGTCATGCTCCCGGTGGCGGTGAACGTCCCGGCGTTGGGGTCGTACAGTTCGGCGCTAGCGAGTCCCGTGCCGCCGGCTATGAGCACCATCCCGCTCGGCAACAACGATAGACGGGCCGTAGTTCATATGAACGCCTTCTGGGCATGTCAGGTGCGATGGCAGGCTGAGGGTCTGCGGCCTGGAAGTCCGGCCAAAAAAGCGAAGGCAGCCCAAGGGCACGGATGGGCGTCACATCGACTGTGTGCCGGCGCTTGACTGCATCTGCGAATGGCTCCACGCTTTTGCCATGACT
Organism: Myxococcales bacterium; assembly: GCA_003155465.1. Next base: position 3,208 of record PMCR01000520.1, on the reverse strand, counting down.
CGCGCGCTTGCTTGCTCATTCCTGTGTGTTGCCTTGTGGTTCGCGGTCCCGGCCTGCAATATCTTCTGCGAGCGCAGCGGATGCGACGCCATCGGCACGCCTGCCGCTGACAACCGCAAGAGCGAAATCGCCGGCTTCATCGCATCGGAAGGCGACGTAGTCGAAAACGGTTGCTCCGAGTGCCCGTTCGCCAGGTCTCCTCTCGATTTGTGGGTGACGCCCGAACCGGTCAACGACGTCGTTGGCGCCAGGGCCATCATCCAAGCCGCGCCGGCCACAATCACGCTCCAGGCCGATGGCCGCTACCGGCAGGCGCTCGATCCTGGTAGCCACCTGCTTTGCGCCGGCATATCCGGCTACGGAGCCGTTTGTGTCAACGTGGACGTTGTTGCTGGCCACACGACCCCGGTGAATCTGTACCTTTGTACTGGTCTCTCTCGATTCATCGTCTTCGATCCACTGACCCACGCCCGGCCCACTGCGACCATGCTGTACCCGAACCAGTAGATGCCTGGCCAGCCGCAATGTCGGCGATCTCTTCGTTGCGCAGCTAATAGGTTATGGTCCAACCATGATTCGAAAGGCGAACCCACGCAGGTATCAGCTTGCCCTGCCAGGGATCGAGCGCAAGACGCTGGCTTTCGGCGAGCACACGTTGATGACCGAGTTCCGCATGCGCAAGGGCAGCTCGTTGCCTACGCATGCACATCCGCAGGAGCAATCCGGCTATCTGGTCAGCGGCTGCATTCGGCTGACCATCGGCCGTCGTAGCTCGGAGGTGCACCCCGGCGGCAGCTGGTCTATCCCGGGCGGCACCAGGCACCGCGCTGTCATCCTCGAAGACTCGGTGGCCATCGAGGTGTTCTCGCCGGTGCGCGAGGACTACCTGCCGCGGGCTCAAAGAATGAGAACGACGCCCGCAATCACACCGGCCAAGGCAAAGGACTTGCGCAGGCGATAGCGTTCGCCGAAAAGCAGGGAGCCGATGGCGAAACTGAGCACGACGTTGGTTCGGCGCAAGGTCGAGATCACGCTGACCAAGGCGCCGGGCATGGCCAGGGCGTGGAAATAGAGGGCATCGGATAGCAGCAGAAGCGCGCCGACAGCGGCGATGGTCCAGCGCCAGCGGAAGGGCGTATGCTTTGCGCGGCGGGGACGCCACAGGAAGAGGACGATGGCGCCTTGGATGAGGGTGTTATAGGCGGTGAACCAGAACTGCATGGCGAGCGCGGGCAGGTGCGCGGTTTGCAGGAGATGCTTGTCGTAAAGGCCGCTGGCGGCGCCCACCAGCGTGCCGAGGAAGAGCGACCACACCCAGGCGTTGCGCGAAAAGCGAATGCCCTCGATGCGGCCGATGAGCGAGAAGACCCAGTAGGCGAGCAGAATTACCGCCATGCCGAGGACCTGCCGCGCACTCGGCCTTTCCCCGAACAAGACGACGGCGCCAAGCAGGGTGAAAAGCGGCGCACTGGCCCGCACGGGTGAGGCGAGCGAGATGGGCAGATGCTTGAGCGCGAAGAAGGTGAGCACCCAGGACAGGGTGACGAGAGCCGCCTTGGCCACGACCAAGGCGTGGTCGCGCCAGGACAGCGCGGCGATGACAACGCCGTGGGCGTTCGCCCAGGTGGGCGCCGCGAGCGTGAGGGCGCCCAAAGGAAGGAAAAGCGCCAGGCCGCTGGCGCTGCACGCGAAGAGCACCACCAGAACGGCGTTGTCCTGCACCGAGGCCTTCTTGGCCACGTCGTAGACGCCGAGCAAAACGGCAGAGAGGACGGCGAAAACCACCCAGGAAAGAGCTGGCGAAAGGAACTGCATGAAGCCAGCGCCTTATAGCGCGTTCAGGTCGTGGACGAATCTGACTTCATGTCGTTGTGTCCGAATTCCACGATAAGGAAATCCCCCTGCTTCATCGCGGTCTTCACTGGACCATAGAATTTGTCGTAGAAGGTGCCTGCCGTCTCCCCCTGAAACCGCCAGCCGCAGGCAGCTCGCACGGCTCCAGCCATACCGAAACCGCAAACGGTCCATAGTCATTTCCAACGGGGTTCTTGAGCGTCCGAGGTGCGCCGAGCCTCAAGCTCGGTGGCCATGTGCCTGGACCAGGGCTCCCAACGCACGGGACGCGACCGCTTCCACCTTTACCGCGTGGCCGCGGGCAGCGCCGTCGAAGTGCGCACTGCCCTTGTACTCGCTACCACATGGGGCTACGTCACCGCGCAAGACGCCGCCACTGCCCACGCCCTCCTTGACCGTGTCGTCGCCATCCTCTGGCGTCTGACCCACCCCAAACGCTGACCCGCTCCCGACGGGGCCGTATTCCACCGGCCCCGCACCTGTCTCCGCCTCGCCCTCGGCCCCTTACTCCGAATCGAAGTAGCGGCCAACCCCGTTTGACGCGGTTTGGCCCAGGGCCTACAGTGGGATCGTCTGCCCATTCCATGGCCACCGTCGTCTCGGCATGTTGGACAACATGCGCTTTGCGCGTGACTACATAAGACACAGAAACGGAACGCACGCGATCTCTCTCGGGGTTTCCATGGTAGGAGACTTGGGTCGTGCAGAATGAGCCTGGCATGGACGCGCTCGTGGGCACCGTGCTCGAGGGTGCCTATAGCATCACACGTCTCATCGGCGAAGGTGGTATGGGCGCTGTGTACGAGGCGGTACAGCTCCGGCTCAACAAGCGCGTGGCCGTCAAGGTGATGGCGCGCCACCTGGCCGCCGACCGGGAGGCCCTGGCGCGCTTCCATCGCGAGGCCGAGATCACATCGCGCCTGGGACACCCGCACTTGGTCGGGGTCGTCGATTTCGGCCAGGCGGAATCCGGCGAGCCATACCTGGTGATGGAGTATCTCGAAGGCGAGGATCTTCACCACCGTCTGCGGCGCGTGGGACGCATGCCGATCGAAACCGTCGCCCGCGTGGTCAGGCAAACGGCCTCGGCGCTTTCCGCGGCCCACGGCCAAGACATCGTTCACCGCGATCTCAAGCCGGGCAACATCTTCCTGTTGGAAATACCAGGCGAACCCGAGTTCGTAAAAGTGCTCGATTTCGGCATTTCGAAAATGATGGTCGCGCAAACGCGGCTGACGAACCAGAAGGCCACTCTGGGCACGCCGCTCTACATGTCGCCCGAACAAGCCACCGGTCAGGTCGAAAAGGTCGACCACCACGTTGACCAATGGGCGCTGGCGTGCATCGCCTGGGA
>PMCR01000586.1:1968-3983 GCA_003155465.1 Myxococcales bacterium | reverse complement strand
TTGTCCGCGCCCGGCTGAGGAACTAGTACCGCCTCTCGCGAGTTCGTAGCTGGTTGAGCGGCCGGATTGACGGCGGCGGAGCCGGTGGCCGGATCCGGAACCCGTCCGCCCTGCGCGGGTCACACCTTCGCGCGTACCTGGACGGTGGACCCGCACGTACTTTAGCGCCGAATTCGCGTGGTGGAGGGTTGGTTCCGGGCACAGGGCGCAGGCTCCCCCATTGCGTCCGCGCGAAGGTCGCTGTTAGTTCACCTAGCCGTCGCTTGCCCGCTCTTCACTATCCGTCCACGCCACCTCATCACGATGATCGCATGCGCGAAGAGCGAGCGGATGCAGCGCAAGCTGGACTACACACAGGAGGAGGTCCGGGTCCTGAAGTACCGTTACAATGATCAGTCAACGAACTTCGAGAGTAGCTTCACGTAGGCGGCCTGGTAGTAGATGGCCGGCTCGGTTATTTCCCACGACATGTCGTAATCGCGCTCGGGCACATCCGACGTATTGAAATCGATGTACGCCTTTTGCGCGGGCTGCTTGCGAAACTCGGAGACATAGCACTTGTGATCCTTTTGGTTCTCGCAGTAGCTCTGGTTGGGCCCGCCCGTCACGTAACCCGGCGCGGGGCCAAACTCGGAGTCCTTGGCGCTGTCCCAGCGTTTGTCGCCATCGCGAAACCAAGTGTGATACATCTCGTTGCAACTGTGCTCCGCGCCGTAGGCGCCCATCTGCGACAGGTACACGATCTGCATGGGGTTGACGCCATGAAATGAGTTCAAGATGCCCGCCGCACGATCACGCGCGCTCTCGGCTTGCTCGCCGCTCACGAGCTTGTACTGAACCATGTCGTAGTTGGTATTGCCGGTATTCGCGCGCGGCTGGTTGCTGCCCCAGTGGTACGAATACTCAAGCATGAAAGCGCGGTACAGATCCTTTTCGGGCTTCATGCCGAAGATGTCGCCACGTTCCCACTTGGAGAGCTTGCGCTCCAGGATTGCGCTCTTGAGCTCGGAGTCCGCTCTTGGCAACGTGGTGTAGAACAACAGCGCGTCGCCCTCGGGCGCCTGGTAGACGCTCCAGGTATCCTCTTTGAACGGCTGTGTGAAGCGTCGGTTCTTCTCGATGAACGCGTTGAACTGTGTGTCCCCGGTGAGCGCGAAAAGATAGACAGCGGCGACGACCGCTCGCGCATCCTGCTCATCAAGTTTCACGTCCGCCCTGCCAGACTTGATCGTTCCGTCGTCACAGGTGGCGCTCTTGGGGTGGCTTCCGTAGTACGCCCACGCCGAGAGCGCGCGCTTGCGTAGATCCTCCGCGTAGTCCTTCAGACTGCCGAACTTCGACAGCGTCAGCGAGGCATGGGCAAACACGCTTGCCAGCGTAATGGTCGCGGACGAACAAGGCGCCGGGTAGTAGTAGCGCTTGAACGTCGATTCTTCCGGAACAGGGTCGCCGTAGTCGATGTTACCCATTTTGAGCAGCGCGCCGCCGCCCAGATCCGGGGCCTGCATCTTCTTCAAGAAGTCGAGCTCGTACTTGATCTCGTCAATCAAATCGGGCAGGCCATTGCCGGACTCGGGAATGTTGTAATCGTCGGTGAAGGGCCCCGGGTTGTCCTCGTACGCCGAGAGCAGCTGGTGCATCACCGAATAGGTGAAGGTGGTGTACTTATTGGTGTCGCCCGCGTCCCACCAACCGCCACTGAGGTCGCGGATAGTCTCGTCGTTATCCTTGTCGAGGACGCTGTGGGCTTCCTTGTCCTGGCCGGGGCCCATGTAGTCCACACCCTCGAGCCAACACTTCCCGCCCACGCAGGCAAACGGCGCTTCCTTCGCGGTATTCGCGCGATTGAAGTAGAACATTCTGACGGCCGCCTTCAAGACGTCGCGATAGACATCCTTCTTGATATCGAAGGGCACCGAGCGAAGGCCGTTGTCGCGGTCGAAGATGAAGTAGGACCCGGGCTCGACCACAGAGGAGAAATCGAACCAGGAACCGCTGTCCCCCGCGTTCGGTTG
>PMCR01000586.1:0-1929 GCA_003155465.1 Myxococcales bacterium | reverse complement strand
GTAGCCGAACTGGTCGACGACGATGTACCGGCTTTCCGGGACCTCGCGGCCGCTCTTGGGCCCGCCCGCGAACTTGGGCGCGGCGTTGGCAGAGGACCGAATCTGATAGGGAGTGATGCAGGCCTGGAGCACCAGCGCGAAGACGGCCACAGTCAAGATGGATCTTTTTGGCATGGGAATGGTTGCCCCGAGACATATCAGATCCGCTTTCGTCCGTAGGCGAATCGAAGCGGCTTTTTTGAGCGTTGGAGAACCTTGCCGGACCGCAGTAGAGCGACCTTGATGGCATCCGAGCAGGGCGTCGGGGCGGCTTTTGCTACGGTTTCTGGGTGCTGACGAGGCTACCTGTATACGAATTGAGAATTCCACTATATCTTCTCTTGGTGTGGAAATCTGACAAGGTCCTGATTGCGACAGTTGCCCTTATCATGGTCGCTTGCCTTTCGGCCCAGTCCGGGCCACTTCTTCCTCTAACCATCAAGGCGATCGAAACCGACCTCGCCGGCAAGCAGACGCGCGAGTTTGAACGTATCAAGGACATGAAAGAGGTCGACGCGTGCGAGAAGGAGATGCGAGCTCCCTGAGCCCGCAGCTAACGCGATCATCGCGATGACAAATTGGAGCGTCCCCCTCGGCAACGAGGCGATATTGGTTGCTAACAGGTATGGCGAGCACGAGGTCGCCCTGCGGTTCCACGACAAGAACGTGGCCGCCTACGCCTTCACGTTTGTGCGTGGCTGACGACGTACAACTGTTGCCGTCCGTGGCGTGGCCGGACGTGGGCGAGGTGCTCGATCGGGTTTGGCCACTCTCCGTGCTTCCCAAGTCATTCTTTACGCAGGAGCGAGGGGGCTGCTTCATCCTGAGAGGGCAAGGTGATACGATCTTACCAGCGGCCAATTAGGAGTCGGATGGTGTGCCCGAGAAAGTGTGCCAGTACGCACTTCACGGCGGATTCGCCGCCACACATCTCCCATTCATGCACGCCGGAACCATGGACTCGCAGAGCACGGACGCCGGTGTTGGGCAGCTTCCGCAGTCTGTGGCGGCAGATCTGCGCAAATTCGACTGGAGATTGTCAACCATCGAGCTCGGCACCGGAACGTTACAAACAGCCGCACAGGCGTTGTCTTCCAGGACCAGCCTGCAATCCGAGCTGTTCATGCAGCCGACGGATCCGTACTTGTCCAGCATTTGCGTGCGGAGTGCGGAATAGTCCTGCTGACCCTGGAGGCACGGATCGGGAGGGTCGGGCACGCAGCTGGCGCAGCAGTCCGCGGGCAGGGTTTCCCTGTGCGTTCCAGCTGTACAAGCCACATCCGCGCACGGACTACAACCCGTGTCCGTGCAAGTGGGGCAACAGGCGCCCACCTCTTGGATGACTCTCTTGCAGGAAGCCGGCAGTGAAACGCAGGCGATGCCGTCGCACGAACGTGCAAGAGTCGAGCCGCCGCTCGGGGCTGCTCCGCCAGCTCCGCCGGATGCGGCGCTGATCGAGCCGCCAACAATGGATGTTCCGGAGGCACCTGCGCTCGCGTTTCCCGCGGTGCCTCCGGTCGAGAGCGCCGTGGCGCCGTCGGAAGTGGATGTCGCGACACCGCCGGTGCCTGTACCTGAGAGAGGCGTCTTTTCGCAGGCCCCGAACAGCAGGCAAGCGGTGCAGAGAAGCGCGACTGGGCGATAGCTCGGCATGACAATCATTATGGATCAATCGGGGCCGCCGCACACATCCGGCACGAAATGCGGCCACGATTGCAGGGACACCATTGATGCTGGGCTCAGGACATCACTGCCGACAGCATTTCTTGAACTCCTTCCCGCTGCCGCACGGGCACGGGTCGTTCGGACCCACATTCCGCGTAGTCGAAGTCGACGCTGTGGGCTCCGGCGGCGTCATCCTCGCTCTTTCTCAGCAACTCTGCCCACGGG
>PMCR01000399.1 GCA_003155465.1 Myxococcales bacterium | reverse complement strand
TCGGTTTGCGGCGCCGCTGGGACTTGTGCTGCGGGGTTCCTATGCCGCCCGGACGACAACACCTGCCGAACCCCCTGCACCAGCAGCGCCGGCTGCCTGACCAGCCAGACCTGCGCGGGCACGGTCTGCGTGGACACCACTGAACTCGCGGGCAATCCGGGCTACGATGGCTCGGCCGGCGCGGACGGAGGAGCTGATGCGCCGACCACCGGCATCGACGCGCCTGCCAGTGGCGTCGATGCCATTGCCACTGGCGGCGGGGGCAGCACGGGCTCGAAAGTGGATGGCAGCCCGCCGACCGCCGGGGCCAGTGGAACCACCTGCGCTCCTGGTCAGGCGCCCACCAAGTTCGAGTTCCCTGCCACGAGCGACTCCGACCCCAACTACACCTCCGGAGTCGGAGTGCTCACCGCTACTGAACTCCTGACGTTCAATGGGTATGCGGGTCCTGACTCCACCGACGGCGGCGTCGTAGACGGCGGCACGGGCGCCAAGGTCAATCGCATCGACGTGCAACACTTCGACCCGATCACAGGNNTCGCCGGCGCTGCCGTCGCTCCCACTGGCGAAATCGCCATCATCTACAGCGCCGCAACCGGTATCTACGACCAATATGGGCGCAACTATGCCGTGTACTTGACGTTTCTCGGCAAGGATCTAGCCCAGGTTCAGAACACTATATTCGTTGTCCTAGGTTCCTCCAGGTACCTGGCCAGTTCGTACGTGCAATGGCTCAACGGTGAATTCGTTGCATCCTCCAGGTTCGGGATTGAGTTCATGACCGCCAGGCTTGGGAGGTTCGGAGCCAACGGAGCCAATCTCGGCATCACTCGCACTATACCCACAGACGATCCAGCCGGCCTCGTGCACAATGAAGCCCACGCAGAGGGCGAAGTTGCGTTTTCGGGGAGTACGTTCGCTGTCGCCTACCTTTCTGCTACGAGTTCTGGGGCGGGGTACCCCTTCTTGACCTTCATCGACGCGTCTGATGCGATTACGGAGGTTAGCAGTCCTATGCCTCTCCCGTCGTCTCAGTTTAGACAAGATATTGCCGTAGCAGGCACGTCGCAAGGTTTCGTGGCTGTCTATAACGGGACTTCTTCCTCGAAGACGAACACATTGCTGGCAACATATGTGTCGAATTCAGCTTCAGGCGACGCTGGGGTACCGGTCGGCGCTACGTATTCATTTGTAGGGGGCTTCGCCTACGGAGGAAGCATGGCGGGGACACGTGGCAGCAGCGACGGCAATGGAGCTGGCTTTGCGGCGCTCTACCCTGACGGCTCGGTTACCTTCCTATATTTCAGCGCAGACGGTTCGATCCACGGGAACCCGCAAACGGTCTTGCAGCAAGCGAACGGTGCCAGCGATGGAGATGAAGCGCACATCACGAGTTTCGCAGGCAAGTTCGCTGTGTCCCTGTACAGCAGCGGTGAGCACCTGACCCGCGTGATTACCTCGAGCTGCCAATAGACAGCCAGAAGCAGCCCGTTCACGTTCCCAAGTCAACCACCAACTGAAGTCAGGAGACAGCCATGGCCACAAGACTACACCCTCAGCGCCGCGATTTTCTCAAGGCCGCCGCAGTCGGCGCGGCGGGCGCGGCGGGAATCAGTGCCCTCAAATTCGACAAGCTTTTCGCCCAGTCAGCAGGGAACGGCTGGGTCACCGGCATGCAGATCAATCCGGCCATTGACAATGCCCGGGTGATCTGTTGCAACGACCCGAACATGTTCACGGGCCCGCTCCTGACCAATTCCTTCTTGGGCCAGAACGCAGTGGTGAATGCGGCCGTGGTCGACGCCAACATGGACGAAATGGCAATGCAGCTCGCCCAGAAGACCAATGCGGCCGATGCTTGGAGCACGATCTTCCGCACCGGCAACGCCGCGGGCTGGGGCAGCACGAGAGTCGCCATCAAGACAAACGGAATTGGTGGTAACACCGCGAATCGTCAACGGGTGGCGGTTATCAAGAAGGTCTGCGACGTGCTGATAGGCCTCGGGGTCCAGCCGTCAAACATCGTCCTGTACGACGCCTGCAACGATGCGTCGTCCTTTTACAGCGGCTATATCGATCTCACCGACTCAACCAAGATTCGCGCCGTGATGAGCAGCAAAGCGTCGTCCTTGGGCGGGTACGCGCCCGTCACCCTTGTCAATTGGAATCCGGCAAGCGGTACCTGCAGTTGCCCAGCCGACCTGGTAAACGGCAAGATCGACATCCTGGTAAATATCGCCGTGGCCAAGATACAGAATGCTGTTGGAGGCAAATACAGCTTCGGCGCTATTACCGCGTGCATGAAGAACCATTTTGGCACATTCACCGACGCTCAAGGCCCAAGCGCAAGTTCGGCAGGGCTGCACCCTGCTCCCGGTAGCCCTCCGCTTGCTCTCTTTGAAATCAATCAGCACCCCGCCATCCTGGGCGGAAATCCTGTCCGACAGCAACTGTGCATCGTGGACGCCCTGTTCTCCAGCACGGGTCCTGCCACGCCACCGGATAACGTTACCAACCGTCTCGTCATGGGCACCTTTGCCCCGATGGTCGACTATTTCACCGCGAACTACATCCTTCTCAACCCGGCTGTGATGACCACCACCCCCGTTCCACAGGCGGCAATTACCGCTGGGGCCGCCATCCTTCCCCAATTCGCCACCAGCTTCGGCTATGCGGCACCGTCGGCGTCGCCGACAGCGCCCGACCCGAGCTGGGTTTCATATCCAGCCAGCAATCCGCCCCCCATAAATCCCAGCGGCAGCGGCGGGACTGGCGGGTCCGGAGGCGCCGGCAGCGGCGGAGCCAGCGGCTCCAGAGACGCTGGCGGCGGTGGGAGCAGCGGGTCTGCAGACGCCGGCAGCGGCCTGCCCAGTGGGTCGCAAGACGCTGGCGGCGGTGGAACCAGCGTGTCTGTAGACGCAGGAGGCGGTGGGAGCAGCGGGTCTGCAGACGCCGGCAGCGGCCTGCCCAGCGGGTCCGCAGACGCCGGCGGCGGAACCAGCGGGTCTGTAGATGCCGGCGGCGGCCTGCCCAGCGGGTCCGCAGACGCCGCCAGCGGTGGCACTCCGTCAGGCGCTGGCGGTGCGGGAGGAACCGGCGATGCGGCGACAAGCCCTGTCTCGCCATCCGCAGACGCGGCGACCCCAGGCGGGACCGGCACGGGAACCGGCACGGCCGCGATCCCTCCGGGCGGCGGCGGTGGAACCACGGGATCGACGGCTGCCAGTGGGAAATCAGGAGGCGGTTGTGATATCGCCGGGGTCGACCGCGGGGCCACCCGCTGGGGCGCGATGCTAGCCTTCGGCGCCGTGGTGGCCGAAAAGCTTCGGCGCCTGGTTGGCGGCAACGATCGCTCGTCGTGATCTGGCCGTGTATCGCCATCCCCATTGCACAAGCCCCTGCCGAAAAACGTTGACGCGCTTTCGATTCCGTTTTGTGGCACACTCAGCCACCCAACCAGTCCCTGGAGAACAAGATGAATCGATCCAGTCTGCTCATCAGTACTTGTCTGGTCGCCATCGTGGCTGCTTCGTGCAGCGGAAGTTCCAAAAAACTCGACCTGGGTGGCCAGTGCATCCAGAACAGCGACTGCAACAATCCGCTCTCGTGCAAGTTCCAGGCCTGCCACCAGCAGTGCGTCGAATCTCGCGATTGCCCCATCGGTCAGCAGTGCGTGGCCGCGGACGACGGCAGCGGTGTCTGTCAGACCCAGACGGAAGCCGCTTGCGGCACCGATGGGGGTACCTGTGGCTCGCCATTGGTCTGTGTCCACAGCACCTGCGTAAACGTTTGCACCCCTACTGGCACCTGCGCCCTGCCCCACCAGACTTGCATCGGCGGCGTGGTCTGCGTGGACAACACGGCACTCGCGAGCGACGCTGGGGCCGGGTGCATTCTGAACAGCGACTGCGCCAATCCGCTCGTGTGCCAGATGGGGAGTTGCCGCGCGCAGTGCGTCCAATCTCGCGATTGCCCCACTGGTCAGCACTGCGTGAGCGTGGACGGCATCGGTGTCTGTCAGACCCAGGCGGAATCGGTTTGCGGCGCCGCTGGGACTTG
>PMCR01000576.1 GCA_003155465.1 Myxococcales bacterium | reverse complement strand
CGGGTGGCCAAGGTCGATTCCACCGTGCTCATCACCGGCGAGAGCGGAGCGGGCAAGGAGCGCATCGCGCGGCTGGTTCACGAGGAGTCCACGCGCGCGGCGGGGCCCTTCATCGCGGTCAACTGTGGCGCGATCACGGAGACCCTGCTGGAAAGTGAGCTTTTCGGGCACGCGCGGGGCGCCTTCACCGGCGCGGCTTCGGACCGCCCCGGCCTGTTCGAGGCGGCCAACAGCGGAACCCTGCTGCTCGACGAAGTNNCGGCATGCAGGTCAAGCTGTTGCGGACGCTGCAAGAGCGCGAGATCCGGCGCGTGGGCGAAAACAAGAGCCGCCGGGTCGACGTGCGCGTGGTGGCCGCTACTAACCGCGATCTGGCCCACGGGGTTGCGGGTGGCACGTTTCGCCAGGACCTGTTCTACCGGCTCAAGGTGGTCGAGTTGCACGTGCCACCCCTGCGCGAGCGTCGGGACGACATCCTGCCGCTCGGCCGGGTGCTGCTGGCGGACGCGGCGCTACGCATGAGACGCAAGATTTCGGGCCTGGCCCCAAGTGCCGCCGACCAACTCCTGCGCTACACGTGGCCGGGCAACGTGCGCGAGCTGGAAAACGCCATGGAGCGCGCCGTTGCACTCGCCCGCGGGAGTCGCGTGGAGCTTGAGGACTTGCCCGAGGAGATCCGCCAGGCATTCCCCAAACCCATGGCCACCAGTGGGACCGTGCGGCCACTCGATGAAGTCGAGAAAGAGTATATTATCGCGGCCTTGGATTTGAACGCTGGAAACCAGACTCACACCGCCGAGCAGCTCCGCATCGGCTCAGCCACGCTTTACCGCAAGCTCAAACGCTACGGTTTGATCGGCACAAGGCGCACCAGCGCCACCACATGCAGTCCATGACAATTCAACGTTGCTCTGTTGCCCTGTTGTACAGTTGGAACGATTCCAAATTGAACGTCTGTCGTGGTGATGTAATCAACTGTGAACTTACTAGCGAGGTCATTGATGGACGGTTGCAGCGATTTGAGACGAACCGCAATATGCATCGTCGTGCTGGCGGTACTGGTTGGAGCGCCGGCATGGGGTGAAACACCTACAGCAAAGGGGTCCGCTGGGGGGGCTCTGCCCCAGTTTGTTCTCGCCGATCCCAACGGCAAGAGGCACGCCAGTAGCGATCTCCTGAAAGGCGGGCTGGTGCTCGTGGTGACGGCGCCGACCTATCATACCGAGAAGGCGCAACGGGTCTGGGGCGATCTTCTTCCCGCGGCGAAGCCCAAGGGGAAGGGGCGCCTGGTCTTTTTGGAGGACATGACAGCAAGCTCTTTCAAGGGCACGGCGAAGAAGGAGATGCGCAAGGAGTTTCACGAGGGCGTGCCGCCGCTGCTCCTGCTCGACGAGGACGGTCACGTGCGGACGGCGCTCGGCGTGCCCAAGGACGAAACGTGGATTCTCGCGTTCGCTGCCAGCGGACAACAACGGCTGGTCGAGAAAGGCTCTCCCAGTGCGGCCGCGGCCAAGCGTCTGTGGGCGGCGGCGCAGAAGTGATGTCCTCTTTCGCTGCTCTCGAAGACATCGAACCGAGCGTGGCGGCCGCGCGCCAGGATCGTCCAAGCGCGCTGTGGAGAAGCTGCATGGGATAGAAGCCCGGGACGCTGCGCGGTTGCGGGGCGAAACGGCGACGGGTCCTGGACCATGAGTCACTGGACCATGAGTCTCGTTGACAGGATTCCCGGACAGCCGGTGGAAGGGCACCCTGGACCGGGTGGGAGCTTCCTTCGTTCCCAGTTGCCCCTTTTCGCCAAGGAGACCGATCTTCCTTGGTAAGTAGGACCCACACGCCCGAGGTGTCAGCGGCGCAAGGTCAAAGTGTGCTTCGCTTCCAGCCGGACCGGGTGGTACGAGAGCTTGGCCCGGCGTAAGCCCGGGTCCCCGAGATCCTCTTCGCGGTTGATGAAGGTCAGCCCCTGGGCTGCGATGGCGCGGGCGGTTTCCTGGTTGACCACCTGATACAGCCCCTTGTGGTCGCGGAGCGCGCGTTCGAACAGGACCAACGCGGTGGTCGGGTTCAAACGGTCGTAGATGGAGAAGGCAACCGGCCGATCGTCAATGCGCAGGAGCAATCCGCGAAGCCCGAGCGCCCCGAAGTCGCGAATCGCGGTCGCGAGCGCCCGGCTTTCCTGCTGCAGGGTAAGCGTCGTGCGTTTGGCAGCGATGTCGTCGCCGACTTCGAGACATTCCCTGCTATGCTGCGGGCCGAGTGGCTCGATCCGCCAGTCGTAGAGCCGCGTGGCCTGTTGGATCAAGTTGCGCTTCTTGGCGTAGCGACGGCCGGCCAGCGCCGCCAGGTCTTCGGTCTGGTACACGTAGTTCGCGCTGTCGCGATTCGCGACCACGTCAAAGTGCGCGGCGAAAACCGGATGTCGTGCCAGAAACTCGGCGCTGACTGATTCGATGACCAGCGGTGCGGGCAATTTGCGGGCGTGGGCGAGCAGGGTTTCCTGCAGGGAGTCGGAAAACTGCCCCAATGGTTGCAACAGCCTCGGCTGCGGATCGGGGTCGAGCTGGGCGTGAAGCAACAGCGTATCCGGTTCGGCGACGGCGAACTGGTACCGGAAAACCGACGACCAGACGCACAGCGAAGCAAAACCGTAGTCAGACAGGGGCTGCGGATGGCGGGCAAGAAAATCGGTCACGAGCGCGCGGCGCTCGACCTCAATGGGCGCGAATGGGAATTCCAGAAAAGCCGTCACGGTCAGGAACGCACCTGGTAGAGCATGGGTTGAAAGCCAGTGAGGGACCGGAATCCCAACGCCTCGTAGAACTTCTGCGTGTCGGGCTCGGCCACCAGGCCAATCCAGGTCAGGCCCGCGGCCACGCAGCGATCGGTCAGGCGCCGGATGATTTCGCGGCCGATTCCGCGTCCGCGGAATTCCGGGAGCACGACCACGTCCTGGATGTACCCGTCGCTGGCGCCGTCGGAAATCACGCGNNCATCTGCGGAATCGCCGCGCGCCAAGCGGGCTCTTCTTGCCACCAGCCACCGGCCCGATAGAGCTCCACTATGGTCTCGGTCGGGGCGCTGGTGACGTTTTCATAGGCGATGTCGAGCATCGAATACCGGTTCCTTGTCGAATGCCTTCTTTGTACCATTGACTGCAA
>PMCR01000434.1 GCA_003155465.1 Myxococcales bacterium | reverse complement strand
TTTGATCCGACCCAGCTCACCGAGCTGCAGTTCGTGGCCGGGCCAGGCAAGGCCTTTGACATCTCAGTCACCGACGTGTCATTCACTCCGGCCGGGCTATTTGGTCCGCACCCGGTGGAGCTGTGCCCGGATGTTGCGTTCGACCCGACGCCAATGCCGAGCATTCCTCACCCGGCCGGCGTCACGTTTACCATCGACGCGACCAACGTCGCGAAGAAGCACCCGATTTCGCCCTATATTTACGGGAGCAATGATTTTGCCTGGTGGGCGAGCACCGGGCTCTCGAGGCAGTTTCGGCGTTTCGGACACGGGATGCTCCGGGTCGAGGCGGGAGGCGACACGACGTACAATTGGGAGATCAATGCAAATAGCCCTGGCTTCAACGGCGATCTCAAAACCCTTATGAACACGGGGACACCAAGCGACGCACTGTCGCCAGCGCAACTGGCACTCGATGGCTTTGCGGCCGCGCTGGCAGGCTCGCCAGCCATCATGGTCGGACTTTCACTGCTCGACCATGTTGCCGGCGATACGGCCGGCAGTATGGATGTGACCGATCCCACACTACTCTCGACCCGCTTCAAACAGAGCAAGCCAGCCAAGGAAGCGCCATTTAGCTTGGTTCCAAGCACGGCCGACGGGGCGGTATACCAAGATGAGTATGTCAACTGGGTGATGCACAACCGGCCTGCCAATGTGCCGGTGCTCTTCCAACTCGACAACGAACCAGAGATTTGGGATGTCATTCATCCCGAGATCCATCCCAATCACGTCGGCTACGAGGAGTACGTCAGTCGTACCATCGCGCTGGCAGAAGCCACAAAGACGGTCGCACCCGACGCGGAAGTGGTGGGCGTCGTTGGGGCGCATGTGCGGGGTCTCGATTCGCTGAGTGGATGGGTTAGTACGGGGCAAGCTTCAACGGCGGATCTCGCCAAGGGAGGCTTCCTCGAATATTTCCTTTCGAGGCTCAAAACCGAAGAGGCGTCTTTCGGAAGGCGGCTCGTGGACTATGTTGACGTACACTACTACACGGCAGCTTGTGCTGGCACTGGCACGACGGCGGATCCCTATATTCCGTTGCTCAGTCTTGCAAAGCAGCCTTGGTACACGAACCAAGACGCGGGAGTGGTTGCAACGCGGTTGCAGGCTCCGCGCAGCCTCTGGGATCCGAGTTTTACCGAGACGAGCTGGGAATTCAGCGGCACTGCGCTACAGGGTCAGCCGCTCACAATCATCCCGCGGGTGAAGAGCCGTATCGCTGCGGCGGTCCCGGGTGTGAAGTTCGGAATGTCCGAATGGGACTTTGGTGGCGGCAACCATGTGAGCGGGGGTCTCGCCGTCGCAGATACTCTTGGCATCTTTGGTCGGGAAGGGTTGGACATGGCAGCTCATTTCATTCTCTACGAATGGGAGAACTACGGCTGGGGCGCGATGCAGGCATTCCGCAGCTACAACAGCCTGGGCGGACACTTTGGCGACACGTCGATTTCTGCGACAACGTCGGACGTCGCGGCCACGTCGGTCTATGCCAGCCTAGACTCGCAGGATGCTGCGCGCATGGTCATTGTGGCCATAAACAAGACCAGCGACCCCGTGGCTGCTGCAATCAACATCACCGGTGCCCCGGCGTCGTTTGCCAAAGCCAACGTCTTCGTCTTGGCGGAGGGAGCCTCCTACGTCAAGGGCGCGCCCAGCGTCGCGAGCGCGGGCTCCGGTACGTTTAGCTACACCATGCCGCGCTTTTCGGTTTCGGTTTTGGTGCCCAAGGTAGCTGGGGCAGACGACGAGCCACCAGCTCTTGCCCCAGACTGCGCGCGCACCGGGAACCTGGCGCTCTCCTCCGACTTTGAGGAGAACGCCGAGGGCTGGATGGCCTGGGGCGACGCGAAGAAGGGCCTGTCGACCGACGTGGCGCACACTGGAACGCATAGCCTCCGGGTTACCAATCGCACCCAGACCTGGAACGGCCCCAGCTTTGTGCTGGCTCTGGCCGATGCGAACACGGGATTCAAAGGCAGCTTGCAAAATGGCTACCGCTACGACCTCTCTGCGTGGGCTCGGCTCGGAACCGGGGCCGCGAGCGCCCCCGTATTCTGGACTTTGAGCACTACTGACGACGCGGGCAATCACTATCCGGTAAGCACCGCTCAAACAGCGAGGTCCACTGACTGGGTCGAGGTCACGGGTTCGTTCACGCCGACCGTCGCGGGAACTCTGACGGCCGCGGGGGTGAGCGTGTCCGGCGCTCCGGTCGGCGTCGACATCTACATCGACGACGTCACCATCACCGCGACCAAGCTCTGAGTCTACTCACGCAGGAGTTTTCGGTCACCATTGGTTCACTTTACTGCCAGTCGGGTTTGTGCTTTTATGTTCCGCATGGAAAAGATCAGGTGCTTTGCAGGCCAATGGTTTGTCTTGGGTGTGGCTTTTTGGGGATGCGGAGCTGGAGACGACACCTCAACCTGCAGCGGAGCGCTTTGCGGCGGGACGCCTGCCGGCGGCGGCGGCGCGGCTGGTTCTGGGACCTGCAGCGCGGTCGCACCCTGTGGCGGGTCCTTGGACGGCACTTGGCAGGTAGACGGAGTCTGTGTCGAAGGCGACTTGGCGGCTGCCATGCTCGCGCAGTTGAATCTGCCCGCCGATTGCCACAACCTGTTTCAGTCGACAATCGCGACCACGACCGGGACAGTCACCTTTGCCGATGGAGTGGAAACTGACAACTCCGCCCTGATCGTCGACGCAAGCGTGCTTTTCACTGAGGCCTGCGCGAGCGCAGATATCGAGTACCCAATCGTCATGGGCACTGCTGCCTGCAACAGCCTGGGGCCGTACCTGGTGAGCACTCAGCAATTCTCAACCGCCAGCTGCTCGTTGGCAGGCAGCAATTGCGCTTGCTCGGTGTCGCGGCAGCTGCAGTCGCCCACAACTCCGCTAGCGTACGTGGTTTCGGGTAACACCATTACATACCCTGGTGGGGGCAGCCCAATGGATTACTGCGTCTCCGGGACGACGCTGACGGCTCGTGAGGTGGCCTCGGGCGTTACGTTCGTCACCACCTTGCTGAAGCTGTGAGGGGCGAGTCCTAGAGCACCAGCACGCCGGCGCCGCGGATGGCGTCGTGCTTGAGGGCGATGAGCGCCTGATTGGCGTCGGCTAGGGCAAAGCTTTGCACGTGGGTGTGCACGCGCAGGCGCGCGGCCTCGGCCAGGAATTCGCGGCCGTCGGCGCGGGTGTTGTTGGCCACTGAGCGCACGGCGCGCTCGCGGTAAATCAGCTCATAGGGAAAGCTCGGGATGGGCGACATGTGGATGCCGCCCAGAACCAGCGTGCCACCCGGATCCAGCGCGGCCAG
>PMCR01000508.1 GCA_003155465.1 Myxococcales bacterium | reverse complement strand
CGAATTTCAATCAGTAGTGCTAGCGCGCGATGGCTTCGAAGGCGTCATCCCCGACTTCCGAGAGGTCGAACGGGATCCGAACGAAGAACGTCGTGCCCTGGCCCATCTCGGTTGCAAAGGTCAACGAACCGCCGTGTTTATCGACCACCACCCCGCGGGCCAGGGCCAGCCCCTGTCCTGTGCCCCTGCCGACCTCCTTGGTGGTGAAGAATGGGTCAAAAACCCTGTCTCGCACGGTTTCGGGGATTCCGGTCCCGGTGTCGCTGATGGCAATGACCACCACGCTTCCTTCCAGATAGGTCCGCACGCGGATTACGCCGCGTTGCCCGGTCTTGCCCACCACGTCGCCGATGGCATGCGCCGCATTCACCAACAGGTTCAGAAAGACCTGGTTGAGGTCGCTCACAAAGCAAGGCACCGCGGGAATCTTCCCGAAATCCGTCTCCACGGTGGCCACATACTTCAGCTCGTTGGTGGCCACAGTCAGCGTGTCCCGCAATGCCGCATTCAGATCGGCCGTCGCGCGCTCGCCGCGATCGGGATGGGCGAAAGCCTTCATGGACTGAACGATTCTCGCAACCCGGCCCACGCCATCCAGGGTCGAGGCAATTGAGGTGACGACATTCGTCCGGATGTACTCGAGGTCGGCCAGTTCCTCCTCCCGCTTCAGCCCTTCGAGGTCTTCGGCAGATAGCGGAGCACCGGCCGCCTTTTCGCATGCTCTCCGGTAGCTGTCACACAGTGCGATGAGTTGCTCGAACGCGCCGGCCAGAAAATTGACGTTGTCTCCGACAAATTGGATCGGGGTGTTGATCTCGTGCGCGATCCCGGCCGCCAGGCGCCCGACAGACTCCAGTCTTTGGGAATGGCGCAGCTCCACTTCAAGCCGGCCTATGGCAGTGACATCCTCCACGCTGGCGATCACGAGCTGGGTCTGGCCCTTTTCGTCCCGCACCGCCGTCAACCCGATGTCGGCCAGTACCACATGCCCGTCCTTGGCAATCAACCGACGCTGCTCCCGGTTGGTCGCAGCTGTCCCCGCGATCAAATCCCCGTAGACCCGCTGGGCGGCATCCACGTCCTCGGCCGGCATCAGTTCCCAGAGAAGCTTGCCAATTGTCTCCTGCGAGGTAAATCCGATGACCTCTTCGAGGGCCCGATTGAGCTGGAGGATGCGGCCTTCCCGGTCAGCGGTGGCCAGCCCAACCGGCGCCGCGCGAAAAACACTGACCAGCGTGTCGTGCTCCTGCGAGAGCTTGGCATTCAGTTCCTGCATCTCCCGCGATGCGAGCTGCACCGAGTGCTCGACCAGATACCGCTCGCGGTCGACCGCCTCGTAGGCACTGCTGATCCGTTCGAGCAGCTCCTTCCATGCACCTTTGTCTGGCGGTGCCTCTTCATCCAGGCCGAGTCGGTTCAACTGCCGCTGGAGAAGCTGCTGAAGCATGTCTAGCTCTCCGAAAGCGTGGTGAGCGTCATGGCCTGGTGGTAAAGATCGCAACGCCCGTCCGAAAACGGCGAAACTTCGCCATACGAATAGAACCCGATGACCTGACTCGTCGCCCGCGGGACGCCGCCCTCGATTGCCTTGGCTCCCCCGAAAACCAATACCAGGGTTTGATCACCACCCAGGCCGGGAAAGACCGGAACCGACCAACCGTGACCGATGCGATAGCAGGAGGTTTCTATCGTCACAGTACACTTCGCCCTATCAGCGTGGCTCTCTTCGCTTCCACGGGGGCAAAGACCACCAGTGGCTCACGCACGCTGCCCGGGGCCATGTTGCGCAGGCGGTACAGAAGCCCGGGCGTCACTTCGTGGCCACGAGCGACCAGCAACAGGCCCGTGGTCGACATAACGTCCTGGACCAAAAACATCCCGGGCCGGACGGCCGCCAGTCCGACCTCGCTTAGCCCCTGCGAGGCCGCCTTGCTCTTCAACCGCGACAGGGCTTCGAGCAGTTTCGGATCGTAGCGGCCCTTTCGTCCCTGCAGCGTACCCAGAGCGAGAGCGGGATCGCTTCCGGCCGCCTCAAGCGTGTCGTAGTCGATGACAAGCTTGAGCAGGCGGGCGCCCAAAGGGATGGATTCGCCCTGCACGGCACTGTGGGGCGAGCCCGCGCCGTCGAAGTTCTGGTCCTGCGCTTGCAGGATGGCCCGCACTGCCTCCAGTCGGGGTATGCTTTCGAGAAGCTGGAGCGACAGGGCCGGCAGACGTTGGGTCAGCTCGGCTTCATCGTTATTGAGCGGCCTGCCATAGTAGAGCTTTTCATTGGTTGCAGCGGGAAGAGTAACGCAGCCGATCTGCGACAGCATAACCGCCACCTCGATCTGCCACGACAGGGGCACGCCGAGCGCAGCCACCAGATCCGACGCATGACCCTTGAGGCGCATCGCGCGCCCGAAGGCAAGCGGGTTGGCGAGCGATAGAATCTCGGTAAGCGCCTTGATGCTTCCGCGCAACGTTTTTTCCAGCAATTCCCTCTCGGCCGTGATCAGGCGATGTTGGTCGGCTCCGGCCTGCACCGCGGAAAGGAAGGTCTGGGGATTGCAGGGCTTGGTCAGAAATCGAAAGACCTGCCCGTGGTTGACCGCCGCGATCGCGGAATCGAGGTCAGCCTGCCCAGTGAGCAAGATCCTGACGGTGTCAGGCGAGCGCTGCTTGACCTGGCTCAAGAAAGCCGCGCCGTCCATTTCCGGCATGCGCATGTCCGAGACGACCACAGCAGGCGGATCGTCTCCGTCGATGATTGCCAATCCCTTCTGGCCATTCGTCGCGGTAGAAACCCGGAAGTACCGCCGCAGGTTCAGAACCAGTCCTTCCAGGACTCTGGGCTCGTCGTCAACACACAGAATATGGATTTGGTCAGTCATGTCGGTCCCCGCTTGAATCGTCCATTGTCGCGCTGGCAATTTTCTCCGCCACTGCGCGCATTGCTGAAAGCTGAACCTCGTCGATGCCGACGCCGGCGAGATAGCCGAGATCCAGCTTCTGCTCGGCGGTCTTGCTGCCGCGCAATTCGTTGGCGAGATGGTCGGCGATGTAAATGATGTCCACCAGCTCGCACGCGGAATGGGCCAGCAGATGCGGCTCCTTGTGATAGGCCACGGCTTCCATGATGGGGTGGGGCAATCCCCACAGTCCCAGTAGATAGGCACCAAGCAGCGTGCGATCGACCGCCGAGCCAGGGCCCTTGCCAGGCGTATTCTTGACCTTCACCAGCCAGCCCACCTCATGCAGCACGCCGGCCAGAAATGCCTCTTCCGCCTTCTTCGCGTCCTTCGCCTCGATCTGCCGCGCAATCTGGCCGGTCAGAAGCGAGTGGTTCTGTAGGTCCGAAAGGGCCGCTTCCGAAAGGTCGGAGAATCCGGCTGCGGTCGAGAAGGTCTCGAGCGCAAGGGCGAGGTTCTTGATGGTCACGATCCCGAGGTAGGTGACGGTCTCGGCCAATGAGGAGATCTTTCTCGGCAACCCGAAGAAGGCCGAGTTCACCAGTTGTAGGAGCTTCGCGCACAGGCCAACGTCGCGCTCGATGATCCGGGCGACAGCGGCGACAGTGCAACTGGCCTCCATCAGCGCCCCATTGAGCGCAACGTAGGTCTTAGGCGCCGCCGGAAGCATTTCAACCTTGCCGGCGCTTGCACGCAGTTCATCGCTGTTCAGGACGGCCTGCAGACGGCACGCCCGATCGACCACCCGCTGCAACAAGGCCGGATCGCAAGGCTTTGAAAGGAACATGTGAGCGATGAACACGGACTTCATCACGCTCTCAAGCTCGGTCTGACCCGACAGAATCATGCGTACGGCCTTGGGCTGTAGCTGCTTGACTTTGCTGAGCAAGGTCGCGCCATCCATGCGCGGCATGCGCATGTCGCTGACCACCACGTCGAAAGGACCTTCGCCCAGCTTGGCCAAGGCTTCCTCCGGGCCAATGGCGAAGACCATGTCCCACTCACGACGCCTGCTGCGTAGGACATTGCGAAGCCCGACCAGGACGTTGGGATCGTCGTCCACGAACAGGATTCGTTTCAACGTGATTACTGTCTGTGCCATGTGCTGCCCAGGCCCCTCGCGGTCGACGATTTGCCCGTCCGCTTACCTGGCCTGGATTCCCTCTTGGCGTTGCGCCACACGGGATTCATCGGCAGAATCAGCACAGGCTTGACTAGCCCCGATTCTCATCGGTTGCTATCGGGCACAGGACACGCTCCTGCCGCATTGGCCTGGCCAACCTGTGCGGTGGCGGCTGACGTCGCGGTGCGCTGCCAGCGCCGAGGCCGTAGACCGTGACTCCACTTTTCCGGTCTCGCTGCCGAACAGGGGGAAAGGAGGGATAGCGTGGAAGATGATGTGCAAGGCAGCAGCGTCCTGGTCGTGGACGATTCCCCGGAGCACCTGCGACTACTGAGCGCAGTTCTGACACGCGGCGGTCTGGTACCCCGGCCGGTCACCAGCGGCAGACTTGCCATCGAGGCGGCGGCCTCGGACCCTCCTGATCTCATTCTGATGGACGTCCTCATGCCGGAGATGTCCGGCCTGGAGGTCTGCCGACAGTTCAAGCAGGACCCGCGCCTGCGCGATGTTCCGGTCATCTTCATCAGCGCACTTGAGGGCGCCGACGACAAGGTCGAGGCATTTCGCGCCGGCGGCGTCGACTACGTCTGCAAGCCGTTCCAGGAGCAGGAGGTGCTGGAACGGATCAAGACCCACTTGCGTCTGAGACGGCTGCACGTGGATCTCATTTCCCGCATCGCCCCGTACGTCTCGCACTCGCGCCACACCGTTCTGGTCGTCGACGACGACATCCAGTTCCTGCGGATTCTGGCCGAAATCCTGTCCCGCGACGATTTCGATGTGGTCACCGCCCAGGACGCGGGGCAGGCCATCGCGCTGCTGGAGAAGAGCCTCCCTTGCATGATCCTGCTGGACGTGGAGATGCCCGGCACGAAAGGCTTTGCCCTATGTCGTCGCATCAAGCACGACCCGCGCACCGCCCACGTGCCGGTCGCGCTGGTCAGCTCCAGAGTGCAGGAAAGCGACGTCAAGGAGGGGATTGCCGCCGGCGCAGTGGACTACATCAAGAAGCCATTCGACATGGATGAGGTCCGCATGCGGGTGCGCATGCAAATCCACCTGCACGAGGCACTGAGCGAGCAGCAGCAACTTCACAAACACCTGAGAGAGAGCGAGCAGAGCCTGAAAGCGATGTTCGAACAGGCCTCCGTCGGCATGGCCGTGGTTTCCGCCGAAGGGAAGATGCTCCGGGTGAACCGCCGCCTGTGTGAGATTCTCGGGTACACGGCTGACGAATTCCTGAAGCTGCGGTTTCAGGATATGACCCATCCCGACGATCTGGCGGCTGACCTGGAAGCGAACCGCGCCATGCGCTCGGGCGCGATGCCCAACTACTCGCGCGAAAAACGCTATCTCCGCAAGGACGGCAGCATCGTCTGGGTAAAGCTTGCCGTGGGGCCGGTCCGGGACGCGGCAGGTCGCCTCGAATACTTCCTGTCGGTGTACGAGGACATCACCGAGCGCAAGCGGGCAGAGGACGAACTGCAGTCCGCGAAAGCCTTCCTCGACAGTTCCATCAACGCCGTTGCCGACCCCATTTTCGTCAAGGATGAAAAGCGGCGTTTTGTGCTGGTCAACAATGCCCTGTGCGCGATGGTCGGCCGTGCGAGAGAGGGCCTGCTGGGCGAGGATGGGGACGACATGTTCCCCAAGGATCAGGTCGCGGTCTTCCGGGAGATGGATGCCGATGTCCTCGAAAGCGGCGAGGAGAACGTGAACGAGGAGTCCCTGAGCAACCTGTCCACCGGACAGGTGCGCACCATCGTCACGCGCAAGACCCGCTACGTCGACCCGACCGGCAAACGGTTTCTGGTCGGAGTGATCCGCGACATCACCGACCGCACCCACCTCGAAACCGAGCTGGGACACGCGCGCAAGCTCGAAGCGGTCGGTCAGCTCGCATCGGGCATCGCCCACGAGATCAACACGCCGACCCAGTTCGTCGGTGACGGCGTCCACTTCCTAAGGGAGGCATTCGATGGCTACCGGCGGCTGGTCATCCAGTACCGGCGAGCCGTCGAAGTTATTGCGACGGCCGGCGGACATGAAGCACTGGTCAGCGAGATCCGGGAGACAGAGGAGGACATCGATCTCTTCTACCTCGACGCGAATGTCCCCGGCAGCCTCGAGAGCTGCCTGGACGGCGTCTCCCGCATCTCGACCATCGTGCGGGCCATGAAAGAGTTCGCACACCCCGACCAGAAAGAAATGGCCCCTGCGGACCTGAACAAGGCCTTGCAGACCACGCTGGCCATCGCCAAGAACGAATACAAGTATGTGGCCGAGGTCACCACCGAGTTCGGCGACCTGCCGTCGGTCATCTGTCACGTGGGCGATCTGAACCAGGTCTTCTTGAACCTCATCGTCAACGCGGCCCACGCCATCGGCGACGTGGTGGGCCAGGGAGGAGGCAAGGGCAGGATTCGCATCAGGACTTGCAGCGAAGGCGAAATGGTGCGCGTCGATATTGCAGACAGCGGGTCAGGAGTTCCGGAGGCAATCCGCCATCGCATCTTCGACCCCTTCTTCACCACCAAAGGGGTGGGCAAGGGCAGTGGCCAGGGCCTGGCCATCGCGCGTTCCATCGTCGCGACCAAGCATCGCGGCTCGCTGACCTTTGAAAGCGAAG
Source organism: Myxococcales bacterium (assembly GCA_003155465.1). Next base: position 4,200 of record PMCR01000508.1, on the reverse strand, counting down.
TCGGCAAGGGCACCACGTTCACGATCCGGCTGCCGGTCGGTGACAGCGTGGGCGGGTAGAGTGGAACATGACAAGATCGGTGGCCGGCGATTCGTCTGAGGGCGCTCCGCGCGCGCGCGGTTTGCGGCGCTTGGCCGTCTTGCCGGTTCTCTTCATGCTGCTGGGTCTCGCGTGCCTTGCGGTGCTCGATTGTTCCCTCGACAAGCAGAGGGAGCAGCTCTCGCAACGTATTTCAGCCGAGCGCAATAGCATCGAGCCCCTGACCAGCCTCCGGCGCGACACACGCAAGACGTACGTCACCCTGCTTGAGCGATGGTTGGCGCCACCGCAGGACCGGCCCAAGTTCGAGAAGGGGCTGCAGGAGCAGACGGCTGCGTTGCTGCGCTCGTCGCAGGACTTCCTGCAAGGAACGGCTTTGACGCCGGCCGGGCGCCAGCACCGCGCGGCGCTTGCGGCCGACATCACGGCTTGGATTGCGTTCATCGATCAGATCCTTGGGTCAGCCGCGGGACAGGAGATGGCACCAGAGGCTCGTGAGCACCTTGACACGATCGATAGGCATTGCAGTGCGGTCCTCACGGTCACCGTCGACGGCGCGAACCAGGATGCCGCCTGGGAATCGCTGAACCAAAAGGACAATTGGAGCCACGTCGCCATCGTCGCGCTGCTGGCGCTGCTCCTCGCCTACCTTCTCGTGTGGTACCTGCGGAAGTTGGCCGCGCGCAAGGTCGCAGAAGTCCATCGTCGGCAACAGCAGCAGGAAGAGCAGGGCCAGATGTTGGAGCACATGGTGCGCGAGCGCACGGCCGAGTTGGTAGCGGCCAACCACGAGTTGAGCCAGAGCGCCCTGCAGCTCCACGAGAGCGAGAGGCGCTTTCAAACGACGTTCGAGCAGGCCGCCATTGGCATGGCGATCGTCGGCCCTGACGGGAAGATGCTGCAAGTGAACCGCCGCCTCTGCGAAATCATCGGGTACACAGCCGACGAGCTGCTCACGCTACGCTTTCAGGACATCACCCATCCTGACGATCTGCCGGCTGACCTGGTTGCGATCCGCGCCCTGCGCTCAGGCGAGATGGCCAGCCATTCGAGGTGCAAGCGCTATGTCCGCAAAGATGGGGACATCGTCTGGATCAAACTTGCGGTGGCCACGGTCCGAGATGAGTCTGGCAAGAAACTCGACTACTTTGTATTGGCGTTCGAGGACATCACCGAGGCCAGACGGGCTGAGAAGGCCTTGCAGGAGAGCGAGGAGAAGTTTCGCCGTCTCTTCGACTCTGCCCATGACGCCCTCATGACGCTGGAGCCGCCCTTCTGGCGGTTTACCGACGGCAATCCGGCAACCCTGGCCATGTTCAAGGCGAAGAGCGTTGCGGACTTCACTTCCCACGGGCCCGACGATCTGTCGCCCGAGAAGCAGCCGGACGGCCGCGCGTCCGGCGACGTGGCGCCAGAGATGATTGGCAAGGCGATGCGCGAAGGATCCGCCTGCTTTGAATGGATGCACAAGCGGATCGACGGCCAGGAGTTTCCCACGACCGTGCTTCTGACCCGCATGGAACAGGGCGGAAGGCCGTTCCTCCAGGCGACGGTCAGGGACATTTCCAAGGAGAAACAATTGGAGCTCGAGCTGGGACACGCGCACAAGCTCGAGGCGGTCGGCCAACTCGCGGCGGGCATTGCCCACGAGATCAACACGCCGGCCCAGTTCGTTGGTGACGGCGTCCACTTCCTGCGGGAGGCATTTGCAGGCTACCAGCGGCTGGTGGGCCAGTACCGGCGCGCCGTCGAAATTCTTGAGACAGCGGGCGCGCAGCAAGCGCTGATCAGCGAGATCCGGGAGACAGAGGAGGAGATCGACCTTGCCTACCTGGAAGCGAATGTGCCCGGCAGCTTTGAGAGCTGCCAGGATGGCATAAACCGCATCACGACCATTGTGCGGGCCATGAAGGATTTCGCACACCCCGACCAAAGGGAAAAGGCCAGTGCCGACTTGAACCAGGCCTTGCGGACCACGCTCGCTGTCGCCAAGAACGAATACAAGTACGTGGCTGACGTCACGACCGAGTTGGGCGACCTGCCGCCTGTGCTTTGCCACGTGGGCGACCTGAACCAGGTCTTCCTCAACCTCATCGTCAACGCGGCCCACGCCATCGGTGATGTGGTGGGCCAGGGAGGAGGCAAGGGCACGATTCGCATCAAGACGTTGAGGGAAGGCGACCAGGTGCGTATCGACATTGCCGATACGGGCGCAGGAATTCCCGAGGCCATCCGCCCGCGAATCTTCGACCCCTTCTTCACCACCAAGGAAGTGGGCAAGGGCACAGGCCAGGGCCTGTCCATCGCGCGTTCCATCGTGGTGACCAAGCATCGCGGCTCACTGACCTTCGAGAGCGAGGTGGGCAAAGGGACCACGTTCACGATCCAGCTGCCGATTGGCGGCGAGCGAGATTCGGCGTAGGGGCGACCAGCGGTCGCCCCGGCGCCCCCACGTGCCCAGTTCCCCCTACCTCGGAAAGCCACCAGTCGACTTGTGCCTATTGGTGAAGGCGCGCATGCTTGTTGGCGTACTCAGGCGCGGGCCGGCTTGGGCGCCGGCTGTGAATAGCGAGGAAGAATTCCGGGACAGGAGACAATGGTGAAACAATACCGCTCAGCCGACGGGACTGGTCGCAGCAGCACGCGGTGGGGCTTGCCCTTGTCGTTGGGCCTTCATGCTCTGTGTGCGGCCTCGCTGGCCGGCGCCTGCCTGTACTTCTTCCTCGCCTACGTGCCCGGGCGGCGGGCGGCGGTCATCAACGGGTGGCAGCAGGAGCTAGCGCTGCGGGCCGATCTGCGCAAGGCGACGCTGGACCGTTGGGTCGCCGTCGGAATGGCCGACGCCGAGATCCTGGCCAGTTTCCCATCCCCGCGTGCCTTGATCGCCAGCGGTGCGGGGGCCGCCGCGACAGGGCGGCTTGCGGAAAACGTAGTGCGCTTGCGCGAGGTCGTGGAGAGCTTCACCAGGATTCACGGCTATCAACGCTTCGTGCTGCTCGACTTCAGTCTGCGCATCGCGATCGAGACCGGGGAAAGCAGACCGCTGGAGCCGTCCACCCTGCAAGCTGCTGCCGAGGTGCTGGCGCGGGGGAAAACCGCGGTCGATTTCCACCGGCATGCGGACGGAAGCGTGGCCGTCGGATTCCTGGCCCGCGTGGGGACAACGGGCGCGCCACGGGCGAACGACGTAGGTGGCCGGCCGTCAGGCGGGGGCGTGGTCCTGCTGGAAACCGACCCGAGCCAGTGGCTCTATCCCTACCTGGCCATGCGTCCCATGGCCGCGGCGTCTGCCGAGACCCTGCTGGTGAAAGGCGACGGCGACGACATCGTTTTCCTGAGCCCCTTGCGCCACAACCCGGCGCCCCCTCTGACCTTCCGGCGGCCGGCGAACGCCGTGCACTTCGCTGCAGCGGCGGCCCTCGAGGGACGTTGGGAAGTCGATGCCTTCGTGGACTACCGGAACGAGCCAGTGTTAGCCGCGGTGGCCCGGCTCGATCGCGCGCCCTGGGGAATCGTGGTCAAGGTCGATCGGCGGGAAGCACTGGCCACCTACCAGCGGGAGATCCGCCAAACGGGCGCGACCGCGGCCTTTGCGTTCCTGGGCTTCTGGGCGGTGGCCTTCATGCTGGTTTTTGCCTGGCGCTGGCGAGCCGAGGCTGCGTTGCGCGAGGGCGAGGAACGCTATCGCGCCACCTTGTACAGCATCGGCGACGCGGTGATCGCCACCGACCAGCACGGCCGGCTGAAGCAGATGAACCCGGTGGCGGCGCGCCTAACCGGCTGGGCCGAGGCCGAAGCCCAAGGCAGGCCCCTCGACGAAATCTTTCGCATCGTCAACGAACAGACCCATGCCGTGGTCGAGAGCCCGGTTGCGCGCGTGCTGCGCGAGGGACAAGTGGTCGGACTCGCCAACCACACCCTGCTGATTGGCAAGGACGGAAACGAGCACCCCATCGCGGACAGTGGTGCGCCCATCCGCAATGAAAAGGGCGAGACCACCGGCGTGGTTCTCGTATTCCGCGACCAGACCGAGGAGCGCGCGGCGCAGAAGGCGCTGAAAGAGAGCGAGGCCTTCAATCGAACCATCGTCGAGAGCATCCCGCAGCAGCTCTTCCTCAAGGATCGAAATGGCGTTTACCTCGCAGTCAACCAGCCCTACGC
>PMCR01000505.1 GCA_003155465.1 Myxococcales bacterium | reverse complement strand
AGGTCAAAGCCGATGTCGCGGTAAAAATCGCGGTAGTGTGGGTCGCCGGGATAGCCGTGCTTGGCGCTCCACACCTGTTCGGATGATTCGGTGTCGCGACCGAAGGCGGCCACGCCGGTGGCGCAGTAGATGGGTGCATACACGCCGTACACCGGCCGCCTGTCCGCGTACAGGATGGCGTGGCTGTCGACGAAAAAGTAGCGAATGGCCACCTCGCGCAGAAGCTCGTCGACGCCCGGCACGTAGCCACACTCGCCCAGCCACATGCCGGCGGTGCGACGGCCGAAGTGCTTTTCGTAGAGATCCGCCGCCGTGTGCACCTGCGCGCGCAGCGCGGCCCAGTTGCGGTCCATGAGCGGGAAAAAGGCGTGCGTCGCCGTCGAGGTGATGACCTCGAGCCCGCCCGCATCCTGCAGGCGACGGAAGGCGCCCACCAGGTTGCCCTCGTGGCAGCGCCAGGTGTGGCGCAGGCTGAGGAAGCGATCGTGGTACATCTGGGCCAGGCGGTGGTACTGCGGCTCAGGCTTGGTCCGCTCCAACTCCTTCTCGGCCAGCAGGATCAGGTCGTCCAAGTGATCGGCGTACCTGGTCTTGAGCAGGTCGTCGGTCAGCATGGTGATGAGCGGCGCGGACAGCGAAACCGTGCAGCGGTAGGGCACGCCGTCCGACTGCAGACCCTCGAAGATCTGGATGAGCGGAAGGTAAGTTCCGCTGATGGCCTCGTACAGCCACTGTTCTTCCATCACCGTGGGGTCTTCCGGGTGACGGACGAAGGGCAGATGGGCGTGAAGAACCAGCGCGAAGTATCCGGTTGGCATGGGGCTTACTCCTTGACCGGGGGCTTGGAACCAATCGAGTCAGGCGATGGATAGGAACCGTCGCCCTTGATCGTGGCATCCGTCAGCCGCGCTTCGCTGGCCCCCAGGAAATGGGCCTCGCTGGCCCCGCCAATGCGCGCCTCGCTCGCCCCGCCCAGACGTCTTTCACTGCCTCCGGCCAGACGGGTTTCACTAGCCCCGGCCAGCATGCGTTCGCTCGCCCCGCGCATCATCAGCTGGCTGGCACCCAGGTACATACGCTCGCTGGCTCCGCGCGCCTTCACCTCGCTGGCGCCGAGGTAGAAGATCTCCGATGCTCCCCCTAGGCGTGCTTCGCTGCCATAGCGCCAGCGCCTCTCACTGGCGCCGGGAGTGAGCTGCTCTGAAGCACCCGGCGGCAGCACGGGATGAATGTCCCGCACCTGGGTTTCCTTCACTTCATCGGCGAGCCACGACTTGTAGATCTCCCAGCGCGCCACCACCGCGTGGCCATAGTGTGCGCCCAACCCGCGAATGACCACCTGCCAAGGGCCGTGCACGACATGGGTGCGGCCGCCCACACGATAGACCCGGGTCGGGCCGACAAAGGCCTGGCGGATCGCTTCGGGTGCTTCCACCGGATGAGTGAACGGTCCAGCCTCCCAGGACGAGATCGTCACCGGGCTCTCCCAGGACGTCTGGCGATGGAACTCACTGTGGCCGTCGCTGAAGTGCTCTTCCCATTCAGCGACTTCGGCGCGATCTCCCTCGCCCAGGACAATGGACTCCTCCCAGGGCAGAAGCGCCACGTGGCGGCGCGGAGCGGGCGGCGGTCCCGGTTCAGCTTTTGCCGGGCTGGGCGCCCGCGTCGCGGGCGCGCCACGAGCGTGAAGCCCGCGGCCTGCGTGTTCCACCGGGCCCCATGTCGAGCGCACACTCAACCACTCGGGCTCGGAGAAAACCCCGGCTTCGCGCCGCGGGAAATCGATGCGGCCCGAACGCGTGATCTTGACGAAGTAGCCTTCGCGCGACTTCAGCCCCACGTCGACAAAGGCCGACGAGGCGGGCTTGCCAACGTGGAAGAACCACTGGCGATCGCCGCGATCGAGGCCGTGGTCGAAATACGAATGGGCATTGGTTCCGTCGAAAATGCGTCCGGTGCTGTCGTACACGCGCAAGTTCAACCAGGCGTCCTTCCCGCTTGCGCCCAAACTGGCTCGCGCCTTTTCCAGGGACTGGTCGGTAACCTCCCAGTACACGAACAGGCGATCCGGGTCCACCGGCATGCCGGTCACCCGGTCGTAGCCATACGCCCATGGAATGTTGCGTGGTTCTTCAGCCGTGCCATGGGATCCCAGTTCGAACTTGTGGGAAATGGGCGCCGGCTCGGGTACCTCGAGCGAAGGATCGGTGGTCTCCGCAGCCGTCCTGGCGCTGCGCTTGGTGGCCTTTTCCGGGGACTTCTCGGCCGGGGCGCTGGCGCCCTTCCCGAGCCCCGGTTGGGCCGGCTCAAGCAGGTCTGTCAGCTCCTCCCAGATCCGCTCCGCCAATGCGCTCTTGCTGAGCTTGGATGTCCCCTTCTGTCCCAGCCGTTTGCTGCATTCAAAGAGCTGGTGCTGGGTAAACTTGGCCAACCCTTCGCTACCAGCCTTGAGAAAGGCCTCGGGGTCGGAGAGACCCAAGGCCCCCAATGCACGCGTTACCAGTTTTTCATGTGATGACTGACCTGACCCCATGACGCCCCACGTTTGTTGGTTGTCAGAAACGAGCGTTGACCCACGAGGGGTAACGCTGCGCGGGCAAAAGCGTAAGGCCGAAGCTGGGAGAATTCCAGATAAAGATCGGCCGCCCGGCATCACGTGTGATGCGGGAGAAACGCAAATCCTGTCGCTGCCAAGACAAGAAGAAACGCCACCACAGTATTCCAACGCGGCGTTTCACCAAGCCAGGCAGCCGCGAACCCCATGAAAACCACCAGCGTGATGATTTCCTGGATGATCTTCAACTGATAGACGGTGAACTGGCCGTGGCCCCAGCGGTTGGCCGGAACCTGCAGGCAATACTCGAAAAACGCGATGCCCCAGCTCAGCAGGATGACTTTCCACAGTGCGACGCCCTTGAAGCGCAGGTGCCCGTACCACGCGACAGTCATGAAGATATTGCTCGCTACCAGAAGTGCGACGGTACGCATGGTGTCTCCTCGAATCATCTCCTTGTACCATGGGAGCATCGGCGTCGCGGCCTGGGGACGTGCTATGGTTTTTCCCTCCCATGCATATCGGCCCCGTCGAAATCGGCCCGGGCGCCTTGCTCGCGCCCATGGAGGCGGTGACAGACCTGCCTTTCCGCACCATCTGCGAGGAGCATGGGGCGGCCCTGACCTTCACCGAATTTCTCTCGGCCGAGGCGCTCACCCGCGGGGCAGAACGGGTCCTGCGACGCATGTGGCCTAGCTTGGGTGGACGGCCCTTCGTTGTGCAGGTTGTCGGTCGCCAGCCCGAGGTGCTGGCGCGCGCAGCGACGATGGCGGCCGAGGCCGGCGCCAGCGTGGTGGACATCAACATGGGCTGTCCCGCGCGTAAAGTGACCGCGGGCACCTGCGGCTCGGCGCTTATGCGCGAGCCGGCGCTGGCGGCTGAGATCGTCGGGGCGGTACGCGCCGTCTTGCCCGCCTCCATCCCTGTCACGGTCAAGCAGCGGGTCGGCTGGTCGGATGCTTCGATCAATGCACCCGAATTCGCCTTGCGCATGGTCGAGGCCGGAGCGGCCCTGGTGACCGTGCATGGGCGCACGCGCGATCAGGGATTCTCCGGTCAGGTACGCCTGGGCCCCATCGCGGCGGTGCGTGCGGCCCTGCCCAAGGAGATTCCGGTGGTGGGCAACGGCGACGTGAAGACCCTGGACGACTATCGCCGCATGAAGAGCGAGACCGGCTGCGACGCCGTGATGATCGGCCGCGCGGCCCGGGGCAATCCCTGGCTGTTCCGGGCCATCCACGCGCTTGAGACCGGCGCATCCCTGCCGGCCCTGCCCAGCATCGCCGAACAGCGGGCCGTCTGGCGCCGCCACGCCGATCTGGTGGTGGAATACGCCAGCGACAAGATGGGCCTGCACGAGTTGCGCAAGACCCTGGCCTGGTATTCGCGTGGCCTGTACGGCGGGGCCGATCTGCGGCGTCGAGCTTTTGCCGAGCCCCAGCCTCAGGCTGTCATTGAGCTTGGCGAGGCCCTTTTTGCCGCTGTGGAGGCGCGCGAACGGGCGCGCGCCGACACCAGCGAGGTCCTCTTTCCAGAGGGCGTGGCCGCCCGTTGTCTGGCCCGCCACCTTCGCCGTCAGGGCGAGGCAGGAGGCAAGACTTGCGCAGGGTGATCATCTTGGCTGGCCGCTGGCTCATCTGCCTGCTGATGTCCTTGTCGACTGCGGGCTGCGAGGATCGTTCGTATCGCGAGATTGGCGGGCAAATCAACGCTCTGACCAAGCCCAGTGGGATCCCCGTGCCCGACGCCATTGCCCAGTTGGCCCGCATGGGCCGGCGCACCCTGCCCCAGATCGAGACCGCTCTGCACACGGCCTCGCCGCGCGGCAAGAGCAACCTCATCATGGCCCTTGATGCCATCGGCGATCCCGAAGCCGCGGCCATCGTGCAACACTTCGCGGTCTACGACGCCAGCGCCGAGGTGCGCACCGCCTGCGAGGAGCTGCTGCAGCGCTGGGCCGCGGCCAACGATCGCCGCACCGGCCCCGCGCGCCAGTCTCTCGCGCGCATCACTGAGAAGCGGGCCAAGGGCGAAGGGCCCCAGTAGGGGCGACCTGGCGGTCGCCCCTGTATGCCTACGGGACAGGGATGATTGGCGGCGGCGGCGCGGGCGGCGGCGGCAATAACAAATACCCCGGTGGCGGCGGCGGCGCGGGCGGGATGTTGACCGGAACGGTGGCTACAGCGATATCGCCTGGGACTTATACCATGATCGTTGGGGCCGGGGGTGCTACAGGCGGCGCAGGCGGCCAAGGCGCCAACGGTGGGAACAGTTATGCGTTCTCGAACGAGGCCTTTCAAGTCATGGCAACCGGCGGCGGCGGCGGCGGTGCACCTTGGAACAGCGGATCGTCCGGTGGCTCGGGCGGCGGCGGTGTATCACATTATGGACCAAATCCTGCACCAACAGGCGGCGTCGGAATCGTCGGGCAAGGAAGCAATGGGGGAAATGGCTCGAATGGCGGCAGCGGCGGTGGCGCCAGTGGCGGCGGTGGCGGCAAAGGCGGCACAGGCGGCAACGGAGTGAATGGCGTGTCGCCAGGAACAGCCGGTTCCGGCACGAACTGCAGCATCTCAGGCGTATCAATGACCTATGCGACGGGCGGCGCTGGAAACATATACAATACCATGGTCAACGGGATTGACGCCGCCGCAAATCTCGGCATCGGCGGCCAAGGTGCGGGCGCGAATGCTGGCGATACTGGGCCTTCGTACAGCGGCGGCAACGGCGGCTCCGGCATCGTGATCATCCGCTAC
>PMCR01000101.1 GCA_003155465.1 Myxococcales bacterium | reverse complement strand
TTCCCTGCCTCGCGGTCGTGTGGCTCTGCGGTCAACCCGCGATCGATGCTCAGCTCCACTTCGTCGAACTTGGCGATGCGCGAGCAGAGCATCAGCTTGCCCATGCCGGCGGTCTCGTGCATCACGCCGCTGACCGAGCTGTAGTCTTGCCGGTAGGGCATGGCCACCACGTCGGCGGTCGCGTACACGGTGGAAACCATGTTCTGGGGGATGAAGCCGCCCCAAAATCGACAGCGACCTGAAACGCCGAGCAGGGCCGCGCGCGCGCGCAGGGTGCTGACGTAGAAAGACCAGCGCCGATGGCGCGTATGTCCCCCGACCAAGAGAAAGGCCTCGGGCACCTGTCGCTGCACGCCCCGGAAGACGTCGAGCAGGAACTCGATGCCCTTGCCCGGCCAGATGAAACCGAAGAACAGAATCACCTTGGCGTCCTTGGGAATCTGCAGTTGGGCTCGACTCTCGCCCACATCGCCTTCGGACAGGATGCGGCTGCCGTGCGGCACCACGGCGATGAGATCGGGCACCACCCCGCGCGTGATGAGATCGTGTTTCATGCGCGGGCTGTGCACGGTGATGAGCGAAGCATTCTCGGCCACAGCACGATCGAAGGCGGCCGCGCTGCGCCCCGGCCGATAACCCGAACGCCAGGTCTCCGGATACACGGAATGCGTGTTGACGACCGGCCGGACGCCCAGCTCACGTAGCCGGGCGACAAGGCGCGGTAGGCGATTGTCGTGGCCGAATAGATCCTTTGCGTACTGGACGATCACTACGTCGGGCCGCGCAGCCGCAGCCGCGGCCGCGATGGGCTCAACGTAGTCGGCGTCCCGGCGGTAGCATGGAATGCATTCGTACGCATCGGTCTGGGCCGGGGCCGATCCGCTCTCGGCCAGGATGGTGTGGCGCGTGGGTCGATGGGCACGCATACCGGAAATGAGCAGATCCGTGTAGCAGGACAGCCCGGTGCCGATGGGCCAGAAGGTGCTCAGGTGGGCAATCTTCATGGCGATGAAGAGCGCCTGCGAAACCAGACCGGGTGCTTGCTGAACGGGCGATGGCGCAGGAAGTACCACCCGCAGGCGAGGCCGAATTGAATACGACGTGGCCACGACAGACCGTAGAAGCTCGGGAAGAACAGGTTGCACGTGCCGCAAGGTGGGATCTGCTTGCGCCGGCCCTTGCGGTGCATATCGCGGTAGGCGCGCGCACGCGGGCCGTTGTAGATGTCCAAGATTGATTCTTTGCCGGCGTCACCCCAGCCGAACTTCCCTTCCGTGTCCATGCAGCACAGGGTAACCAGGCCGCTCGACAGAATGTCGACGCGGGTTACGTGCTCGCATGGGTACGAGGGAATCGGCAGCCGGCTTGGCACATCGCCGAGGTAGCTGAACAGCCCAACAATCAAGCAGGTGACCTGCCGTTCCTTGCAGTAGGCCACAAAGCGCGCCTGTTCCTGCGCCGTCGTGTCGTCGGTGCGGGTCATGCGAATTGTGATCCGACGCGCCACCCGGTCTCGGCGCGAGTCATCCACAAGGTAGTCGATGTTGCGCAGCGTGCGCTCAAGCGCCAACCCCATGATCGCCTGGTACTTGGCCGGATCCAGGGAATTGAGGCTGATGAAGAGGTGGTCGATGCCGACGCCCTGCAACTCATCCACCCGTTTGGGTACGAGAGCAAAACCGTTGGTGTAGAGCCGCAACTTGGTGGCTGGCAGCCGCTCGCGCAGGTACTGGAGGCGCGGAACAATCATTGGATCCATGAAGGGCTCGCCGTTGAGGAACGGTTCAATGGCCCTCAACTTGAAGGTCGCACAGTCGTCGACGATCTTGCGGTAGAGATCCTCCGACATCACCTCCCGACCGCGAGCCATTACGCTGTTGGGACAGAACGCGCACTTGGCGTTGCACGCGTTGGTGGTCTCGATGGCGACCAGGCGCGGAACCTCGCGTTCGTCGTGCTTCACCATGTTGTCCTCGTCCGGCGTGGCTGACCTGCCCGGCGCATCACATGCACAGTCAACCGGTGTCTAAGTCTGGTCAATCCGATGGTCGGAGGGTGGTAGTTTCTCATCACGAGGAGCGAGGAGATTGGCCCGGGAGGCAAACCGTTCGGTGCTCTAGCCTACGTGCCGCCGAGTCGGACGCCAAGGGCAACCTGTTTCCAAGTCGCAGGCTGCGCGAGAGGTGCCGGCCGATGCTGCAAGTGGAGCCCCGGCCGGTTTTCCCTCTCTCGATCTCGTGCTAGCAATCGCCGAAACATGAACCGACCACTGCGCGGCGCGATAGTTGGCTACGGATCCATCGCTGGCCAAGGCCACGCGCCGACCTTCGCCAAGCACATGGGCAATGGCCGGGCAGTCGAAATCACAGCCATTGCCGACGTCTGTGCAGCCCGCCGCCAGGTAGCGCATGAGCAGTTCACCGCGGCCCGCATCTACCCTGATCATGCCTCGCTGCTGGCCGCCGAGGCTGGGGGGCTGGACTTCCTCGATGTCGCAACACCGCCGGCCCACCACGCCGGGATAGCGTGTGCTGCGCTCGACCGGGGGCTGCACGTACTGTGCGAGAAGCCCATGGCGACCACCGCAGAAGACGCCCGGGCCATGCTCGCGCATGCGCGCGAAGCCGGCAGGGTCATCTTCCCTTGCCACAACTACAAGCATGCGCCGGTGGTCAAAGTCGTGCGCAGCATCCTGAACCAGGGAGTCATCGGTCCTGTGCACCTGGTGACGATGCAGACCTTCCGGAACACCCACGCCAGGGGCGTGGAGGAATGGCGGCCTGACTGGCGCCGCGAACGCGCCCTGTCGGGAGGCGGCATCGCCATGGATCACGGCAGCCACACCTTCTACCTGGCCTTTGACTGGATGGCAGCCCATCCCACCGCCCTCACCGCCCATTCCTTGACTGCCAACGGCCATGACACCGAGGATGTCTTCGGCTGCACCTTGACCTTCCCGACTGGCGTTGTTTCGGCCCACCTTTCGTGGACCGCAGGCGTGCGCAAAGTTCTGTACACCCTGCACGGCAACAGGGGTGCAATTCGGGTTGAAGACGAGGACGTCGAACTGGCCGTGCTGGAAGCGGGGTCTGGCATGACCGCGCCTGGATCATCGGGGCAGTGGCGCTTCGAGCGCCGGGTGGCGCCTTCTGATTGGATGGACGCCAGTCACGCGGGCTGGTTCGGCTCGCTGTTTGACGAGTTTCGCGGCGCCATCGCGCGCAGCGAATGGGTGGGCAAGGACGCCATGGAAGCCTGCCTGTGCGTCGAACTCATCGAGAGCGCATATCGGTCAGCCGCCGAGGGCAGCCGCGTGCTCGAACTGTCCGACGGCACCATTGATCGGCCGGCACGGTTGCGCGCCCCGCGCCCTCAACCAGCCACCTAGGGAATCGTCGAACTGAAGAGCAGATCCATTAGTGCCCGCCCCTTGAGATTGTGGTACCGGCCGGACGCGCAAGTGGTCTCGCTGTAGCTTCGCAATGCCGGATCACCCGACACGCCCTCGCCGCAAACCATGAACGGCACGGGGGCGCGGGTGTGCTTGCGCAGCTTGACCGGCACCGGATGGTCGGGCAGCACCATGACGCGAAGCTTGTCGGTGTGGACCTTGCGGTACTCGTCCAGGAAGACCTTGACTAGCCTGGCGTCGCAGTCCTCGATGCCCTTGATCTTGTTGGGCAGGTCGCCCAGGTGGCCGCATTCGTCCACCGCCTCCACGTGCACATAGACGAAGTCGTTGCGGCGCAGAAGGTCCACCGCCGCGGCCGCCTTGTTCTCGTAGTTGGTGTCGAGAAACCCGGTGGCTCCCTCGGGCCGCAGCGACTCCATCCCGCCCAGCAGACCAAGGCCCAGGATCACGTCCACCGCAGAAATGATGCCGCCTTTCTTTCCGTGCAGCTTCTCAAACGACGGCATCTGCGGCTTGCGGCCGCCGGACCAGGGCCAGATCAGATTCGCCGGATTGTGACCCTCCGCCCGCCGCTTCACATTGACGGGATGGTCTTCCAGTATTTCGCGCGACTTGAAAACCAGCTGGCGCAGAAGCGCGGCCGTCGGCTCGGCCTCGGGCTTGGCAGCCCGGGGCAGAATCTTCTGCCATTCCATCCCGTGTGACGAATCCGGCTTGTCGTAGGCGATATCAGCGGAGAATTCCTTGCCCGCGAGGTAGAGGATGTGGCGATAGGACACACCCTTCTGAATCCGAATCCTTTCCGTGCCCAGCTTGGCGGAGAGAAACGCGATGAGCTCGGCCGCCTCGGGCTCGGAAATGTGGCCGGCTGAGTAGTCTTCAAGGATGTCGTCCTTGACCGTGATCAGGTTCATGCGAAAGGCCACGGTTTGCTCGTCGAGCGGCACCCCCAGCCCATAGCTCTCGATGGCGCCGCGGCCGGTGTACGCGGTGGCCAGATCCCAGCCAAGCACGGACATGTTGGCCACATCCGACGAAGTTGGGAACCCCTCGGGAAGAGTCACGAAGGTGCCGAACTGCGCCGCTTGCGCCAGCCGGTCCAGGGTGGGCGTATGCGCGGCCTCGACCGGGGTCTTGCCGCCCAGTTCGGGCAGCGGGTCGTCGGCCATGCCATCGATGAGAAAGACCACGTATTTCACGGTATTCATCTCACTTTCCCGGCTTGGCATAGCACGGCGCAGGCCCTGACGCGCCGCCGAGGTGAGTTGACGGCGGACGCGCACCCTGTGAAAAAAAGAGGGCGGGATCTTCAGCCCGACGCCATGTTGGGGGCGACGATAGTACTTGACGGGCGTGATCGTTTGGATATTCTGGCCACACCCGAACCCTGACTGGTCGTGTCATCACGTAATGGAGGGAATTTCAACGATGCGAACGAAAACTGCAATCCTGTCGATTCTTGCCACTAGCTTGATCTCCTTCGCCGCCATGGCGCAGGACCAAGCGCCCCCGCCTCCGGAAGGTGCCCCACCGGTCCTCGATGGTGCCCCTGCTGCAGCGCCTGCTGCCGCGCCTGCGCCTGCACCTGCGCCCGCACCTGCTGCGGCTCCGGCAGGCTATGCAGACGAATACGCTCTGCGTCCCCTCACTCTCGCGGCAGGCATGTTCCAGGGCACGCTGCCCGTGGTGCTCAACCTCTCCAAGAGCGCGGTGCTCAAGCCGGTGTGGATTCCGCTCGATCTGCGCTTTGGCGTGACCGACCAGTTCGAGGTGTTTGTGGACCATGGCCCGGTCCAGGGCGGCTCCTATGCGTATGGTCAGGGCGTCTGCCTGGGCGGCACAAGCCGCGGCTGCCCCAAGTTGTACAACAACGTCAGTATCGGCGGACAGTTCTCCTTTGTGAAGGATAGCGGCTTCGAGGCGGCGGGCTTGCTCGCTATCGAACTCAGGCAGCTCTCCCCTGACATGCTGATGGCCGTCGACGTGGGCGTGGGCGTGAAGTACATCTCCGCCCCGGTCTCCGTGAAACTCACCCCGCAGATTGGCATTGGCATCAACAAGCGCTCCGCGGCGGGCAACAAGGAAATCATCGCTGCACCGCTGCAGGTGGCGGTCCAGGCTGCACAGCAGATCGCTGTCTTCCTCGACTCGGGCATCCGAGGGCCGTCGTCGCATTTTGGCGATCTCTATCAGGTGCCATTGGGTCTCGGCGCCAGTTTCCTCGCGATGCACGGTCTTGATGTGGGCGCCGAGTTCATGCTGCCCATGGTGGCCAAGGGCTCCGGATACTCGGGAGTTAAGGCATTCGACAATCGCTACTTCATGCTTTTCGCCTCTTGGCGGAACCTGTAGTCCCTACGCAATCTAGCTAGATTCACAAGCCCGGCGCTCCGAAAGGGGCACCGGGCTTTTTCTTTGCCTACGCCGACCACCAGCGCTCGCGCTCCACGCGGTCGAATACCTCGCGCAGCACGGCCAGGCCGTTTTTCGCGGTGGCCTCGTCCATGGTCAGCGCGGGCTGAATGCGGAAGTTGGCGGCGTAGGCCATGGTCAGCAAACCCCGTCGCAAGCATTCGTGGAAGATGCGTTCGGTTAGAGGCCGCGGCAACGGCTCCTTGCTGGCCTTGTCCTTGACCAGTTCCACCCGCATGAAAAGGCCCGCGCCTTGCACGCAACCCACGAATGGGTAGCGCTCCACGAAGCCTTCCAGTTCGCGCAGCATGACCGCGCCGACCTGGGCCGAGTTTTCCACCAGGCGCTCGTCAGCGATGATCTGCAGCGCCGTGGCCCCGGCCATGGCGCCCAGCGGATTGCCCCCGTAGCTCGACGACGAGCCCGAGGGCTGGCTCCACGGCTGGGCCGCGGAGATCTCGTCGGTGGTCACGATCCCCGAAAGTGGAAAGCCGCCGCCAAAGGCCTTGCCCACGGTCATGATGTCAGGCACGACGCCGCTGTGGTCCACGCCGAAGTTGCGGCCCGTGCGCCCCAGCCCGGTGATCATCTCGTCAGCGATGAGCAGCGCGCCCAGGTCGTGGGAGATTTCGCGCACCGCCGGTAAGAACTCCTTGGGCGGGATGACGTTACCGGCCGTGCCTTGCATGGGCTCGACAATCACGGCTGCGATCGATCCCGCGCTGCTCATGCGAATCTGCTTGCGGGCAAGCTCCACGCAGTGAAGCGAGCAGCCGGGATGGGACAGCCCAAGCGGACAACGGTAGCAGTCCGCGTACGGGACGATGTGCACGCCCGGCAGCATGGGCCCCAGCTTCTCTTTGAACCGCGAGCCCATCAGCGACAGCGCGCCCATGGTCTTGCCGTGAAAGCCGCCCCAGAAGCTCACGAACTCGTGCTTGCCGGTGTGGCACTTGGCCAGGCGCAGAGCGCTCTCCACCGCCTCGGCGCCGCTNNCCGCTGGAATAGAGCTGCAACCGGTGCAGCTTGGGCGAGGGCGAGAATGCGGCCAGCCGCTCGCACAACTCCGCGCGCGCCGGGCTTGTCAGCGCGCCCACCGACACGCGTGCCACCTGATCCTGCAGCGCCTTCACGTAGACGGGGTGCGCGTGCCCGAGGGCATTGACCGCGATGCCGCCGATGAAGTCGAGGTAGGTGTTGCCGTCCACGTCGGTGATGGCGCTGCCGCGCGCCTCGGCGACGGCGATCCCGGCCATGAGTGCGTAGCGTTGCAAGCCTGGCGCAATGTGAGCATCCTCGCGCTTGCGCAGGGCCTGGCTGCGCGGGCCAGGAACTGCGGCGACGATGTTGGGCTTCTGGTTCTTGGGCTGCGACGGGTTCATGCGGGGCGGGCCCGAATGGAATCGGCGATGCGGAAGAGTCGCCAGACAGCCGAAATGTTGGTCACTGTTGCTACCACTAGAATGGCCAGCTCGATGGGGATTTCCCGACAAAGGCACAGGGGTGAGCCCGGTGTCAATGACGGCCACAACAGGCCAGCCACGGGAACCAAGGCACAGCCCAATATCAAGTACACGGCGCGCTCCGCCCGGCGCATCGCCCCAGTTGGCGGCGCTACGCCCAGGGCTTCGGCCTTGACCGTCGTGTAGCTGACCATGAACGACCCCAGGATCGCACCCAGGGTCAGAAGCTGCATGACCGGCGTGTTGCGGAAGTAGAAGGCCAGACCGGCCAGGAGGAAGAACTCCAGGTAGCGATCCACCATGGCATCGAACAGTTCGCCCACGTCAGAGGTCAATTTCAGATGGCGCGCCAGGATTCCGTCGAGCATGTCGGAAGATGCGGACGCGGCGGCCAGCAAGGCGCCCACGCCGAAGTGCCCATACGCCAGGGCCACGCCGGAGAGCAGACCCGGAACCAGCGAGAAGGCGGTGATCATGTTGGGCGTCACGCGCAGGGCGATGAGCGCTCTTGCAAGCGGGCCAAACAGAAGGTAGGTCGCCTCCATCACCCCGCGGCCCAACATGACACCGCCATGACCTTCCAGTCGGGCGTTGGACGCCCGCCTGCCCTTCAGGAAGAGAACCAAGGTGGCGACCAAGACACTCAGGCCAAACGCGATGAGCAGGAGCGCGCAGACCAGGTCAAGCATGATCCGCGAATAGTGAAGGAATCGGTCAGGCGGTTCAAGGATGCGGTTGTATCCGCTTGACGTGGGACAGGAACGCTTGCTCTAGTCATTGCGCTATGGGGCACGACCGTGATCGGCTCGTCGAGGAGAACCTCGATCTGGTGCGGTCGATTGCCGGCAAGCTGAAGCGCAGTCTGGGCCGTACCTTGGACATCGACGAGCTGGTGGCCTACGGATGCAAGGGTCTGGTCGAGGCGGCCAGCCGCTTCGATTCCAGCAAGGGCGTGGCCTTTTCCACCTTCGCCCACTACCGCATCCGTGGCGCCATGCTGGATGGTTTGCGCACCATGGGATGGTACTCGCGCGCCGACTTCGCCCGCTATCGCGCCGAAGAGCGCGCCACCGAGTACCTGCGCAATCTGTCCGAACGGGAAGGTGCCGCGACCGCTCCCGCCGGCCAGGCTCGCGACGCGGCCAAGACCCTGGCGGAGATTGCAGAAGTCCTAAGTGGTGTGGCCACGGTCCACATCACCTCGTTGGAGGCAGCGGCCGGCGTGACAGACGAACGCCTGCCGCCCCCTGACCAGCAACTGGAACGTCTGCACCTGCAGGCACGGGCGCGCCGAGCGATGGAGAAGCTGCCGGAGAAGGAACGGCGTCTCTTGCAGGCTCACTACTTCGAGGACAGGAAACTGGACGTCGTCGGCGCCGAGATGGGGCTGTCCAAGTCCTGGGCATCTCGCCTGCACACCCGCGCCGTGGATCGACTGCGCAAGGTGCTAGAGGAAGAAGAAGACAATGGCACTGAAGCCGACGAGACGAACTCGCACCCCTAGTCGCGGCCCCTTTCTGCTATTGTGACACGCCATGCGCGTTCTGTGGACAGTTGCGGTGGCATTCGCGATCGGATGTTCGACACCCATCCAGCACAGCCTGGACGAAACCGCGGCCAACGAGGTGTTGACCGCCCTGGAGCAAGGCGGAATCGAGGCCAGCAAGGCCCGCGACGAGTCGAACGGCGAGGCCTTCGTCATCAGCGTGCCCAAGGTCCATGCGGTTCGCGCGCTCCAGATCCTGCAGTCGCTGGGCCTGCCACGCGGCCGGCGCGCCGGTTTCGGCGAGGTCTACAAACAAGCCAGCCTGGTGCCCACGCCCACCGAGGAACACGCCCGCTACCTGGAGGCGCTGGCCGGAGAGATCGAACGTACGCTGGAGACCGTCGACGGGGTGGTCACGGCCCGGGTTCACCTGGCACTTGCCGAGGCTGATCCGCTGGCCGTGGACGGTAAGCCGCGGCTGCCCGCACAGGCAGCCGTGTTGATCAAGGTGCGGCCGGCGCCGGCTCCCTTGCGCGAGGCCGACGTGCAAAAGCTGGTGGCGGGTAGCGTGGCGGGGCTCTTGCCCGAAGCGGTGGCCGTGGTTGTCACCGCCGCGGCCGAAGTGCCGCCGCAGCGCGCGCCTGGGCGGGCCAGCGTCGGGCCTCTGCAGGTGGATCCGGCCAGCCGCAGACTCCTGGTGGGCATACTCTTGGTCGGCCTGGCAGTCATCGCCACGCTGGCCGTTTTGCTGTTTCTCACCGCCCGCCGGCTCGCCGCCCTCGAACGCCGGGATCGAAAAGAAGGCTAGCTTTCTTCACCACAGAGGACACAGAGGACACAGAGCCGGATCGGAAAAAGGGGCAGGGTAGGCCCCTTGTCCGAACCCTTTCTTCTGTGTCCTGGGAAATTGCGGGCCGTCCGAAGGGCCGCCCCGCGGGTCGCGGCCCGCGGGGCGCGTGGGCGTGAGCGTGGGCGTGAGCGTGGGCGTGAGCGAGTTCGTGGGCGTTATGCGGGAAGACGGCTAGCGGGCCGCGGGCCGCGCACGCTCACGCCAGCCGCCCACGCTAGCCGCTTGCCGCTGGTCGCTCACGCTACCGCTCACGCGCACGCTGGCCGGTCTGCGCTGGACCGGAGGGTCGCTCACCCATGTGGGCCAGGCGTGTCAGCATTGCGCAGAGACGGTCAAGCAGAGCCAGCAGAGTCAAGATCTCCGATTCTGGGGCGAGGTTGAGGACCAGTACGCCTTCCAGCGCTGCTGCGGCCTCGCACGTCTCGCCGCGCGCACAGCGGAAGCGGCACAGCCGGTCGGCACCCTGGCGGCTGGAGGCTTCCGCGATGCCAAGGTACGCGTTGAGAAGCGCGCGGCGGAGTTGGTCCTGTAAGGTGGCATAGCCACGCGGAAGCCTGCGTGCGGCCAAGAAGTCTCTGGCACCGGTCACCGCGGACAAGGGGAAGCTCTGCCCATCGTCTGACACCGACCGGAAACCCGCATTTCATCACCGTCCTGCGCAGCCCAAGATGACCGTCTTCCCTCGTCGCCGCTGTCCGGGACGTGCGCTCCGTCACATGCCGCTCGATCAGCCGGGTCCACCGGACCCCGTCCGCCGACGTTTCGGCGACGTTCCGGAAGAACTCACGGAAGACTCTGGCACGATAACCCGGGACCCGTACGACAGCGGGGTGTCGAGCTTTTCCTAATGTTTCACCCGGGTTTGGCCGATGCCTAAGTCTATGCGTGCGCAGAGTCTTGCTCTCAATAGCGCCATGCGCGTTCTTGCCAGAAGCGTCCCATGCGATGCCGCCGCGGATGGCGCGAGACCCTGGCTGCAAGCGCCGCGCTCGCCACGCCCGAGCTAGCCACTGAACCGCCGATTCTGGAGTCTGATATTGGCAGCAACGAGGAGGAGACAAAATGCACCGAATGGCCCTTTCTGCAATCGTGTTGAGCCTGGCTGCTTCGCTGGCTTGTGGTGGTAGCAATCCGCAACCCGCTAAAACCATCGTCTTGGGAGCGGTCATCGACCAAAGCTCTAGTATGGCGTGGACCACCTGGACCACGGCCGGCAGCCTTGCCGTCGACCAGCTCAACAGCGCGCTGCAAAGTGCCAACAGCAACACCCGTTTCCAGTTCTTGGTAAGCGACTCGGCGGCCACTCCCACAACCACCGTCAGCAGTGCTACGGATCTGGTTGTCAACAAAGGCGCCAAGGCAGTCATTACTGACAATTCCAACGACGACGTAGCCCTGGTGAAGCTGGCCTACGACGCGGACACAACTAACGACATCAATGTGCCGCTCATGTGCGTCACCTGCACCAGCGCCAACATCAACAATCCCACGGCCACCAACAGCGACCCGGTCACGCAGGCAGCCTACCAGGACGCGTCCCACTGGAACTGGCGAACCTGCACGCGTGCGACCCAACAGTTGACGGTGCTCACGTCGGTGGTCACGGGCCGCGGGACCGCAGGCGACGTCAACGGGGACGGGGTGTTCAAGGTGTCCGTGATCGTGCTCGACGACAGCTCGGGGCACCCCTACG
>PMCR01000337.1:11811-11933 GCA_003155465.1 Myxococcales bacterium | reverse complement strand
TTGCGCTCGGCAGCGGTGACCAGGTCAAGCAAACGTGCGTCCGACTGATTGTCGAGCCGAGCGACAAAATCCTTGTCCTTGCTATGACCGAGCAGAGACGCGGCTTGGGCCACCAGCTTGTC
>PMCR01000337.1:0-11709 GCA_003155465.1 Myxococcales bacterium | reverse complement strand
TACCGCAAAAAGGCACCGACCGCCAGGGGGACCTTTGCGGGCATGGGCACCACCGTTTCGTCGGCGGGCTTGGGGATGGCTTGGGCGCACGGCGCGTCAGAACGGCCCGCTACACAATTGCGGCAAGGGCCTCCCGGCTGGCCGCGACAAAGGCGTCGATATCGTCGTCCTGGTGTGCCAGCGAGATGAACCCGGTCTCTAGCTGGGCCGGCGGCAGGTACATGCCGCGGTCGAGCATCTCATGGAAGAAGCGGGCGTAACGCCTGGTGTCAGCGCGTTTCGCCGAAGCGAAGTCCGAAACCGGCTCGGCACAGAAGAACAAAGTGAAGGCTGACCCAACACGATGCAACCGCGCCGGCACACCGGAGGCAGCCAGCGCGTCCTTGATGCCAGCCTCCAGGCGCCGGCCAAGCGATTCAAGCCGGTCGTAGGCGGCCTGATCCAACTTGCGCAAGACAGCCAGCCCGGCGGCCATGGCCAGCGGGTTTCCCGACAGGGTGCCAGCCTGATACACCGGACCCTCAGGCGCGACCGCGGACACGAATTCGCCCTTGCCGCCGAAAACCCCGAGGGGCAGGCCGCCGCCCACGACCTTGCCCAAGCAGGTCAGGTCCGGGCGCACGCCGAAAATCGCCTGGGCGCCGCCGCGGCCGACCCGGAAGCCAGAAATGACCTCGTCGAAGATCAGTAGCGAACAATACGCATCGCAGAGTTGACGCAAAGCGTTCAGATAGCCTGGCGCGGGGGAAACCAGGCCCATGTTTCCTGGGATGGGTTCGATGATGACTGCGGCCACCTGGTTGGCCAAAAAAGCGGCTTGCATGGCCGCCTCATCATTAAAAGGAACAATGATGGTGTCGGCGACCGCGCCGGCTGTGACGCCTGCGGAGCCAGGCAGGCCCAGGGTTGCGACACCCGACCCGGCGGCGGCCAGCAGGGCATCGGAGTGCCCGTGATAGCCGCCTTCGACCTTGATGAATCTGTTGCGACCCGTGTAGCCGCGCGCCACGCGCAAGGCGGACATGGTGGCCTCGGTCCCCGAGGACACGAAGCGCATACGTTCCATCGACGGCATCGCCGCGCGGATCGCCTCGCCCAGCAAGACCTCGCGTTCGGTCGAAGCGCCGAATGAGGTTCCCTCGCGGGCCGCGGCCTCGATGGCATCCACCACGTCAGGATCAGCATGGCCCAGGATGAGCGGGCCCCATGAGCCCAAGAAATCCAAGTAGCTGTTCCCGTCGGCGTCCCAGACCCGGGCGCCGCGGCCGCGCGCAAGAAAGACAGGCGTACCGCCCACCGCCGTGAAGGCGCGGACCGGCGAGTTGACGCCGCCGGGGAAGAGTTTCTGTGCGCGTTCGAAAAGCGCGCGGGAGACCGTCATCTTTCGCATGTTTTTCACCACAGAGACCACAGAACACACAAAGCCAGACCAGGAAGGGTTGGAGCCCGTCCGGTCCGAACTCCTTTTCCTCTTCCGCGCTAGTTAAGTTTGGGTTCGTTGCTGCCGTCCTCACCGCCTTCATCAGGACCCTCATTCTCGGCCTCTTCCTCGTCCTCAGCATCATCGTCGCCGGCTGCTTCTTCGCCCAAATCCTCTTCCGCCAAGGTTTGCACCTCAGCGCGTGCCGCAGCCACCTCGGGCGACACCTCGCGCTCGCCCTCTTCCATCTCGGCCAGACGTTCCATGGCCACCACGGTTTCGTCTTCTTCCAGACGAATCAGGCGCACGCCCTGGGTGTTTCTCCCGATGGTGGGGATACCGGCCACCGGCATGCGGATCAGTTTGCCCCCGCTGGTGATCAACATCAGATCATCCTCGTCGGTGACCAGGCGCAGGCCGATGACCTTGCCGTTGCGCTCCGTGGTCTTGATGGTGATCACGCCCTTGCCGCCGCGGTTCTTGGTCGGGTAGTCCGACGAGGTGGTGCGCTTGCCAAACCCGTGCTCACATACCGTCAGCAGAGTGGCCGGCCGATCGGGTGGCAGGGCCGCCATGCCGACGACGAAGTCATCCTGGCCACGCAAGCGAATACCGCGCACCCCGCGCGCCACCCGACCCATGGGTCGGACGTTGGCTTCGCGGAACCGGATGGCCCAGCCGTTGCGCGTGCCCAGAAGCAGGTCGGACGATCCCTCGGTGATGCGCAGCCCGACCAGCGCGTCGTCATCCTGTATCGTGAGCGCGATGATCCCGGACGAACGGATGCTGGCAAACGCCTGCAGCGAGGTTTTCTTGATCAGGCCGCGCATGGTGGCCATGACCACGAACGCACCCTCAGAGAACTCGCGCACCGGTTGCAAGGCCACCACCCGTTCGCCGTCCTGCAAAGGAATCAGGTTCACGAAGGCCTTGCCCTTGGCGGTACGGCCCGCCTGCGGGATTTCCCAGATCTTGCGGGCGTAGACCCGCCCCTTGCTGGTGAACATCAGTAAGGTGTCGTGGGTTGACGCCACGAAGAGCTGGGACACGAAGTCCTCCTCGTGGGTGCTGGCCCCTGTGATGCCGCGCCCGCCGCGTCGCTGCGCCCGGTACTGGCCCTGGGGATTGCGTTTGACGTAGCCGCCGTGGGTAACCGTAACCACCATGTCCTCGTGCGCGATCATGTCTTCGATGTTGATGTCGACATCGATGTCCACGATCTCGGTGCGGCGGTCGTCGCCATAGAGCTTGCGCACCTCCTCCAACTCCGACACCACCACCCCGACGAGCACGGCGTCGCTGGCCAGGATGGCTTCCAGGCG
Organism: Myxococcales bacterium; assembly: GCA_003155465.1. Next base: position 8,967 of record PMCR01000337.1, on the reverse strand, counting down.
CGCGATCAGCTCGGCGGTTTCCTTGATCTCGGCCAGCAGCTTGTCGCGCTCCAGCCCGGTCAGCTTGGNNCCCGCCTTGGCCGTCTCGGTGTCCTTCGACGAGCGGATGAGGTCGATGACCGCGTCGATGTTGTCGACGGCGATCTTCAAGCCTTCGAGGATGTGCATGCGCGCCTGGGCCTGTGTCAGGTCGAACTGCGTGCGTCGGGTGACCACGTCGCGTCGGTGTTGGATGAATTGCTGCAGCGCCTGCTTGAGCGACAGCGTCTGCGGCCGTCCGTCGACGATGGCCAGGCAGTTGATGCCGAACGATTCCTGCAGNNATCTTCCACAGGTTGTTCATCACCACCTCGGGCACGGCGTCCTTCTTCAGATCCACCACCACCCGCATGCCCTCTCGATCCGACTCGTCGCGCACGTCGGAGATCCCGTCGATTCTCTTCTCGCGCACCAGTTCCGCGATCTTCTCGATGAGCTTGGCCTTGTTGACCTGGTACGGGATCTCGGTGGCCACGATGGACTTGCGCCCGGACTTCGGGTGTTCCTCCACCGAGGTGCGGGCGCGCACCAGGATGCTGCCGCGTCCTGATTCGTAGGCCTGCCGGATGCCGTTGCGGCCACAGATTATCCCAGCGGTGGGAAAGTCGGGCCCCGTGACGATCTCGAGCAACTCGTCGACATCGATGTCCGGGTTGCGGATGACCGCGATGGTCGCGTCGACGATCTCGCCCAGGTTGTGGGGTGGGATGTTGGTGGCCATTCCCACCGCGATGCCGGAGGAGCCGTTGACCAGCAGATTGGGCAGGCGCGTGGGCAGCACCGTGGGCTCGGTTTCCTTGTCGTCGTAGTTGGGCTGGAATTCGACTGTCTGCTTGTCGATGTCGGCTAGCAGTTCCTGGCCGATCTTCTCCATGCGGCACTCGGTGTAGCGGTAAGCGGCTGCTGGATCACCGTCGACCGAGCCGAAGTTCCCCTGTCCGTCGATGAGCGGGTAGCGCATGGAAAAATCCTGCGCCAGCCGGACCAGGGCGTCGTAGCAAGCGGTATCGCCGTGGGGATGGAACTTGCCCAGGACATCGCCGACCACGCGCGCACACTTGATGTACGGCCGATTCCACAGGTTGTTCATCAAGTGTTGGGTATAGAGGATTCGCCGGTGTACCGGCTTGAGTCCGTCGCGCGCGTCGGGCAGCGCGCGCGCGACGATCACGCTCATGGCGTAGTCCATAAACGATGACTTCATCTCCTCCTCGATGGCGACCGGGATGCGCAGCCCGATGTTCGCCGGCGGCGGCGGGGGAGGCGCGGGCGGGGTTGCAGGAGGGGGCGTGGGGCCTTCGATGTTGTCCATGTTGCTGGCCGGGCAAACTACCAAGCCGGGGGTTCCAAGTCACGGCCGCAGAAACACCCCGCAGACCCGCGTCGGTGGTGGCCGCGACGGGCGCGCGCGAAGCACGCAAGGGCAGGCGGAGCCGGCCGTCCGTGCCGAAGCCACCGAAGGGGATGGCCGGCCATTTCTTTCACACGAAATCCTGTCCCCACCGTCGGAGAACCCACCCCCGGCGTGTCCAACAAGTCACCATCTACCAGCTAAGATATGTTCACACTCATGAAAACATGTAACGCTAGCTACATTTACGACACCGGCTTCCTGCTTTTCGGCCACCCATCTGTCGCAGGTCTACGAGCCTGTGCCCCTTGCGCCTACACTTCCGTCCAAAACATGGTGGGTCTGGGGTAAGAATCCGCCGTGGCTTCGTTTTTTTTCTTGATTCCACAGGCCACTGCCTCAAGACTCTTCACGCTGCTGCAATGCGCACGCTTTGCGAAACAACACTTGGGTTATTGACGGAGGCTATTCCATGACGTGTTCTAGAAATTTCGATCGGTTGCTCCAGGCCACTTGCTTGGGGCTGGTCGGCATGCTGGCGGTCGCCGGCTGCGGCGGAAGTAGTAAAAATCCCACCGACGCAAAACCAGCGACAGACGCAACGGGGACCGTGCCCATCACGGACGCTGGCACTGGTGGGGCAATCCTCACCGTCAGCCCGCCGTCCGTGGATCTCGGATCGGTTGACGTTGGGAAGACCGCAACGGCTAAGACGGTAACGGTTACCAACGCGGGTACCAAGGCCTCTGGCCCGATCACGGTCTCGGTCAGCGGGACAGGGATCACGGCCACTGGATGCTCTGGGACGACGTTGGCTGTCGCGGCGACTTGCACGATTTCGATCACGGCTACCCCGGCAGTGGCCGGGGCGATCAGCGGCAGCGTTTCGGTCTCCGAAGGGACGAGCGCGCCGAAGCTGATCTCGGTCTCGGGCATGGCAACTGTCCCGGGCCTGTTCAGTCTCACTCCAAACTCTCTTGATCTAGGCAAGACCTTGGTCAGGGGAACGCTCACTGGCAAGGCCGTCATGACCAACGAGGCGACCACGGGTCTGACAGGGATCCTGGTCACCATCAGCGGTACGGGCTATACCCTCGCTCCGGCGACCACCTGCACAGATTCGCTGGCCGTGGGCCAGACCTGCGACATCGTGGTCAGCTTCACCTCGGCGACGCCAGGCGTTGCGATCGGAGACGTCATCGTCAGCCAGGGCGGCGTGACCAAGCGGATTGCGTTGACTGCAACGGTGCAGTCGCCCGCCAAGTTGGCCATGACTCCGGTGACAGCGGCGTTCACCGCGACGATCAAGACAGCCAGCCAGCCGGTCACCTTCTACGTGACGAACTCGGGCGATGTCGCCAGCGGCATTCCGACCGCCCAACTTAGTGGCACGAATGCGGCCGACTTCAGCATCAGCAGCAATAGCTGCGTCACGGCCCTCGCCGGCGGCGCGACAGGGTTCTGCCAGCTCAACGTCATCTTCACACCACAAGTGATGCCAGCCACCGCGGCCAACGAGACGGCGACCCTCACGGTAACCGACTCCGGCGCGGGCGCCACTTCGGCTACGGCGGCTCTCACCGGCACGCCAATCCTCCCCAGCACGCTGGCCCTGTCGGGCGGCCCCGACCTCGGCATTGTGACTGTCGGCGCTACCGGCGCAGCGGTCACATTTACCCTCAAGAACAACGGTGACAACGCCTCTGGCACCATCACCGTGACGCCCTCCGATGGGCAGTTCATCCTTGTCGCCGCTTCCGACGCCTGCTCGGGGAAGAATCTCCCGCTGAAGGGTGATAGCTGCACCTTCGCGTTGCAGTTCAAGCCCGCGGCCGGTACCGAAGGAGTGCTGACCGGAAGAGTTACGGCCACTGGCTCCGCCACGGCCAATCCCGCCGTGCTCACCATCACCGGCACCGCGGTGCCTGCGGCCAAGCTCGTGGCCTCCCCCACCGTGCTTGAGTTCGGCTCGCTCCCAACCCTGCACGAATCGGCTCCGCAGACCCTCACCATCACCAACGTCGGTGGCGTCCCCACGGGCCCCCTGGTTGTGAGCAACAGCGGTGCCCAGTTCACAATCAAGGGCAACACCTGCTCGGGCGCTGTCTTGACCGCGACCGGAGCCACCAAGAGCTGCACGATCACCGTGACCTTCACCTCGACGGGTACCGATGTTGAGGCCACGGGCAGCGTGAGCGTGACCGACGGACAGACCACGGCCGGCGCAACCCTGCACGGCACCGGAATCCCGCCGGCTGATATCTCGATGTTCCCGTCCGTGGTTTGCCCGCAATACGAAGAGGACGACAGACTGTGTGTCGCTTCGAGGACGGAAGGATCGCCATCCCATGGCCTGAATCCGGCTACCTCCCTGTTCGAGAACAAGGTCGTTGGCAAGACCAGCAAGGAACTGCGGATCGTGGTCACTAACTACACAGACCCGACCGCGGCCCCGGACAGCGGGATCCTGACCTTCGCAATCACCGGCGATGCGGCGGCGGATTTCAAGATCGTGCAGAGCAACTGCACCGCCCCGTTGGTGTCCACCAGCGCGACCACGAGCTGTATCCTGACGCTCACGGCCACGCCGAGTGCGGTTGGCCTGCGCAAGGCGCTCCTGGTCCTGACCACGAGCCGTGGCGGCAATTCGCAGACCACCCTCGAGGCCAAGGGCTTGGCGGTAATCGAGGTCCAGCCCATCCAGGTCACCAAGACCCAGACCGGGCTTGATTTCGGCCAGGTTCCGCTTGGACACAAGGGTGAGGTCTCTGACACGCCCTACCCGTACGACAGCCTGCCGTACCGCGTGTGGGTGCGTGACACGACCTCGGCGGATCTGAACACAACCGTCACCGTGACGCTTCCCACGCCGACGCCGGCTGACTTCGTCTGGCCGAGCACCGGCACCTCTCTCACCATCACAGACAATCCCGACGATCCGAACAACATCGTAAGTCCTCCGCTCGACACTCTTTCACCCGAGGGATTCTCCGGCAGCTCGGTTAACCCCTGCAGCAACAAGATCCTTTCGTTGACGGTTGGGGTTGACGGACGACCGGTGGGCGGAACAGAGCAGGGCCCCTACACTTGGGACGAGGCTTCGGGCTACTGGTTCTGCGACTTCCCCGTGATGTTCTTCCCGCAGAGCGCCAGGGGCGCCCTGTCGGCTGACCTGAGTGCAGCTGGCTCGGGTGGCGGCAGCAGCAAGGTAACCCTTACCGGGAATGCAACTGGCCCGTTGAAGATCACTCCCTCGCCGTATCTCTTGTCAGATCCGGTCGCGGTTGGACTCGCTTCGACGACCTACCTGACCCTGACCATTACCAACGCGAGTGACGAAAGCACCGGCGTCATTGAGACCGGCCTGACCTTCGGCCTCAGTGGCACGGGCGCGGGGGACTTCCAGATCGCGGGCACCACCTGCTGGACAAAGGACCCGTCTTTGCACTACGTCAATCCTGCTCCAATCAGCTACCCATCGGTTATTGACCAGCTCGCGCCAGGCCAGTCCTGCCAAGTGTGGCTTGGCTTCCAGCCCACGACCCAGGCTCCCTACGCGGTCACATTCACAGTCACTGCGGCCAATGGCCCTGGGGCTGCTGACGATGAGACTGCTACCGACACCATCCAGAGCCTGGGGTCAAAGACCTTCGGGCCACTGACGATAACCCCGAATCCGGGCACCGGCAGCGTCTTTGCTGACGTTCCCTACGCGTTCACCACTGCCGCGCCGGTCGTGTTTACGGTCAAGAACAACGGAACCCTAGACGCTACCGGGTTTAACTACGTTCTTGACGGCAGCCACCAGGATGACTTCCTTATCTTGCCTGCGGTTGGGGTAACAGGGGCCTGCAGCACTACCGAATCGTTTGTGCTTGCGGGTGGCGCGAGCTGCATCATCCGGGTCCAGGCCAAGCCGGACGTTGGTACCCTCCCGGACGGCGTTGGAAAGCGGCTCATCAGTGACACGATGCTGGTTGTGTCGGCAATCTTCGGCAAGACGAGCGATAATCCCGGCGTAACCACCGCGGTCAATGTGCCCCTGTCCTACTACGAGACCAGCAACTTGATGGTGAACGACCAGTCGAGCGTGCTCTTCACGTTCGCTCCGGCAGGGAAGGGAACCGATGTCCCCCAGAACTTCACGGTCTCGAACATCAGTTCGGGGACCGTCACCTTGGCCATCACGGACGCTGACCCGTTCATCCATGACGAGGACGCGTCGGTTACGGGAACTCTTTGCAAGACAGATACCGTTCTCGCGGTCGGCGGGAAGTGCACCCTGGTCATCGTCAACCCCAACCCGACTGTGGGCATTCGCGGACTCACCCCGCCGTTGTACACGGTGACCGTGGCTGAGAAGACCAAGTCAGACAACCAGGCTACCGTGCTGCTCAGCTCGACAACAATGGCTCCCTCGAACCTGGTCGCCTACGGGATCGGTCCGGATGCCGGAAATACATCAGACCCAACGGGCTGGAGCACTCCCGACTCGACTGGGTATATCGACCTCGGCACGGTGCAGTTCAATAGGTTGGGCGGCAATGTGACCCTGTGGTTCCAGAACAAGGGAGACGTTGCCACGCCGCCACTGCATTTCAGGTGGGACACGAAGACCCCTGACAAGCTGGGAGTAGTTGACAAGGGCGACGTCGACGGGGAATTCCCGATCATCGCGTCGTACACTGCGGAGAACACCGAGCCCTGTCTTGCTCTCGATGCCAGTGGGAACGGCGTTACCGCAGGCGGCAAGTCAGTCGCGCCCATGGGCTTCTGCAGCGTGACGTTCCATTTCACTCCAAAGTCGGGCCTGACGACGGGAACCGACCCGCGCCTGCGACGGCTATGGGTGATTGACAACAGCATGGAAGGTGAAGCTACCGGGTCTTCCCCGTCGGCATTCGTGCGGGGAGTTCCGGTTCAGACCACCAGCCTGCGCGTCCGTGAAATCACCGCCACTTCTGGCACCGATGGTTTCTTCCAGTTCACGGACAAGACGAACATCGACGTGCCGACCACCTTGAAGCCTCATACCTTTGAGGTGACGAACCCCACAACGGCATCACCAATCATCATCGGTGTCGCCGCCCTCGCGGGTGCACCAGTCGGTACCTCCTCTCCTACGTGGTTCAGCATCAGCAACGGACCCGACGGCAACGACTGTCTGGCTGCTCCTGCCGCTACCACAGGCCTTACCGGAGCTTGTCGGTTCGTCGTGACATACACGCCGCAGGAGACGCCGGCACAGGTGTTCGAGTGGGCAACGGTGGGGATCGAGGCGTCGACGCCGACGACAGTATTGGGGCTCATGGGCAGGACGCAGCAGCCCGCTAGCTTGCAGGTCATCAAGCCTGCCACCTCGGCGAGCTGCGCCGCTGTGCCTGCTGGTCTGTCGGGTTGTGTGGACTTCGGGACTGTGGTTGTTGGGACGTCACCGACCCAGGCACTGACAGTGGTGAACATGGGCGATGTCCGATTGACGGCGGGGTTGGTGTTGACCTTCGCAGACGCTACGACCGGCGCAACCTTCGCGCAGACCGGGACATGCAATGGCAATCTCCTGTACCCATACGGCACGGCGGGTGGCACTGATCGTTGTATCGCCACTGTGGCGGCACACGGAGACTCGGGCACTGTGACCAAGGCCACTCCCACGGCCGCGAGCAGTGCGACATTTGAGGCGGGTGCGGGGGCGGCGGTGCCGGCTGCGGGTCTTCCGCAGGTGAAGTACGGCGTGCAAGCTGAAGTCATCAAGGCGGCGGCGCTGACTGTGTCGGGGCCGAGCAGCTTTGAGGACACGGCAGTCACTGGGCACACTGAGGGGACCTTCACCATTTACAATGGCGTTCTTGATCCCAATGACCCCAGCTACCAGAGGAGCGGCACGGTGGGGGTTTCGGTTGCTGGAGCAGGCGCAAGCCAGTTCCGGCTGAACGGCAGCGACTGCGCGCCGAATCTCGGTCTGGCGTCTGGCGATTCGTGCACGGCCACTCTGTGGTTCGCACCGACCGCGCTCTCGCCTGACGGAAACGCCGTCACCGCGACCCTCAACGCGACGGCGGCGCCCGGCACCGCCCCGGCGTACGCAATCCAGGGTATGCCAATATCGGCGCTTAGCATCACTAGTCCCGTCCTTGACATGACCACCATCCCGCCAAACTTCGTGATGGATGGTTCAGGCAGCGGCACGGACAAGGTACAGACGTTCATGGTGACGAACGACGCCGGCGCGCTGCAGTACACGTCCCTGACAGCGGAGATCAAGACCAGCATCTCGACCAGTGACTTCATGCTGATCGATGATCGCTGCTACGGGATCATGTTGGCTGATGGTCAATCCTGCACCATCGATGTGAAGTACGTTGGTGCGGCCACGGCCACTGCCAAGAAGGCCACGCTTACCATCAACGGTGGCACGCCTGGCCAGAGCACTGCGGTTGCGATCAGCTACATAGGAACCGCAGCGACTACGCACTAGTCAGGTCTAGTAGGTATAGTAACAAGAAGGCCCTGGGGCGAAAGCCTCAGGGCCTTTTTCTATATGCGCCGAGAGAACCTACGGTCGGCCCTGGGCGACACGCGCCGAGAGAGGCGGCCCGTGGTCGCCCCCGAGTGACACGCGTATGGGCAGGGGAGGCCTGCGCTCGCCGGGGAGGCGAGAGCGCACTGCTCAGCGGGCCACGCTGTGGCCGGCGAGAAGCTCGAGCTTCCGGTGCTCCTCGATATGCAGCAAGAAGACGCGAACGATCTCCGGGTCGAACTGCGTGCCGCTGCATCGTTCAAGCTCGCCGCACGCAATTGCGTGGGGCAGGGCCTGCCGGTAGGCGCGGTCGGTGGTCATGGCATCGTAGGCGTCGGCCACAGCAACGATGCGGCCGATGAGTGGAATCCCGTCGGCGCGCAGGCCCTGGGGGTAGCCGGAACCATCCCAGGCCTCGTGGTGACAGTAGCAGCCAGGCACGATGTCCCGCATGAAAGGGATCGGCTCAAGGATACGCTTGCCCTTGGCCGGGTGCGAGCGGAACATGGCCAGCTCCTCCGGGGTAAGCTTGCCGGGCTTGTTGAGCCGATCGTTGCGGATGCCGATCTTGCCCACGTCGTGCAGCAGGCCGACCTTCACGATGGTCTCAATCAGCGCCTCGGGCATACGCATGCCCACCGCGATGAGGCGGGCGTAGGTAGACACGCGCTCGGAATGGCCGCGGGTGTAGCGATCGGACTCCTCCAAGGCGTGGGCGAAGCCGATAATGGTCTGGCGGAAGTTCTCCTCAAGCGAGACGTTGGCTAGGCTGAGGTCCTTGTTGGTGTCGACCAGACTCTCGTATAGGCGCGCGTTTTCGATGGAGACCGCGGCCCGGCTGCCGAGGACGTAGAGCATCTTGCGCTGGCCCTCGCTGAACTTGCCCCCCTTGGTGTAACTGTACGCGCTCAGCATGCCGATGATNNCGGTGGGCGCGAGCGCCATGCGCGAGCAGGGGCTTGTCCTCCCGAAACAGAGGCAAAACCTCGGTGAAGTTGGGCAGTGGAGCGGTGTCGGCGGGGCCGAAGCGAGGCGAGACCTTGCGCGCGTGCTCGAC
>PMCR01000025.1 GCA_003155465.1 Myxococcales bacterium | reverse complement strand
TACCTGCGCAATGTCACGAGCCTTCGACTGGACCCCGAAAGGTGCAATGGCTGCACACAATGTGTTCAGGTCTGCCCGCGTGCGGTTTTTCAAATGGCCGACCATCGCGCCCAGATCGTCAGCCGCGATTCCTGCATCGAGTGCGGCGCCTGCCAGCTCAACTGCTCGCCTGGCGCCCTGTCGGTGCAGGCTGGTGTGGGCTGCGCAGCGGCCATGATCAGCGCAGCGACCAGCCGCAATCGCGGGAAGCAACCGGAGTGCGGGTGTTCGGGCTCAACGGGCTGCTGCGGATAGATCGGCGGACGTGCGGGAGCGAAGCTGACCGCCACGCCCTATGGCTCTTTCAGTTTCCGGTGTAGCTGGCGGTCCTCATTCTCGTGAACGTGACCACGACGCTTGTGCGAAGCAGAGCAGCCATGACCTCGCACACGCACGAGCTCCTCGTGGTGAAAAGGCAACTAAATGATCTTGAGCCGGGCCTCGTCGGCGAGAACCTTGAAGAACTGGGCCGCGTCTCTCATGCGTCACCCAAATAGATGCGTATAACCGCATATACGGGTTACGGCAAGGCCATGTGTTCCGTTCGTTGTAAGCCGGCAGAGCGAGCTGGCGTGTCTTGCGAGGTCAGCGTGCTTTGCGGAAGACCAGGAAGGTCTGATACGGGAGCAGAGCCGACTTTTCGCTGTCGAGGGCGAGGCCAGCTCCGGTTGCCAGAGTCACGAGTTGCGCCCGGGACAGTTTCACTGCCTCCGGCGAACCTAATCTCGTCAGGCGCGAAGTTCCTTGATTCGCTCTTCCACACCCTGGGCCTCGGCCTTGAGTTCGGTCAGGTACGACTCAAGCTCGGCGATCACCTCCGCCTTGCTCTTGAAGCGGCGGCGGAACCCGCCGTGTCCACCATCACGGCAGCAACTGCCCTTTCCGCTGTCGCAGGAGCAACTGCCGCGTGCGCTGTCACAGCAGCACCCACTGTCACTGCAGCACCCGCCGCGTTCGGCGCAGCAGCCGCACTCGCAGCCGCATTCGTTCTCCGACTGGCATTCGCAGCCCTGGCCATGACGGTGGTGTTGTCCGCCTGTCTCGCTGTGGCACATGATCAACCTCTCTTTCGTGGTTTGGCGGAGCGGCGCTCCGCAATGGATTCGTACTCGGCAAGAAACTCGCCCAGGTGTGTCCTGGTCTTCGCTATTTCGGCCGCCCAGGTATCGAGGTGCTCGCGACCGATCTTGGTGAGTTCGTAAGTGCGCCTGGCCGGCCCATGCCCGCCGGTGTCCCAGGCGGACTGCACGACTTCGGCTTCTTCGAGCTGGCGTAAGGTCCGGTACAACATTCCCGGGTCAGCCAAGTTCTCAGCGCCGGGGATAGCGCGAAGAGCCTCCATCAACTCGTAGCCGTGGCTAGCTTTCCTTGCCAGAAGCAGCAGCAGGCGCGGTTGGATAAAACCGCGCACCTCGCAGCCGCAGCGGCAACCACATCCTTGTTTGCGTTCGGCGCACATGGCGATCTTATCGCGTGTCACTATATGCCCGCGACATATAGATGTCAAATTGTGCGTTCGGCCAAGCTCGCGCCCGCACAGCCAGCGGGGTCCGCACCTGACTACAAGACGATCGTGATGTCCGATCCCGCCATGGCGTCCAGAAACACCGCGTATTCACCGATGATGATTTCGGGGTAGGCCAGCTGACTGCGCTTGACCCCGAAGTGGTCCAAGGAAGGGCCGCAGGCATAGATCTTTACGCCCAGCTCGCGCAACTGGGCCAGCTTGGCCTGTGGTGGCAAGTGGCCGGCTTCGGCCAGTCCGTCTCGTGCAAACCCGCTGAATGGCCAGCTCCAGCCGGACAGCCTGGCTGAGAATCCTCGCGCGAGAACGCGCACCGCAGGCCCCTGAAATATCAAATGGACATCGCTGCCCGACAGCGCCGCTGTGAGCGCCAGCCCGAGTGGAGTCAGGAGTTCCTCAAGGCCCGGGTTTGAAATAGCAATGGCCAGCTTCTTTCCGCTCGACCTGAAGGGCGCTTTCTCGATGTAGTAGCGCACCAGGCCTGGCCCCGGCTCCGCTTGGCGCAGAGTCTGATGGGTCGCGTGACACCAAGCGCGAAGGTCGCTGTCCACGGCATCGTAGGCGTCGGTGACCAGCTCCAGCACCTGGCCGTCCTGCATGTCCGTGAGCAGCCTGCGGGCGTGGTAGATGATGAACACCGCTACCATCCTGCCGCGCATATCGAGCGATCGATCGACGGCAACCCGGGAAGCCGGCAACGCCGGCCGCCCCGCGTGCGAACCGCAGCCCCCGAGAAGTGCTGCAGCAAGCAGAACCAGTAACAGAGGCGCCACTGTTCGACCAACCGTTTTCATGTCTTGGCCTCCGTGGCTGAACACCGTACGCCGATCGCCGCCAGTGTCTCCTGTAGCGGCTCCAGATCGATCGTGCATTGGACCCTGCGGCCGGAACGGACACACGTGATAAGTCCTGCCCGCCGAAGCTGCTTGAGGTGGTGCGAGACCGTGGGCATGGAGATCCCAAGCCTGCGTCCAGCATCTGCCAGCGTTCGCTGAGCCTGCTCACCGCCCACCTCGCACCCGTGGGCGCAGCCACAGTCCTGGTTGAGCATGAGCAGCAGCGCCAGCCGGCTCTCATCGGCCAGAACCTTGAAGANNGAACGCGGGCGTCAAGGGCATCCAAGGATGGGCGTTCCCTTCCTCGCTCAGTTGATCGAGATCGGCGGCCCCTTGGCGCTCACTGGGATGCTCCCGGTGCTGGGCTACGGCGCGCTTGGGCTGGCCCTCAAGGTCGAGGACCAGCCAGTGCCGCCTGGCGGACATCGCTGGCCGAGTCTGGTCGAGGT
>PMCR01000263.1 GCA_003155465.1 Myxococcales bacterium | reverse complement strand
TCCGACGCCGCCATTGTCGTGGTCGGGAATCATCCGACCTGCGGCAACACACTCTGGGCGAACTGTCCCAGCCCCAATGACAGCAAGGAATCGGTGGACCGCAAGTCGATTGATCTCAAGACCGAGCAGTTGGACCTGGTCCAGAAGGTGTTCGCCGCAAACAAACGCACAATCGTCGTGGTGGTGTCGAGTTTCTCGCAGGCCATCACCTGGGTGCAAGACAACGTTCCCGCCATCGTCCATCTCGCGCACTCGAGTCAGGAGCTGGGCAACGGCCTAGCCGACGTGTTGTTCGGCGCCTACAACCCGGCAGGCCGAACCTCGGTGACCTGGTACAAGGCCTTGACCGACATTCCCGACAAGTTCGACTACGATATCCGCAAGGGCCGGACGTACATGTATTTCCAGGGTACACCGCTTTATCCATTCGGATTTGGTTTGAGCTATACGACCTTCATCTACTCCGCCCTGCGACTCGGTGCCGCAACCCTGGCGCAAGGCGGTTCAATTACCGTCAGCGTGGACGTGACCAACAGCGGAACCCGCGCCGGGGACGAGGTCGTCCAGCTCTACGTGAGCTACCCAGCCACCACGGGCGTGCCTCGACCGATCAAGCAGCTACGGGGATTCCAGCGGGTCACACTGGCACCCGGGGAAACCAAGACAGTCGACTTGACCCTGACCCACGACCAGCTCGCCTACTGGGATGCCACCGCGAAGGCCTTCGCAGTCCAGCCCGGCACCGTGCACCTGATGGTCGGTGGATCGTCGGTGGACAAGCGCGCCGAGGCGGACCTGACTGTACAATAGCGACTATCAAGATCCGGACGGATTGCTGGACGCGCGCTCAGTCGTCGGCGCTGGGGCTGCCAGGCGGGTGGCAATGCGCTGCTGGTAGCGGGTCACATAGAGCTGCGCCAGGGCCAAGAAGAGCGTCATGATGAGCGGGCCGTAGAGGATTCCCGGGGCGCCGAAGCCGAGAATTCCGCCCAGTAGGCTGAGGAACACCAGCAGGCTGTTCATGCGCATGGACGAGCCCATCAGGCGCGGCTTGAGGCCGTATTCGAACAAGAACGACTGGCCCATGCAGAAAATGAAGAAGCCCACCGCAGCCAAGTGCCGATCCGCAAACCACATGTAGAGGGTCGCGGGCACCACCACAGCGGCCACGCCCACCAGGGGAAGGAAGGCCGCCACCGCCATCACCACGCCCCACAACACGGGCGATGGCAGTCCGACCACGGCCCAGGCAAGGCCAGCCACCAGCCCCTGCAGCGAGCTGCCGATGCCGTTGCCGACAAGGATGGCGCGTCCCACCTCGCCGAGCTTGTTGATGAAGAGCTGGTCCTCGTCGCCTGCCAAGGGCGACAGGCGAAACAGGAAGGCGCGCAGCTTCTCTCCCTGCATGAGCAGGTAGAAGATCGAGAACAGGGTAATGACCCCGTGAAGCGCGAACTGCAACACACCTGACACGAACGAGTTGGCGCGCTTGTAGAGGCCCTGGCTCAGACTGCGTGCCGCCTCGACCACGGCATCCCCGACTGCCTCGGGCGAGATGGGCAGGCCCGTGCGCTGGGCAAAACCCGAGAGAGCACGCGCTACACGGCCATTCTCGCTGGTCCAGTCGTTGAGTGTGACGTAGGCCTGGGGCCCACCCCAGGTCACAGCCGCGCGCCGGATGTCAGCCAGCAGGGCTGAGCCCACCAGGCCAACCGGTATGGCCACCACGACAACCAGAATGGCCACGGTAAGGCCCGATGCCACAACCGGACGATTTCCCAGCGTACGCAGCAGCCGCTCATAGTGCCGGGTCAGAAGCAACACCGCGACCAGGGCGATCACCATGTCGCCCAGGAAGGGCAGCAGGACGTACCCCACCGCTATCAAGGCGGCGCCGAAAATGATCAGGAAGAAGTACGGGGCAATCGCTTCGTTGCCGTAGCCCGGACCACCGCGAGACGGTCGCGGGACAGGGCCGGTATCCGGCGGATCACTCAGGATCCCTGGCGAGGACTTGGTGGGGTCGGTCATGTCTCTGTCCCAAGACAGCATAACTCAACGCGGTCCAAATTTCCTGGCGCGCCGGAATCGTCAGGGTTTCACAGGCAGACGCTCACCGACATCCCGCACCAATCACCTCCCACCACGCCGGACGGGTTCGGATTGGCCGAGCGAGTGACGCAGGTCGAACCGGTTTCCGAGCAGTCACTTGTGCTGAGGCAATCGACCTTTTCATAGCAGCCGGAGTCGGGCAGCGGGGCTATGCCCATTCCACAGCCAGGCGTGAGCCAACGGCAGTGGGTGCTGTTGCCGCACTGGCTGGCGTCCAGCTGCTTGCACGGCAGGCTTGGGTCCGGCAGGCAGGTACAGGTCAGACAGCCGGTGAATTCTTGCACGTTGCCGTAGGGACAGGCCTGACATTTCATCCCGGGACACGCTGGCGGCGGGTTGCAGACGCAGGTCGGACAGCCGGCGGGGTCCATCACGTACCCGTACTGACAGTCGATTGTGCACACAACGTCGCATTCAGGCAGGCAGGTACAGGTCAGACAGCCGCTGGCATCTTTCGCATAGCCGTAGGGACACGACGCGCATTTCATCGCCGGACACGGGGGCGGGTTGCACGAGCAGGTCGGACAGCCGTTCGCGTCCAGCGCGTAGCCATTGGCGCAGTAGCCACAGGTCAGGCAGCCGCTGGTGTTCTGCACAGTGCCCGCGGAACACGGGCACGCCGGAACCACCGTTGGCGGAGGGTTGCAGGTACAGGTCGGACAGCCGTTCGCGTCCAGCACGTTGCCGTACTGACAGTAGATTGCGCACACAGGGCCGCAGACCACTTTGGCATCGGCGCCAGCGTCGACACCGCAACATCCCTTGGTGCCTCCCAGTCCAGTCGTGCCGCCTAACCCAACCACACCGCCAGTGCCCTTTTCCCCAGCCGCGCCGGCCGTGTCCGTGGTCCAGGTCGTGCCGCCCGCGCCGCCTGCTGAAGCAGTGGAGCCAGCCTGACCTCCGAGGCTGGCCACGGCGTCGGACGCGCCGCCATCTCTGTTGCCAGGCCGAAGGCCGCTGCCGCTACATCCCGTCATAACTATGCCAGCCAAAGCAATGGCCGCAATCCCGATTGGTATGCTATATGTCGCCGGTCTCATGGAAGAAAGAGATACGCAACTTGCGTGCCGCCCTGCACGGCTCGTTTTTTCTCGACGCTGCCTCAACCGCGCGACCTCTGACCCTCGAAAAGTTGAGACTGCCCTGCCATTTCTGGCGCACTTGACCCCGGGGAGCCGGACCTATAGATAAGGCGCACCTGGGTCCCCTGACCAAGGGGTGCTACCGCAAAAGGAATTCATGGGCTTCCAATTCGGCGCAGTGCTTACATTCGCAGTCGTCGCGGTGCTCTTCGCCCTGGTGGCCCTGCTGATCGGCGCCATCATCCGGCCGCGGTTCCCCAACGCGGACAAGGTTTCAATCTATGAATGTGGCGAGCGGCCCATCGGNNTCACGGTCATCCTGCTCATCGGTCTCATATGGGCCTGGGCCCATGGCGATCTCGAATGGGTGAAGAAGTTGTCTGCCGCCGAGAAACCCGCGGGCAGCGAGACCAGCGGCGACCGAGGCTAAGAACCAGCGATGGCAATCACACGAATCGTCGAGTCAGGCACGGGTCCCGGCGTCCTGCTCACCAACACCAACCATTTCGACGACCTGGTCAACCTGGCGCGCAAGAATTCAATCCACTATTTGCTCTTCGGACTTGCCTGCTGTGGCATCGAGTTGATGCAGACCGGGGGACCGCGCGCGGATCTGGACCGCTTCAACGCCGTGTACCGGGCCAGCCCGCGCCAGGCCGATCTGATGATCGTTGCCGGCACGCTCAGCTACAAGATGGCCGAGCGAACCAAGCTGCTCTACGACCAGATGGCGGAACCCAAGTACGTTCTAGCCATGGGGTCCTGCGCGAACTGCGGCGGGCTCTTCCAGTGCAGCTACGCGGTGGTCAAGGGCGTGGACAAGATCATTCCGGTGGATGTATACGTGCCCGGCTGCCCGCCCCGGCCCGAGGCGCTGACCGAAGGCCTGATGCGCATCCAGGACATCATAATGAGCGAGCGCTGGTGGCGCGAGAAGCGCCGGCCGCAGACCGGGGCCAAGTAGATGAACGCGCAGGAGATCCACGCGAAGCTCAAGGCCCAGTTCGGCGATGCCGTGGGCGACCTGACTCCAGCGAAGATCGATCCCTTCGTCACCGTCAAGGCCGACAAGATCGTCGAGACTTGCCAATTTGCTAAGGGCGAGGCGGGGATGGATTTCGACTATTGCGAGGACGTCACCGGCATCGACTGGCCGGCGCGCAACCTGATCGAGGTCGTGTATCACCTGTTTTCGCTGCAGCACCGGCACCAGATCGTGCTCAAGGTCGAGACTGATCGCAACCAGCCTGCCGTGCCGTCGGTACAGGGCGTGTGGAAGGCGGCCAATTGGTTGGAACGCGAGGTTTACGACATGCTGGGGGTGAAATTCGTTGGCCACCCGGACATGCGGCGAATCCTTCTGCCCGACGACTGGGTCGGCCATCCCTTGCGCAAGGACTACCAAGAGGCAGGCGGGTACCACGGGGTCACGAACACGCGTCCTGACCCGCTGGTGAGGCTCACGCAGAAAGTGGAAGAAGAGCGCAAGGTGATTGCGGCGGCTGCGCCACCGCCTGCTCCGGCCCCGGCCCCGGCCCCGGCCAACAAGGAGGAGCCCAGTGGCTGAGCCAGTCGAAAGGCGAATCCTCCGGCGCATGAGCCCGTCGGACGAAGAGATCGTCATCAACTTCGGGCCGCAGCACCCGTCGACCCACGGGGTGATCGACTTCGTCACCCAAACCAACGGCGAGATCATCCGCCGTTCGATCCCGGACATCGGCTACTTGCACCGCGGGCTGGAGAAGATCGGCGAGACAGTCGGCTACCCGGGCTACATGCCGTTCACCGACCGCATCGACTACCTGGCCGCCATGTTTGCCAATGAAGGCTACGCCATGGCGGTGGAAAGGCTGCTCAAGGTCGAGATTCCTCCGCGCGCCAAGTACCTGCGCGCCATCGCAGGCGAGCTGTGCCGCATTTCCAACCACTGGGTGGCGGTCGGCTCCATGGCCGCAGACATCGGCGCGTCCACCCCGCTCACCCACGCCCTGCGCGAGCGCGAGGCCATCAA
>PMCR01000565.1 GCA_003155465.1 Myxococcales bacterium | reverse complement strand
AGAGTGGCCGCTTATAGTAAGGCCCAGGGTCGGTGTCAATGCAATGCCGGTGCACGGGGCTTGCGCCGCCGGCAAGGGCGCGCAAGGCGAGCGGGAAGGGCAGTCCGTCCCGAAGGGCCGGCGGTCTCCCCACGCGATTCCTACGCCGCTGGACGACCCAGGCCGAGGAGATCGCGCGCACCAAGATACGCGTCACTGACGGCGAAGCGAAGCAGGTCCCGCAACGGGCCGGGCCGTCCGGCGTGCTCGCGCAACGTCTCCGGGTCCGCCGCAAGCGTGCCCCCGGGGATCGACTCGCCGCCAACGATGCGAACCGCCGCGCTTGCGACGCCGCTCATGAGCAGCCCGGCGCGGTTGCCCGCTTCGCGCACCCCCTCGCGCCAGCGCGTCGGATCGAGGGCGACATCGGCGTGCTCTTGGAACAGCTCGCCCACCCGCTTGGCGATCTTGTAGGGCAGGGCCTTCTTCAACCTGGCGGCCTGCTCCGCTGCGGCGTCTTCGCTGCCAGCCCGGAAGCGCGCATGCTTGGGGTGGAAGGCCTTGAGCACGCCGGTGAACAGCATGTCGAACTCTGGTGCCGGCAGTGTCGCAGCCAGCAGGTACTCGGGCCGGCTCAGCTCGAGGGCGCGGCCGATGCGGAAGCGCAGCTCGCCGACTGCGGCTTCGTTGGCCAGGCGCGGACCGACCACGATCGCAGGCGGCGCCACGCCAACCAGGCTGATTCCGTCGAAGTCGGCATCCGGCCGCAGGTAGAGACTGGTGCGCCGGTTGCCCAGTGCCTTGGCGGCTTGCCCCCAGACTTGGGCTATGGCCAGGTCCGCCACGGTTGACACCTTGTCTTTGGCGGTGACGCCGAAGCTGTCCAGGTTGGCCTGCGAGAGTCCGGGCGCCCCTTCCCACACGGCGGCCAGCACCTCGGCCATGAAGTGCAAGTCTTGCAGAGGATCCAGAAACTGTCCGCGCCCGCCGTCCTCCAGGGTTCCCGCATAGGGGTCGTCGGGCTTGCGTTCGGGCGCCGGGTTCTGCGCCAAGAAATCCTTGTCCTCATCGGTGGCGAAGCCGAACAGGTCCAAAATCTCCAGCAGGCAGCGAACCCGATCCACGCGCGCCAGGCGAATGTGATCGGCAGCCAGAGCGTGCAGGGATTCCTGTCGGATCGGATCGAAGACCAGGATGGCTTTGTGGTTCTCGATAGCCATCTCTCGATATTCGGGACGCGCGCCGTAGATCTCCGCCAGAGCCAATCGTGCCTCCACGCGATGGGGGTCGGCCGTGATCGCCGCCTGCAAGGCGCCCATTGCGGCCGCCGGATCAGTGGCAACCAGCAAGGCGCCCAGCTTCGCCCATAGTTCCGCGCGCCGACGCGCCAGATCCGCGTCAGCCGCCGGTTCGGCCAGTTGGGGCAGGACACGTTGCAGGGTTCCGGCGACGTCAGCCCCGCGGCCGGCTCGCTCGTAGGCTTCACACAGGCCCCACAAAGCCGTCTCGTCGGTGGGATCATCCGCGATCACTTGCTCAAGCAAGTCCGCCGCCCTGTCGAAGTTGCCTTGCTCCATCTCGAACCCGGCGATTTCGTGTCGGCGTGCCGCCCGCTCTTTGGGCTCGACCACTATGTCCGCTATCCGGCGCGCGGTTTCGATGGCGGCCCGCAAGGCACCCTCGGCCCGCTGTGCCGCCGCCGTCTTCTCAAGCAGGGGCACCTGGTCCTGGCTGTCAGCCTCAATTCGGGCCACCGCTTCTTCGTAGGCTTCACGGACTGCCCCCATGTTGCCCAGAGCAAGGTGCAGATCGCCTATCTGTTCGTACAGCCGGCACTGCTCCGCCGGATCGCCACATGACTCGGCCACCAGGCGCAATGATCGCGCCGCCTCCAGCTTGTCTCCGCGTTCAATCGCCAGGTCCGCCAGCGCGCGCAGCGTCTGGGGATGGCTGGGGGACAGGCGCAGCGCGGCCTCGTGTAGGGCAACGGCGCGTTCGGGCCGTTTCTGTCGCAACTCGGCCATCGCGCCGTGGACCAGCGCCAGCGCCACTTCCTCGGGGTAGTTGGGCGCAGCCGCATGATCCGCGATCCCATCCAGGTGGGTGGTCGCGTCCCGCCAGCGTCGAGCCTGGAAGCGGTTCTCGCCAAGTGCAATGCGCAGCATGAGTTGTCCGGGCAGAGCCTTGTCGGCCTCCACCAGTTGCCGGTAGCCTTCGTCAAGGCGGCCCAGCTTCTCGTAGACCTCGCCCAGCCGGTGATACAGCTTGGCCGTCTGCTCGGGCTGGCCTCGCATGCGCCGGAGCGCCTCATTCAATCTGCGTTCGGCCCGATCCCACTGCTCTTCGCGGTACAGGATGTCGGCCATGGTGACCACGGCAGGCAGGTGATTGGGGTCGAGATCCAGCGCCTCGTCGAGCCGCCGCTCGGCCTCGGGCAGACCGTCCGGTTTCTCGCACAATGCGCGGGCCAAATTGGTCAGCACCGCGGCTTTGGCCGAGGGCGAGTCGCACAGACTGAGCTGCCGCTCGTACAGCGCCTTGGCCTCGTCGAGCCGGCCCTCGCCAGCGAGCATGGCCGCCAGCGCCGCAAGTACCTCGGGATTCGAAGGATGGAGATTGACCGCCCGTTCAAAGCAGGCCCGCGCCTCGGCCGCCTGGCCAAGCTGATCGCGGAACACGGCGCCCGCCTCCAGCAAGGCCGCCGCCTGTTCGGGCTGGCCTGCCAGAGCATCGGCCCGGCGCAAGAGAACGGCCGCGTAGGCCTGAAAATCGTTGTGTTTCAGGTGGAAGCGCGCCAGCGCAGCGAGGACTGCCGGATCTTCCGGCTGCAGCGCGAAGGCCGCCTCGATGGCTTGCTGGGCTCCCTTGGGGTCCGAAAGATCGTCGGATTTGAGTTGAGCCATTTCGAGGTTCAGGGCTGCAATCAACTTGGGGTCGTTGCCGGCCTTGGTCAGTACTTCGATGCGCTGCTCAAGAATGCGCAGGGCCTCGTGGGCCAGGCCCGCGCTGCGCAGGTTGCGCAAGAGCGCGGCCGCGGTTCGTTCGTCGGAGAGTGCGTCGGAGCCCAGGCTGCGTAGGCAGGCCGCCGCAGCCTCCGGATTGCCCAGCTTCTCTTCCAGGATGCGCGCGCGTCGCCACACCAGTTCGTTCTTTTCGGTACCGTCCGTGATCTCGGCGCGCCGACGCAGCACCTCTGTCAAGGCTTCGAAGCGACCCATCGCCTGCTGCAAACGGTCCAGCGCTGCCAGGGCCTCGGCGTCCCGGGGCGCTCGTTTCAGGATGTCCTCGTACATGTCCACTGCCCGAGCGGGCAGCGACAGCTCACGTTCGTAGATCTCGGCCAGGCGCCAGCGCGCCTCGCGTGCGTCTTCTCCCTCACCCGTCAACTCCAGCTCACGCTGCAGCGCCGCGGCCGCCTTCTGCGCCATGCCAACCCGACCATACAGACGCGCCAGCGCCGAGTAGCCGGCACGCGCCTCTATCGCCAGCGCGGGGGCGTGTGGGCTGCCCGCCGCCAGTCCGCGCTCTTCCTCCTCGGCGCTTGCCACGTGGCGCTCGAGCGTGTCCACTGCTTCGTAGGGCCGTTCCAGTCGTTTTTCGTAGAGTTCGGCGAGTTCGAAGGCGCGCTGGCGCGCTTCTGTGCCTTCCAGGCGTCCACCCGGCACTGTGATCCGACGTTCCAGCACCTGCGCCAGGTCAGCCCAGCGCTCCTGGCTTCGGTAGATCTGCTCAAGCCGATCGACCGCGATGGGGTTGTCGGTCTCCAGCACGATTACCTTGCGGTAGCGCTCCTCGGCGAGATCGATCCGTCCAAGGTCCTCGCGGATCTGGCCAACCCGCAGGTGCAGCGCTACTGCTGCTTGACGGGATTCACGTTCGGCCGCGCGCAGATAGATCTCGCAGACGTGATCCCAGCAGTCACCTTGGCGCGCCAACCGCTCCATCTCGGCGCGTACGGATTCGTCTGTGGTCTGCAGGACGAAAGCCCGCTCCAGGGTTTGCAGCGCCAGATCGTTGTTGTGGGCGCCAACCTCCCAGATCTCGGCTTGCTTCTTCAGGTAGTGATGACGGGTAATCAGATCGGCGGGCAACAACTCATAGGCTTGCACCCATTCCTGCCAGGGCGTCTCGAAGCCGGCCGCGGCCGGTGCGCCGCCCGACGCTGGCAGGTCAGGCGACTCCGCCGGGTCCACGATGTCCACGTCGCCAATCTCGATCTCGCCCGTCACTTCATCGAATTCCAGAAGAGGGGCGGCCGTTCCACCGACTGCCACCGGCGCCGGGGTCAAGAATACCACCTCAGCGACATCGCTCTCGGAAGTGGTCCCCTGCTGCTCGGCGGGCGGGGCGGGGGAAGTCTGCGCCGGTTCCGCCTGTTCATAGCTGCCGATCAGTTCGCCCAGCCGCCACAGGTTGGCCGCAATCTCTTCGTCCTCGGGCGCCAACCGGAATGCATTCAGGTAGGCGCGGAAGGCGCGCACCCGATCCTTGACCCTTTCTTCGACCAAGACCGCTGCCCGCCGCACCACGGTCACCTTCTCCGCCGTGGTGGCGGCCCGCAGGAAGGCTTGCCCTTCGACCGCCAGCGCGTCCTCCCAGCGCCCGGTCACCTCGGCCAGACGCGAGATTTCGAGCCGAGTGGCCTCGTGGCCCGGGCTGAGAGCGTAAGCGCGCAACAACTCGTCAAACGCACCCGATGGATCGCCCATCTCGGCCTCGCGCACGCCTGCGCGCAGGCCGAGGAGGGCGAATCGGTCCTCCGGCACAGGACGGCCGCGTGCCACTTGCGCGTAGACGTCGAGCAGTCCTTGCCAATCCTTGGTGGTCCGAGCCAGTCTTTCTAGTTCGGGAAGCAGGATTGTCCCCGCCGGATCGTGGGCCAGCGCCTCGCGCAGCACGGTGAAGGCGCGCGCCGGTAGTTGCAACCGGATCTCGCACAATTCCGCCACCTTTTTCGCCACCTGCACCTGGGCCAGCGGATCAGCCGAGCGCGCGCCCTCGCCCGCATACACCTTGATGAGGTCCTCCCACAGCCCGTGGGACTCGGCGGTCGCTTCCAAGCGAGCCAGCGACTCCTCGTCAGACCTCTCGACGTAGGCACGCCGGACTAACTCGAAAGCCCGGCGCGGCTCGCTGAGCATCTTTTCGGCCGCTTCGGCCATGTCGAAGAGCAGCCGGCGCCGTTGTGTAGCGTCCTCGGTCTGACGCAGGAGTTTTTCCGCGGTAGCTATGAACGCTTCACCGTCGTCGGTTTCGACGTAGAGAGGCGCCAGGGCGTGGAGCGCCGCCGACTGCTCGGGCTCGATCTCGACCGCCCGTTCGAAGGCCTCGATGGCTTTCTTGGCATCATGCAGGCGGTCGCGGTACAGGCCTCCGATTTCCAGTGCCCGCATGACTCGTTCTTTGGGATCCGTGGCAAAGCCCAACTGCCGTTCCGCCACGCTGGCCACGCGCGGCCAATCGTTGCGAGCCTCGGCCACCCGGCGCAAGGCCTCGTGTGCCTCCACGCTGGCGGGATCGAGATCGCTGATGATGTGTTCCAGCGCGCGGATCGCCTCGGCCGAATCATCCAGCTTCTCGACCAGCAGGCTGGCGCGCTGGAGTGCCATGGGAACGGCTTCGGTCGGATTGGTCGAAGCTGCGATACGGCGCGCCAGCAAGTCGGCCAGCCCAATCCAGTCGGACTCCGCCGACGCGATGGCTGATAGGGCCTCCAGTCCATCGCGATCGGCGGGCAGGATCTTGAGCAAGTCCTGCCATGCCCGTTGGGCGCGTGGGGCCTCTTTGAGTCCATCACCCGCCAGGCGAGCCAGCCGCCGCAATAGCTCCGCCTGCGCCGCCGGATCGGCGGTCAGAGCGGTAATTTGCATGTCCAGCGTGCGCGCCAGATCGTCGAGCCGGCCCGCCTTTTCGTAGCCCGCGAGCAACGCCTGCAGGGCCTGCTGGTCTCCGGGCACGTGCTTGAGCACGTTTTCCCAGTAGGGGATGGCCCGGTCGAAATCGTCGAGCTGGTTCTGCAAGAGGTCAGCGATGCGCCTGACCAGTGCCAGCTTCTCCTCCGCGGTCGTGGCGTAGCGGAGGTGGTACTCGAGCATCTTCGCCAGCCGAGGCTTGTCATTCATCCGTTCGAAGATGCTCTCCACCCGCAGCAGGGCGTCTCGGTCGCTGGGTATGAGCTTGAGAATCTGTGCCGCAGCCCACGAGGCGGACGACAGATCGGCCAACGGTTCCTCGTACAGGCTGAGCAGGCGACGCAGAAGGTTGACCTTCTCAGCGTCGACGTTGGTTAGCTCGACCTGGTTGCGCAAGAGAGCGGCAAGCTCGGCCCACTGCCCGGCCCGCTCGTATGCCTCCACCACAGCGCGAAGCGCGGCCGCGTCCTTTGCATCAAGCGCGAGGACATCACGGTAGACCGCCGCCGCGCGCTCGGGCGAGTTGAGCTTATCAAGGTACATACGGGCCAAGCGACGGAGAATCTCGGCCCGGGCGTCGGGCTCGCCGGCTGCCGCATCCTCGACCAGAACCGTCGCCATCTCTTCCCAGCGACCGGCTTTCTGCAGGATGCGCTTGCAGGCTTCGCGCGCTCGCTGGTAGCTGGGATCCAGCTCGAACATCCGCCGCCACACCGCCAGCGCGCGATCGATGTCGCCCAGCTTGGTCTCGGCGATGACGGCCACCTCTTCCAGGCGAGGCAGAAGTTCGGAAACTGCGGCGCCGATCGAGAGTTCGTGGTTGAGCGCGAATTCCAGCACGTCGGCCAGTTCGCGCCAGGCACCGCGTTGGCGAAAATGCTCGGCATAGGCGCGCAACGCATCGGGGTCGCTGGGCTGGGCTTGCAGGATCGCGTGCAGATACACCGCGGCCTGCTCACGGTCACCCAGCCGGTCGCGGTAGAGAGACGCTAGCTCGCGCTGCAAGCTGAGACGAAACTCGGGGTCCGACGCCTTCTCGAGCTGCCGCTCGCGCAACTCGGCCAGTTTGCCGTAGTCCTGACGTTCCAAGTACAGGGCAGCCAGTTCCTTCGACGCGGTTCCCCCCGGTGGCTCGATGGCCACGATTTCCTGGTAGATGCGCATCGCCTCGGCGATGTCGTCGAGCGAGGTGCGGGCCAGGTGAGCCCGTTTGAACAGGACTTCGATCTTCGCCTGGTCGGAGTGCACCGTGGCCACGTGCTCGCGCAGGAAACGGTCCAGATCAGCCAAGCGGCCGGCGTTGGTCAGCACCCGCTCCATGAGAGCCGAAGCCTCGGGATGGCCGGGCACCGCGGTCAGGGCCTTGCGCAGAGCCGCCACCGCGTTGTCCACGTCACCCGCCTCGTGGCGGCGCCGTGCAATCTGGCTGTACAGACCAGCGGCCCGCGCCGGGCCATCCGCTCCCGTCCACTGGGGGTTGGCAAAGACCGCGGCCAGCGTATCCAGGGCCTTGTCGTCACGCGGGTAGAGCCGCACCACATCGCTCAGTTTCTGGGCCGCTTGCTGCAGGTCGCCAACCTTCTCGGCCAGCATGCGTCCCAGCCGGAACATCAGGTTCGCGCGCCGCTTTGGATCGGTGGTGGCTGCCAGCTCCAGTTCGTACAGGCGGCACGCGGTTTGGTACTCGCCGATGGCAGCGAAGATCTTTCGCGCCTGCTCGACGGTCTTTAGATTTGCGGACGTGATGCTGCCGCGAAGGGCAGGTGTGGCGACCGCCCGCGCTATGCGTTGAATCTCCTGACCAGCCGCTTGCTCGGCCTCGGCCTTCAGTTCATCGATGCGCGCCGAATCCCTGGTACGCGATACCGCCACCGCCTCCATCTCCAGCATGGTCAGGTACTCGTCAGTGCGGCCCTGTTCGCGGTAGATGTCCTTCAGACGCTTGGCCGCTTTGCGATGGCTGGCGTCGCGGCTGACCGCATGCGCCAAGTCAGCCTCGGCGCCCGAGGTGTCGCTCAGGTGGTCCAGGCGGACCTCAGCCGCCAGGTAGAACAGCTCAGCCGCTTTGGCTTGGTCGTCGATGGCCTGGGCACGCGTCTCGTACAACGTGACGAGCCTGTCGAAACGATTCGACTCGCGATAGGCTTTGCGCAGCGCCACAAAAGCGTCGCCGTTGGCGGGATCTTTCTGCAAGACCTGTTCGTACTCGCGCTCGCTGGGCATTTCGGGCCCTCCGCAGGATCAGGCGATGGCGCTGGCTAGGCTAGTACAACCGGAGAAGACGACGCCACAAGAGGAACCGACGCTAGCATCACCAGAGCGGGAAACCAAGAGGACTGGGAAGAGAGCGCTAGTGAGGGCCGCCGCGCGACTTGAGCGCGACCAGGCGGCGCTGTACGTCACGGAAAGCAGGATCTCGCTTGGAGACCCGCTCGAAGTAGTAGAGGGCCTCGGCGCGATCGCCCGTGTTGTAGAAGACGTTGCCGAGCAGGAAGTAGAGCTGGGTGGCCTCGACTTCGGTGGCGCGCGGATTTTTCAGCGCGTCCTGGAAGCAACGAGTGGCCTCCGCGTGGTTGCCCAGGGCCTCGTGGCATTCGCCGATCATGGTAAGGGCAAATACCTCACGCTTTGGGTCGCCCAGCAGCGCTGTGAAGTGCTGGATGGCGAGATCATGGCGCTCCATGGTCTTGTTCATCAAACCCAGGTCTGCCTCGGAGTCGAGGTCTCTTGAACCGCTTGTTCCCGTGGCCGCTTGCGGCATCGGGGTTGCCTCTGCTCGCCCGGTCGGCTCCGGCGCCGGCGGTTCGTTGGGCGCTGCGTTCTTTCTCAGGCTGGTCAACTTGTCGCGCCGATCCGCGACCAGGATGTGCCCCGGATGGCGGTGCTCCAGGTCGTCGAGTAGTGCCTGCGCCTCGTCGTTCAACTCCTGCTCGATGAAGAAATCTACCTGCTCCAAGTCGCCCAACACCGCATCGGAAGGCACAGCATCTTCGTCGGCGCTGCTGGCCGACGGCGCCTCGCTCGCCACCGTGTTCTCCTCCCTTGGCCTTCGTCGATCCGCCGGCGTGGCGGGCGTGGTTCCCTCCTCGAAGCCACCTGACTCGGCTTGATCCCGCCCATCGACTTCGGCGCTGCCGAATGCCTCGGCCAGCGCCGCAACCGCACCGGTTTTTTCCGCCGTCTCTTCCTCAGCGGTCACGCCGTCGCCAATCAGTTCGATCTCGCCGCTGCCAATCATTTCGGGCTCGGGCGTTCCCCCCTTGCGGGAGGAACTATCTGATCTGGCTGCCACCGGCACCGAATGTACAGATCCTGTTGTCGAGCGATCCACTGCGGCCAGCACTTCCTGTGCCCGCCGGGCGCCCGGGTTCATCTCCAGCGCCCGGCGCGCATAGGTGGCTGCGCTGGTACGGCTAGACGGAAAGAGCTGCTGGGCCAGGACCTCTAGCTCCGCGGCCGCCTCGGCCCTGCGACCGAGCTGGGTCAGCACCGCGGCCAGGCGTTCGTGCGCCCCGACATGGGTGGGTACGCGCTCGAACACATGCCGCAGATGCTCGGCGGCGCGCTCCACCAGCCCATACCTCACGAAAACATCGGCCTCGGCCAGGATTCGCTTGATCTCGGCCTCGTCCTCAGGCTTTTCCACCAGGCCCGAGGCAATGGCCATTCGGTCCGCCACACTGGGGACCTCATCAGGAGACGGTGTCTTGTACTTGTCTTGCAGCGAGGGGGGAACCTCCATCTCGCTGAAGGTGATGGCTGTGGATCGGGGAGGCACCACAGGAGCGGGCACAACGGCGTTGGACAGGGTGGGTGACCGACGGTGCAGAGCGATGACCGGGGCGGGAGCGTGACCGCTGCCGGGAGTCGTGTGCCCCAGCATGGCCTGGATCTCGGGATCATTCGGATCCATGGCAAGGGCTCGCTGGATGGTCTGGTTGCGCTCTGCTGCGCGCCCCGTGTTGGCGTAGAGGCGGCAGAGCTCCTTCAATACCGGCAGGCACCTGTGAGGCTGACCCAGTTGCTCGAAACAACGGGCCAGTAGGTCGAGGATCTCGGGATCGTTCTGGTTGGCATCGAAACAGGGCTTGAGACGGGCGAGGGCGGCTCGCGCATTGTTGCGATCCAAGTAGCTTGAGGCGAGATCCTTGCCGAGGGACAGATCGTCGGGCTGGTAGTACAGGATTCGCTCTGCCACACGGGTGAACTCATCGGTTCGCCCCTGGGCCTTGAGCAGATTGGCCGCCTCACGGAACTCGGCCAGAGACTCGTCGGTGTTCCCCGCTTGCGCAGCCATCTCGGCATAGCGGATCCGCGCGGCCGGTTGGTCCGGATTGAGATCGAGGATCTGCTTCATCGAGGCCATGGCCTCGGGAAGACGGCCAGCCTTCTGGTGGAGCAACACAGCCTGCTCCAGCTGCTGGATGGCGTCTGAGAACAGCCCAAGTTGGCGATAGACATCTGCCAGCTTGACGCGGGCTCCCACCACCTCGGGAGAGAGCTTGATGATGTTTTTGTATACGGCCACCGCGCGCTGGAAGAATCCCTGCTCGACGTAGAGATCCACCGTCTTCTGATAGACCTCGGTGGCCTTGTCGTTCTGCCCGAGGCGAACGTGCACCTCCGCCATGCGCAGCCAAGTGCGGGTGTCCTTGGCATCTTCCTTGACGGCGCTTTGAAACTCCGTCAGGGCCTTTTCAAGGCTTCNNTAGGTACTTCTGCGCTGCTGCGAGGTTCTTGTCTTTCTTGGTTACCAACTGGCCAGGTCCGACCTATCAGTGTTACCGCATACGGTAAACCTGTAAAGGCGTGGACCGAAATTTGCGGATGATGTGGTAAGTCGGCGTACCACATGAGCGATGAGTCAGAGACGTTCGAGAAAGTGCGTATCGAAGTGACCGGCGATGAAGTCCGGGTGGTCGATGACCCGCTTGTGAAGCTCGACGTTGGTCTTGATGCCCTCCACCACCACCTCGCCCAAAGCCCGACGCATCCTGGCCAGGGCCACATGGCGGTTCTCCCCATGCACGATCAACTTGGCCAGCAGCGAGTCGTAGTAGGGGGGGACGCGATAGTGGGCGTAAATATGGGTATCTACGCGCACGCCTGGTCCGCCGGGGAGGTTGAGCGCAGTGATGAGCCCGGGCGAGGGAGCGAAGGTGACAGGATCCTCCGCGTTGATGCGAACCTCGATCGCGTGGCCGCGCGGCCGCATATCCGGGGGAAAACGCAGCTGATCACCGGCGGCCAGCCTCATCTGCTCCCGCACCAGATCCACGCCAAAGACCGCCTCGGTGACCGTGTGCTCGACCTGGATGCGCGTGTTCATTTCGATGAAGTAGAAGTGCTTCCCCTCGTCGAGCAGGAACTCCAGGGTGCCAACCGTGCGGTAGCCGATGGCCGCGGTGGCCTTGCGCGCGGTGCGCAGCAGCTCGACACGTCGTGCGTCGTCGAGTGCCACCGACGGTGCCTCCTCGATCAGTTTCTGGTGTCGGCGCTGGATGGAGCACTCGCGCTCGCCCATGGCGATGGCCGTGGAGCCGTCGCCCAGAACCTGCACCTCGATGTGGCGAGGCTGACCAATGTAGCGCTCCAGGTAGACCGCGGGGTTGTTGAACCCGGCCTGGGCCTCGGCCCGGGCTGAGGCCAACTGGGTGAAGAGTCGCGACTTGTCCTCCACGATCTTCATGCCCCGACCACCACCGCCACCTGTCGCCTTGATGAGCACAGGCAACCCGATGCGTTCCACCGCCTCTTCTGCCTGTCGGTCGCTTTCGATGATGGACGAACCTGGGACCACCGGAACGCCTGCGACTTCCATCGCTCTGCGCGCGGACACCTTGTCGCCCATGAGGCGCATCAGCTCAGGCTGGGGGCCGATCCAATGCAGGCCGCACTTCTGGACGACTTCGGCGAACTCGGCATTCTCGGCCAGAAATCCGTAGCCCGGGTGGATGGCGTCGGCGCCGGTCACCTCGGCCGCGCTGATCAGGGCGGGGACGTTGTTGTAGCTCTGGCGCGCTGGGGGCGGACCGATGCACACCTTCTCATCCGCGAAACGGACGTGCAGCGCATCGGCGTCAGCGGTGGAATGGACCGCGACCGATCGGATTCCCATGTCGCGACAGGCGCGAATCACGCGCAGGGCGATTTCGCCACGGTTGGCTATCAGTACTTTCTTGAACACGGTGGTCGTGCTTTCGTACTCACCACAGAGGGCACAAAGGACACAGAGCCGGAGGCAAGATTTGCGGCTTCCGTGGTGAGATCGTTCTAGGCCTTTTCGATGCGGAACAGGGGTTGCCCATACTCGACGTGTTCCGCGTTTTTCACCAGAATCTCGAGGATCTTGCCGTCGAATTCGGATTCGATTTCGTTCATCAGCTTCATGGCTTCGACGATGCACACGACTTGTCCCTTGCGCACGGCTTGTCCGCCTTCCACGAACGGCGGCGCCTCGGGTGCCGGCGCGCGGTAGAAAGTGCCCACGAAAGGCGAGGTGAGGAGCACGCCGTTCTCGGCGGGCTTGTCCGGCTTTTCGACCGCCGGAGCTGGCGCAGGCGGGGGCAAGGGAGGCGCGGCGGGCGCTGAGGTCGCGGCCGCACCGCCACCCGCCTGACGGCGCACGACGCGAATTCCACCGCAGGAGTCAACATCCAGTTCAGCCAAATCAAACTCGGTGGCAATTTCGGCCAGTTCTCGCACGCTGGCGAGTTCCTCGGGCCCGAGCGCGCGTGGCGGCTCCTCACAACAGCAAGACGAGGACTTCTTCTCGTCCTTCCGAACGGGGGCCTTGGCTTTACTCATCGGGTGGGATTTCCTTTCTTCGGCGAGGCGACCGCAGAGCGTGGCTTTGCGGAAGACGGTTCACCATCATGCGACGACGCCGGCTGCCCCGGCTGGCTTGCGGTCAGGTGGTGCGCCAGTGCTTCGAGCGCAAGACGGTAGCCCACGGGACCGAGCCCGGCAATCTGGCCGAGGCAAACCGGGGCCAGCAAAGAGCGATGGCGAAACGCCTCGCGCGCGGCAAGGTTGGACAGGTGGACCTCCACGGTCGGCAGGGCGACGGCGGCGATGGCATCCCGCAGAGATACGCTGGTATGGGTAAGCCCGCCAGCGTTGATGATGAAACCACTGGCCTGACCCCGCGCCTGCTGCACGCGATCGATGAGGGCGCCCTCGTCGTTTGACTGGAAGGTCTGCACCAGCAGTCCCAGCTCACGCCCCCGAATCTGCAAGCCATTGTCGATTTCCGCCAGCGTGGTGTGACCGTAGATAGCGGGTTCTCGTGAACCGAGCAGGTTCAAGTTCGGGCCGTGCAGGACCACGATGACCGGCAAAGATGTCCGCTTGGAGCTCACAGCTCGGCCCGGATCTGGGGAGCCGCCAGGCGCATCAAATAGCGCGCCTTGCCGAAGCTCGCGTCTGGGCGCACGGCACAGGCGATGAAGTATTCCTCGCTCAGCAAGTACACTAGAATCACCAACTTCTCGGTCCGCAGAGTGATTTCGGCCGCCCGGCCCAAGTCTAGCCGCTCGACCGCCTTGCCCATCTGCGCAAGCGCGTGGGCCAGCTCCATGCCCACGGTTTGAATGTCGATCCCGTCGGCCTTCTCCCGGCTGTAGAGGTCAACCGCGATGCCGTCAAGACCCATCAGGATCCCAGCCACCCCCCCATCGAGGCGGTCCACCATTTTCTGAAGGGTATCGCGGAACATGCTTGCGGTTGGCTTCTAGCCACTCGAAGCCGGGCGTGTCAATAGCGGCAACGGGATGGCTCGGTCACGGCGCCGTGCCGGTCGGGACCGCGGGACATTGCACGCTGGTGACTTGCCCGCCGGCGTCGTAGTCTGTCGCACAGCAAAGAACGAGCTGATCCTGGGCCGGATTGCACGGATCACCGGTGTACGGGTTGACGGTAAGGTCAGAGCACTTGGCTATTGCCGGGAAGTCGAACCTGGTCGCCTTCGAGTCGGGATACCCAGTCTGCAGGCAGCCGACGCAGGCGTGCACCGGGAATTTGAAGGGCGGACTCGAGATACCGGCGCTTCCCAGGTGGCCCTTGGCCCGAATCGTGGCCGTGATCGCGACCGAGGACAGGGCCTGGTCCTGGAAGTATTGGAAAAGCGTGGCTGCGTTGCAGGACCTGATGATCTCCACGATCTCGGACATGCTGCCGCCGGGCTCCAGGCGAAACGTCTCAAGAGGAACGTCGAACTCGCCGGGGCACGCGGGATCCCACGTGAAGCTGGCGCCCGCATCGGTGGCAACGTCCAACTTCACGTGGAACGCTGTCATGAGGATGTTGTGCTTCTCTTCAACGTCCGAAGTCGAGCCGCTGGCCACCATACCGGTAAGCGGCCCCAACAGATTCTGCACCAGCGGGTAGAACAAGTAGTGTGGCGTGTGGCTGGCCTGGTCCAGAACCGCTACGTCCAAGATTCCTTGGATCCTCCGCTGGGGCGTGGCTGTCGCGGGAACGCTGCAAGATGTGGCTGCAGCTCCCGCCCCGAGCCACTGATCCTGCACAATGAGCAGTCCCGTGGGGCCGTCGTCAACCACGCAGGCGGCAAGGGACAAGAACACGCCCACAGGAGTGATCAGGGCGACCACTCGACCAATGGTTCTGCCGTTGCTAGTTCTCATGGCGCTCTCCATGTCGTTCTGGTGAAGTCTTGCTTCCTCGTGGCTGCTACTGTCCAAGCGCGCGGGCCCGGTTGACTATGCGTGGCGTGAGGAAGACCAAGAACTCGGTGCGATGGTCGTTCTCCTTGCGGTTGCGGAAGAACCAGCCCAACACCGGGATGTCTGAGAAGAACGGTACCTTGGCGAAGCTGAGACCGGAGTTGCGCGTGTAGATCCCACCGATTACGGCAGTGTCGCCGTCGCGCACGAGCATGGTCGTCCTGGCTTCTTTCTTCAGAATGGTCGGATCGCCTTTGGAACCTGTGTTGACAAAGTCAGGCTCATTCTTGCTCACGCTGACTGTGAGCGTGATGGTGCCCTCGTTGGTGACATGCGGCTTGACGCCCAGGTGAAGCTTGGCGTCTACAAACTGGGTCTGAGCCCCCATCGCGCTGACGACCGAGACCGGTATCGACACGCCCTGCTCGATTGAGGCGTCGATGTTGTCCATTGTGGTGATCCGTGGCGAGGACAGGATGCGGACCTGGCCGGTCGACTCCATGGCCGAGAGGCGCAGATTCAAGTTGAAAGCACCTGCCACTGATCCCATGGTCAGGCCGATGGCACTTCCGGTGTTGAGACCGGCGGGGGCCGGCATGTTGACCACGAAGTTCGGATTTGCCCCTCCGGCGACACCGGTTCGTACTCCCGGTACCAGGCCGCCGAGCGGTGAAGCGCCGTCGTCCGCCCCGCCGCCGATACCCACGTTGTAGGGGAAAACCAGCCCGGTGGGATTGCCGTGCGCCACATCCATGAAGGTGTTTCCGCCCCACTGCACGCCTATCTGGCGGGCGAAGTCCGAATTGGCCTCAACGATGCGGGCTTCGATCACCACCTGCGAGGTCTGGGTGTCCAGGTTGCGTACCAAATCCTCGATGAGCTGCAGGCTGCGTGCCACGTCGGAAACGATCAGATTGTTGGTGCGATCGTCGACCGAGATCTTGCCTCGCGGTGACAGCAGGTCACGAGCCTTGTCTTGCAAGGAAGAGGCGTGCGCGTACGACACGCCGATGAGTCTGGTTTCCGTGGGCAAGACTTCCGCCAACTGCTTCTGGCGAGCGATCTCCTGTTCCAGCTCCTTTTCCAGCACTGACAGGGGCGCCACGCGAACCAGGTTGCCCTCGCGAACCGAGCCCAGACCCTTGGCCCGCAGCACGACGTCCAGGGCCTGGTCCCAGGGCACATCGCGCATCTTGATGGTGACCTCGCCCTTCACCTCGTCCGAGGTGACGATGTTCATCTGCCCCACGTCGGCCAGAAGTCGCAAGATGTTGTGGATGTCCGCCCCCTTGAAATCCAGGTCGATACGGCGACCGGTGTAGCGCTTCTTTCCCGTCAAGCTCGCACGCCGGGCCACCGGAGATTCGTCCTCGCCGGCCTTGCGCGCAGAGCTTGGGGCCTGGGCTTGGGCTAGTGTCAGTCGCGTGGGGAGCCCGCCGGCCTTCTGGACGGACAGCCCACCCCGCGCGCTTTCGCGCGCGCCCTCGCAGGCGCCGCGCGTGGCAGACCATCTACGATCGGAGAGGGTGACACTGAAGGCTGCCACACGACGAGCGGGCACGAACAGAACCGACGGCGGCAGGGGGCCGCCCAGGGCGGGCAACTTCTGTCCATCGGACGGGGTCGGCTTGCGGAACTCCCAGTAGATCCGGCTCCCATCCTGCCGAACGCGGTTGGGGACATCCTCGGCCAGGTCCACATCGACTCGAACTGTGCCGCGGGCATGCGGATCCCGGTACGAGCTGATGA
Source organism: Myxococcales bacterium (assembly GCA_003155465.1). Next base: position 5,647 of record PMCR01000565.1, on the reverse strand, counting down.
TTCGGACTGGGCCGAGGTACTCCGTGGCGTCCAGACTGCGCGCAAGGTCGTCGGGGAGGTCGGCATGGTCGAGACGCAGGCTGACGCGCCGATCAGCCGGGCGTTCGACGGCAAATGCTGATGGCTCTTCCAGGTCGATAATGACCGAAGAGCGAGTGGGCTCGTCGACAAAATCTATGCTGCGAACACGGATGGGTACACGCAGGGTGACGGAGCGAGGATGTACGACCGGTTTGGCCGCATCGGTCGCGGGTCGCACACTCACCACGGTTCCTTTTTCGTCCTTGGCAACCGGCTTGGCCGCGGCCGGCGAGGGGACCGGCCGTGCCACGGCAACCTCTGCTGCAGCCGGATTGATCGGCGCGGACGCCTGGGCGAGTCGCTTGACCTCCGCCGCCAACGCGTCACGGGCCGTCTCCAGCTTGGCCCGCTCGCTCTCGACCCGAGCCCGGTCGGTGCGCGCCTGGGCCAGGCGGGCCTCCTCGGCCGCGCGGGTGGACTCGGCGCGCTTCAACTTCTCTTCCTCTGCCTGACGGCCGCGCATCTCCTCTTGCCGGCGGCCTTCTTCCGCACGGCGTGCGACCACCGCCAGGTCGAGATCCCTGCGCGAGCGCTCGGCTGCGTCAGCCGCGTTCCTGCGCTCAACCTCGGCCTTGGCCACCGCCGCTGCGGCACGCGCCCTGTCTGGTGACGAAGCGCCGCTTTGTTCGAGCCGGTTGCGCTGGGCCTGGGCGGCCCGCGCCGCCTGCTCGCGCTGGGCCAATTCGGTGGCTGCCACGCGCAATTTTTCCTCGCGTGCCGCGACCAGGTGTTCGGCCTCCACCAGCCTTAGCCCCTGTTCCTCCAGGCTCTTGGCCTTCGCTTCGAGCGCCACGGTTCGCATTTCGACCTCGTGAGCGGCCGCCTGAAAGGCCCGGTCGCGTTCAGCTTCGCGCTGCTGCGCCGTGCGCGTTTCCCGCTCGGCGGCTTGGGCGCGCTGGCGGGCCTGGCCGGCTTCGTGCTCGGCCTTGCGGGCGTGTTCGTCCGAACGAGCCGCGGCCGCCCTTTGCCGGTCAGTCTCGGCGCTGGCTGCGCTGGCCACTGCTTGCGCGTTCTCGGCGTCGCGCCGGGCCTGCTGCAATTCCTGTTTGAGCCTGGCGTTTTCGGCATGGGCTTGGGAAGCCGCCCGCGCCTGAGTTTCAGCCTTGAGCTGTGCTTCAGCCTTGGCCTTGGCCTCGGTCTTGGCTTGGTTTTCAGCTCTTTCGGCTCTTGCTTGTGCCTCGGCCCTGGCTTCCGCGTCGCGGGGGTCTGGCGCTGCGGCCTTGCTCGCTGCCGGGCGCACGTTGGGGATGACGCGCACGACGATGTCGTTGCCGCGCGCCTCGACGCGATAGTCGGAGGCTTGCCGCAAGGTCAAGACAATGCGCGTCCGATGACCCCCTCCTTCTTCTTCACTGACGCTCGCGCTGATCAGTCCCACGGCGTAGGTGCCGGCATCCATGGGAACCTCGACGTTGCCCAGGCGGACTCCGCTGAGATCCACCACCACCCGGGTCGGCTGTTCGAGCTTCCAGGTCGTGAAAGTGGGTCGTGCTGAGGCCGATATCACGACCGCCGTGTCACCCCCGGCCTCGGAGACGCGGATGGCGCGCACCTGGGCCGTGTCGGCAAGGGCCGGGGCAGAAAGCCAGGCGCCCATGACGACGCCGAGCATGATCGTGGATTTCTCAGAAAACACTAGTTGACCGGTCATTTATCTGCCCCCTCTGGATTGACCAGAATGGCTTTCTCCAAAGCTCGGGTTTCACCGCCCGACGTGGCCTCCGCCAACTCCAACACCACGCGGTCGGATAGGATCTTCGTGACACGTGCGGCCGATTTGGAAATGTAGTCGCCTCGTTTGATCACCTGTCCCAGACCACCCGGATCCCGGAACATGGCGCGCGGGTTCGCGTCGCCGCTGATCACGGCAATCAAAGTAAGCTCCTCGAGGGCGAACTTTCCGAAGATAGCCGAAACAGCCTGCTGGACGTTCACGCGAAGACCTCGATCGTTGAAGATCCCAGTGAAAGACCGGAACGGGTCTCGGTTGGCGTCATCGGTTTCGTTGAAATCTTCGTCACGCAAGACCTTCCGGCGCAGGATGGTCAGTCGCTGCTGCACGGCATCGGCCGCTGCGGCTGCGGGGCCGGTCGGCTCGGCCGCGCCCGCCTTGCCGCCCGGGCGGGACTTGCCCGGGGCCTTGGGAGGGGCCGCGCGGGCAACCGAATTGTCCCCCCAGGGCGCGAGAACGAGCCAGGCAACGAGGAGCGGGGCAAGTCTTGTCCGCCTCATGTTCCCCCTCCGGTTTCGGGCTGATCGTTGTAGCGGAAGGTCACCGCGTAGAACTTGGCACGCAGTCGGGGCGAGACCGACTCGTCAGTGTTCTTCTCTATACTTAGGGCCAAATTCTCTATGTTCACGATGCGGGGCAGGTCGGCGACGTTCTTGAAGAACTTGGTGATGGTGTGATACGTGCCACGTATCTCGATGCGGACCGGGATGCGCACATACAGCTCGGCGGGCGATTCCGCTTCAATGGACAGATTGAGAACCTCCAGGCCGGCAAGCTCTGCCTGTTCTTGGATGCTGGAAAGGAAGGTGGGAATTTCAGCCCGCTTGGGCAGGGCCTTGAGCAGTTCGCGTTGCTCTTGCTGCAATTGCGCCAACTCGTTCCGGAAGGCCAGGTATTCCTTCTTGCGCTTCTCGTAGCTTTCCTTCTCCGCGGCCAAGTTGCGCTGCTGGACTTCACCCGCCTTAATCTGATCCTGCATGTCCATATAGAACAGCATGTAGTAGACGACCACGATCCCCGCGATGATCCCCAAGGTAGCGGCGATCTTCACCGGCGTCTTGAGTCGCAGGAGTTTTTGCAGGATGTCGTTCATGTCAGTAGTTCACGCTGGCCGAGAGGCTGAAGTTGACGTACTTGATCCCACGTCCCGACACCTGGGAGGTCGAGTCCAGGTTGACCTCGCTGAAAAACACCGACGAGTTGAGTCGTTTGAGGAATTCCGCCACGTCTTCGTTCGACTTGGCCGCACCTCGGATTCTCACGCGCCTCTGGTCCTCGGCATAGGCGTCCATCCACACGCGGCGCGGATCCCAGCTTGCGTTGAACCCAGCGTTGGGGTCGCGCCGCAACGTCTCTTCATAGGTGACACGGTCGAAAGTCGGCCCCTTGCCCGGGCTCAGGATCTCGGACATTTCGCGCAGCAGATACACCGGTCCGGTTCGCCCCGCGTCCAGCGCCTGAATGGTCTTTCGCTGCCGCAGCAGTTCTTCGCGCTGGGAGCGGACCTTCTCGTAGTCGCCGATCTCCTTCTTCAGGCGGGCCACATCGGCCGCGAGAATGGTATTTCTTCGCTTGATCCCTTCCAGTTGGCCGGCCGCCTGCAAGTGCAAGAAGACAACCCCGCCCACGGTGGCCACGATGGCCATGCCCATGTACAGGAATTGCCGCTGGCTGGCCTCGGCCCGCTTGACCTTCCTGATGGGAAGCAGGTTGATGCGAATCACTGCTTGTCCCCCGGGCGACGCAAAGCCAGACCCACTGCCACCGCAGCCTCGGCCGCGTGTTGCTGAACGAAGGCCATGTCGAACTTGTGTTCATCCACCGTGATCTTGCGGAAGGGGTCCAGCACTTCGACGGCGGTACGCGACTTCTCCTCCAGGCAGCGCTGCAACGCCGGCACCTTGGCTGAGCCACCGCACAGGTAGATCTTCGTAATGCGCGCGTCGCTGGTGGCCGCCAGGAAGAAGTCGAGCGAGCGTTGGAACTTCCCGGCCACACTGTCGGCAACCGAGGCAATGACCGCCTCCACCTCCTGGGGGACCACATCACTCGTGCCCTCGCCAGCCGAGCCGATCTTCCACGCTTCGGCCTCCTCCTGGCTGACGTTGAGGCGCTTCTGAATCTCCTCGGTGAATGCGTTGCCGCCCACGGTCACGTCACGGGTAAATGCGCTGGTTCCGCCGGCCACGATGTTGATGTTGCACAGGGTGGCTCCCACGTTGATGATGGCCACCGCCTCATCGGGAACAACCGTGTAGTTGGCCTCGTAGGCATTCTGGATGGTGAAGGCGGCCACATCCATGATCATGGGTACCAGCTTGGCCTCGCGAATGACCATGCTGTAGTCGGAGACGACTTCCTTCTTGGCCGCCACCAGCAAAAGCTCCATCTGGCCTCCGGCGCCGCCCTCGCTGCCCACCAACTGGTGATCGATTTCAACATCGTCTTTGGAGAAGGGGATGTGATGCTCGGCCTCCCAGGGAATCTGTTCCTCCAACTCCTCGGGTGTCATGGGCGGGACCTTAATCTTCTTGATGATGACGGAATGTCCGGAGATGGCTGTGGCCACCTCCTTGCCTTTGATTCCGAGATTGTCGCGGAGGGTCTTGATGGCCTCGACCACAGCGGTCTGGTTCATGATAGCGCCGTCGACGATGGTCTGCGCCGGCAGCGGCTCGAAGCCGAAGTTGACTAGCAGGAGGCCCTTGGAGGTTTCCCTGAGCTGTACGACCTTCACGGAGCTCGAACCTATGTCCAATCCTATGCAGTTCTTGGGCATCGACGTCGTCTCCGAGTGGCTACCTTCATTTCCCTCTCTTCACCTACATGGTGGGGCATCTGTGAAAAAGGTCAAAAAACCACCTTTCATCCTATCCTCATCGTTCACTTCGCCTTACAAGTTGAGCCCAATGGTGTCGGCGTGGCCGGAGGCGGGGTTTCTTCGCGGCTATTTCCGTATGCATCATAGTCTCGCGTGTCTCGCGCGGAGGCGATTCCGTACTCCCGTATCTTGTAGAGGAGCGCCCGGTGACTGATCTCCAGGAGATCGGCAGCCCTGGTCCGATTGCCCTTGGTGCGCTCCAGGGCGCGGCGTATGAGCGACTCCTCCGAACGTCGCGACGCTCTCTTGATCGATAGGTCGCCATCGTCCGCCGTCGCTGGGGCCGCGGGTGGCCCCGAGGCCCCAGCGCGCAACCGCTCCGGCAGTGAATCGACGTCGATCGCCGGACCTTCCGCCAGCACGATGGCGCGCTCGATGGTGTTCTCCAACTCCCGGACGTTTCCGGGCCAGTCATGCGACGTAAGAATGCGCAAGGCCTCGGCCGTGATTCCCGAAATGGCGAGACCCATACGGGCGTTCATGCGGTGGAGGAAATGTTCCACCAGCAGCGGGATGTCCTCGCGCCGCTCACGGAGGGCTGGCAGATGCAAGGCGAAAACGTTCAACCGGTAGTACAGATCCTCGCGGAATGCCCCCCGCTTGACCTCCTCGGCCAGGTCGCGCGCCGTGGCGGCCACCACGCGGACATCGACCTTGATGTCCTGGCTGTCGCCCACGCGGCGGATCTCTCCCTCTTGCAGCGCGCGCAGCAGCTTGACCTGCATGGGCTGCGGCAGCTCACCGATCTCGTCCAAAAACAGCGTGCCGCCGTCGGCCTGCTGGAACTTGCCGGCGCGGCTGGCGATGGCGCCGGTAAAGGCGCCCTTCACGTGGCCGAACATCTCGCTCTCGATCAGGTTTTCGGGGATGGCGCCGCAGTTGACGGTGACGAATGGGCCCTTCTCACGGTTGCTGCGGCGGTGCAGCTCACGGGCGATCAGCTCCTTGCCGGT
>PMCR01000165.1 GCA_003155465.1 Myxococcales bacterium | reverse complement strand
TCCGGCCGACCTCCCGCCTGTCATCACTGACGTCGCGCCATCCCCGGCGGAAGTGACCCCGCCTGACGCCACGAGCGCCACCGATGCTGCGCCCGATGCTCCGGCTGCAATCCCAGACGCAGCAGCCCCTCAGATTGATGTGGCGGCAGACACCGCCGCAGACGCGCCGGCCGCAGAAGTTGCGGTGCCGGACGCTGGGCCCGACGGCGCGTGTCCGGGCGTCCTCTGCAACAACTTCGAGGGCGACAATCCGGATGCCGGCTTGCCCAGCAGCTTCACGGCGGTGGACGCTGGATCAACGACCTGGAGTGTGGTCGTGGACGGCAGCGCGACGTTCTTGGAGGGCGACCATACCAGTGGTGGGGCCGAGTACCTGAAGACCGGCGTTGCCACCTGGACGGACCAGACCATCACGGTCAAGGTGCGGATCACAGCGACAGTGGGCGGCTCAGTTCGGATCTGCGGTCGCTTCACCAGCGAAGACGCGGCGTACTGTCTCGACATAGGCATCTCCGGCACGGGCTCGACCCCGGGGACCATGTACCTTCTCAAGCGAACCAGCGGTTCTGCGACGCTGGGCTCGATTGTCAGCGAGCTGCCCATCACGGTCGGGACCTGGCACACCTACCGCTTCTCGCTCAGCGGCAGCAGTACGGTGCAGCTGAAAGCCTACCTCGACAACGCCTCCACACCCACGGTCAGTGCCTCGGACAACTCCGGCCCCTACACCGCCGGTGCCGCCGCCCTGGGCGTCTACAACCTGGTCACGGCTGACTTCGACGACCTGGTCGTGACCACTCCGTAGCTCAGTAGTGCTGTTTCCAAGGGCTCGGCTGCGATGGCAGCCGGGCCCTTTTTCTTATGGGCAATAGCTAGGGAAGCCTCGACAGCCGGAAGGCGCTGTGGATGCGTTTCTGCGCCTGCGCCGCCTGGGCCGAGGCCACCACCAACGAGATGTTCAGCTCTGATGAGCCCTGGGCGATTGCCACTATGTTGATTTCCTGCGAGGCCAAGGCCGAGAACACGCGCGCCGCGATGCCCGGCATGCCCGCCATGCCCAGACCCACCACCGCAATGGTGGTCATGCCGGTCTGCACCTGGATCCCGTCCACGTCGCGACGGGCGATTTCGTCTTGGAAGGCGCGGTCCAGGTGCTCCTTGGCGGCCTTGGCTTCCTTCTCGGGAACCGTGAAACAGATGGACTGCTCAGACGAGGCCTGGGTGATGAGCGACACCGACATCCCATGCGCCGACAGAGTCGCGAAGGTGCGCGCGGCCACGCCCGGCACCCCCAGCAGGCCGCGGCCGGCGACAGTGATCAGGGCCTGACCCGAGACCGCGGAAAGCGCCTTGACCGGATGGCGGTCGGTGCTCTGGTGCGATGATATCTCGGTACCCGGCGCGCTGGGCTCGGCAAACGGCCGTACGAAGACCGGGATGGGCTTGCCCTGCACCGGGATGAGCGCGCGTGAATGCAACACCTTGGCGCCGTAGTAGGCCAGCTCAGCGGCCTCGCGCACGTGCAGCTGCGGGATCACGCGCGCGTCGGGTACCACACGTGGGTCCGCGGTGAGCAGACCCGGAACGTCCTTCCACAGGGTCACCCGGCTGGCCTCGAGCGCACGCCCGAGCAGCGTGGCGGTCAGATCCGAGCCGCCGCGGCCCAGGGTGACGAGAGCCGGCGGCTGCCCGTGCTCCTTCTGCCACGCGCCCAGAAAACCGGGCACCACCGGCACCACGCCGCGAGACATCGGCGGCCGGAGCCGGGCGCGCACCGCCGCATCGGTGCGCGCGAGGTGGGGCGCGGCGCCGCCAAACGGACCATCGGTGTGCACCACTTCCAGCGCATCAACGACCTGTGCCTTCACGCCTGCAGCACGCAACACGGCACAGAAGATCTCCGCGCTCAAACGCTCGCCGCGCGACACCACCAGATCGCTCGTGCGCGGGGTCAGCTCGCGCAATGCCACCAGGCCGCCGGCCAGCATCTCCAGTTCGGCCATCGACTGGTCGACCACCTCGGCCAGCTCGGCCTTGGGCCGCTGGCCCAGCACCACCTGGCGCAGGACCGTGCGGTACTTCTCACGCACGGCCTCCAGCGCGGCCGCGGTCTTCTCGCGATCGCCCACGCGGGCATGGTCGGCCACCGCCAGCAGCAGATCCGTCACGCCTGCCGGCGCCGAGCAAACCACCGCCAGCGGCACGCCGCACGCCTTCGAAATGCCAGCCGCGTGCTTGTAGGCAGCGCCGTCCGCAAGCGACGCGCCACCAAACTTGTAGACCTCGGGGAGCCGCAGTATTCGTGTCATGTGAGAGGGACTTCTTACTACGAAGTCCGCAGGCCTGAGCCCCAGTTTTTTTCACTGCAGCGCGCGCCCAGACCATAGTCAAAATCTGCGTGCGAAGGTGCTAAGTTTCGGGCATGCGTCCCTACCGTGCCCATTTCCGCTGCATCACCGGCTGTCCTGGCGAGTACCATCTCGACCAGGTCATCTACCGCTGTCCCACCTGCGGCAACTTGCTGGAAGTCGTTCACGACCTGGAGGCCCTCAAGCAACGCAGCGCCGCGGAGTGGAAGAAGCTCTTCGAAGATCGCTACATGCGCACCGACTGGCCCCACGGCTCGGGGGTGTGGGGCAAGCGCGAGTGGGTTCACCCACAGATCCGCAACGAAAACGTGGTCTCGATGTACGAGGGTGGCAGCAACCTGTTCTGGGCCCAGCGCTATGGCTCCAAGCTGGGTGTCGAAGATCTGTGGATCAAGCTGTGTGGCAACTCTCACACCGGGTCGTTCAAGGATCTGGGCATGACCGTGCTCATGTCGGCGGTCAAGCAGATGATCGCAGATGGGAAGCCAATCTCGGCAGTGGCCTGCGCGTCGACCGGTGACACCTCGGCGGCACTCGCCGCCTATGCCGCGGCCGCCGGGATCCGCGCCATGGTTCTCCTGCCCCGGGGCAAGATCTCGACCGCCCAGCTTGTGCAGCCCCTGGCCAACGGCGCCACCGTGCTGGCCCTGGAAGGCAACTTCGACGACTGCATGAAAGTGGTGCAGCGCCTGGCCAACGAGGAAGGCGTGTACCTGGCCAACAGCATGAACTCGCTGCGTGTCGAGGGACAGAAGACGGTGGGCATCGAGATCGTGCAGCAGTTCGACTGGCGCGTGCCCGACTGGATCATCATTCCCGGTGGCAACCTGGGCAACGTCAGCGCGCTTGGCGCCGGGTTCAAGATGATGCGGGCGCTGGGCCTCATCGATAAGCTCCCGCGCATCTGTGTGGCCCAGGTGCAGGCCGCCAACCCTCTCTATCTCGCGTACAAGAAAGGCTTCGACAAGTTCGAGCCCATGGTGCCGCAAACCACCCTGGCCTCGGCCATCCAGATCGGCAACCCGGTGAGCGTGCAGAAAGCCATCCGCACGCTGCAGGAATTCGACGGCGTGGTCGAGCAGGCAAACGAAACCGAGCTGGCCGACGCCGTGGCGCGCGCGGATGCCACCGGCATGTTCTGCTGCCCGCACACCGGCGTGGCGCTGGGCGCGCTGGAGAAGCTGGTGGCCGCTGGCACCATCCGCAAGTCCCAGACGGCAGTGGTGATCAGCACTGCCAACGGTCTCAAGTTCACTGACTTCAAGGTCGGATATCACGAGGGCAAGCTGCCCGGCGTTCCGGTGTGCCAGTACGCCAACAAGCCGATCGAGGTGCCGAACGACTACAACAAGGTCCGCGACACCGTTCGACGACTACTGGGGGCGTAAGGGGCAGACAATAGGAGCGGGGCGGGTGACAAGGACGGTGGCGGTGACGGTGACAGGGGCGGTGACAGCCCGGGCCAGGACGGCGATCCTCGCGTCGACCGCCATCGCATTTCTGATTCCGAGCGCCTGCGGAAGAACCTCGCTGCTCGACGGTTGGCGGAATCAGCCAGTCGATGCACCGAAGAACCGCGACAGTGGTGTTGGAGACAGCCCAGCCGGATCGGATGTCGGTGCGGAAACCAGGCGCGACGGTGGGAGCGATGGCGGTCTCGCCGTCAGCGGCGACGCCGCGTACCCAGCCGAGGTCCGCGTGCCGATGCTCAAGCTCCTCGCAGGTGCTATTGGCGGATATGGGGATCGAGACGGCACCGGGCCTACGGCGCGGTTCAACAATCCGACCGGCGTGGCGAGCGACGGCGCGGGCAACATTTTCGTCGCCGACTCATGGAACCACACGATACGAAAGGTCGTCATCGCCACGGGAGCCGTCACCACCCTGGCAGGCTCCCCAGAAAACGGGGGCAGCACCGACGGCACGGGACCTGACGCACGTTTCTACGATCCGTCGGGCGTGGCGAGCGACGGCGCGGGCAACCTCTTCGTCGCTGACTCAGACAACCACACCATACGAAAGGTCGTCATCGCCACGGGAGTCGTCACCACCCTGGCTGGCTCCCCAGGAAACTGGGGCAACACCGACGGCACGGGACCTGACGCACGTTTTGGCCATCTGTCAGGTGTGGCGAGCGACGGCGCGGGCTACCTCTTCGTCACCGACCCAGAGAACTGCACGATACGAAAGATTCTCATCGCCACAGCAGCCGTCACCACCCTCGCAGGCTCCCCAGGAAACCGGGGCAAGACCGACGGCACCGGACCTGACGCACGTTTTGGCCATCCGTCAGGCGTGGCGAGCGACGGCGCGGGCAACCTCTTCGTCAACGACTCAGAGAACTGTACGATACGAAAGATCGTCATCGCCACAGCAGCCGTCACCACCCTCGCAGGCTCCCCAGGAAACGGGGGCAAGACCGACGGCACGGGACCTGACGCACGTTTCAGCGGTCCGCAGGGCGTGGTGAGTGACGGCGCGGGCAACCTCTTCGCCGCCGATTCAGGCAACCACACAATACGAAGAGTCGTCATCGCCACAGCCGCCGTCACCACGCTGGCAGGCACCCCGGAAAACTGGGACAGCACTGATGGGACTGGGGCCAGCGCGCGTTTTGGCTATCCGTCAGGTGTGGCGAGCGACGGCGCGGGCAACCTCCTCGTCGCCGATACGGACAACTACACCATACGAAAGGTCGTCATCGCGACAGCAGCTGTGACCACGCTTGCGGGCACCCCGCGGAATGCGGGCATTGTGGACGGCACGGGACCTGACGCGCGTTTCAGCGGTCCGTCAGGTGTGGCGAGCGACGGCGCGGGCAACCTCTTCGTCGCCGATACGGAGAACTACACCATACGAAAAGTCGTGATCGCTACCGGAGTCGTCAGCACACTTGCAGGTGCGCCGGGAAGCTCGGGCACGACCGACGGCACCGGACCTGACGCACGTTTCTACTATCCGCGGGGCGTGGCGAGCGACGGCGCGGGCTGCCTCTTCGTCGTCGACTCAGAGAACCACACGATACGAAAAGTCGTCATCGCCACGGGAGTCGTCACCACCCTCGCAGGCTCCCCAAGAAACTGGGGCACGACCGACGGCACCGGACCTGACGCACGTTTCAACCGTCCGTGGGGCGTCGCGAGCGACGGCGCGGGCAACCTCTTAGTCACCGATACGGGGAATGACAGCGTACGAAAGGTCGTCATCGCCACTGGAGCTGTCACCACCCTCGCCGGCTCCGCGGGCCACTCGGGCAGCGCCGATGACACGGGGAACGCCGCGCGCTTCTTGGCTCCGGGGGCGGCGGCGTACGACGGCGCGGGCAGCTTCTTCGTCGGCGACGCGCGCAACCACACCATACGGAAGGTCGCTCTCGCCACCGGAGCCGTGACCACGGTTGTCGGCTCCCCTGGCCATGCCGGGGTAATCCTGGGACCGCTTCCGGCAGGACTGAACTTACCCCAAGGGCTGGCGTTCGGGCCTAAGGGAGACCTTTACATCATGGACGAAAACGCTGTTCTCGTCGCCCAGTTCTGATCGCCCCTTAGGTCCCCCGACAGGCGCAGCGACGCCGCGAGATTTAGGGGCTATAGGGCTAGGTTGACGTAAGGGCTGTTGTCAGGTGTTCTGAGGCTTGGTGCCGCACGGAGAAATACGCGCTTGTTCGACCCACGGTCGCGATCACGGGAGCCGTCCGCCGACGTTCCAGGAGAACGCCAGGAGAACTCAGGCACCCCACCCGCGCTTCTCTCAGCGGCCAGCTCTTCTTCGAGATCGATCCAGTCGAGGTTGGCAGCGATGCGCGCCAGCACGGCGTACAGGCCGATGCGAATGCGGAACAGGAAGATCAGTTTGCCCGGCAGGCGCAGGCGCAGGAGGCTCTTCTTCAACATCGCCACCTTCCGCAGGGACATGGCCTGGTCGGGTTCGACCCTGTGCCGTCCCGACTTGAGCAGGGGCGCATAGAAACCGCGCAAGATTGCCCGCGTGACGTCGAAATCGCGGGTAGGATCGGCCATCCCAAGTGCGGCCAGCGCGGTCTGAATGTCGCGCGCATCGTCTTGCCGAACCGCTCGCGACAGTCGCGCGAGCCAGACGACCAGGTCGGGCTGGAACTCGCGCACGCAGCCGTGATCGAGGATGGTCACGCGGCCATCGGGCGCGAAAAGTATGTTGCCCGGATGTGGGTCGGCGTTGAAGAGTCCGTCGCGGTAAAGGGTGCCGACGTAGAATTCGTAGAGCGCACGCGCAGCCCGGACTCTTTCCGCTGCATAGGCAGCCGTGGCGAGGAAAGCATCGAGTCCTGCGCCGTCGTGCCAGGTGGAAGTCAGTACGCGTGGCCCGCAGAGGTCGAGGTGGACGGCTGGAATTGTGATCGACGGGTGGCCGGCGAAGATCTCGCGGAAGCGGATCTGCCGACGGGCCTCCAGCGCGTAGTCACATTCCTCGAGAAAGCGAGCCTCGGCCTCGGCCACGAACCCATCGACGGCAAAGTCTGGGAAGGCGACTTGAGCGAACAGGGTGCCGACCGCGGCGGTCTTGAAGTCGGCGCGGATTGCCTCTTCGATGCCGGGATGCCTGACTTTGACAGCGACCCGCGTACCGTCTTGGGCAAGCGCGCGGTGGACCTGGCCAATCGAGGCGCTGGCCACCGGCTCGCGCTCTAGCCGCGCGAGGAGAGACTGTCCACGCTGGCCGAGATCCTCCATGATGGTCCGCTGGATGTGCGCGAAGGCAGTGGGCGGGGACATCACTTGCAGCACCGCCAGCAAGCGCCGCGCCTCGGGGTGGAGTGAGCCGTCCACATAGGAGAGGATCTGCCCAGCCTTCATGGGTACGCCTTTTAGCTCGCCGAGAGTCTCGACCAATTTCACCAGCGCCTCGGGCGAAAGCGAACCGAGGTTGAATTCCTCTCCGCGCAGCCGCCCGGCCAGCGCCCCGATCCCGATTCGCGCTGCCACGGAGGCCGTCTTTGGCAATCGCCCGAGGGGCGAGGTGGGCAGAGCCCGGCCCCCTTTCGCGTGGAGGTTGGCCAGCAGCTGCTGGAGAGGATCCTTGGCCATGGTCAAGCCGACTATGTTCTGGCGCCCCTGTCAAATTTGCAGCCAGGCACTTGCGGGGTGACAGGGACGGCGGCCGTGGCGGTGGCGGCCGTCATTCGCCAAGCAAGGCCCAGGGGTCATGGACAACATGCAATCCAGACGTCGTTGCGCAGCCGCCGGATCTCTCGTAGATTTCCGCCTCTTACCCGCCGGAGATTCCCCATGCAGATCGCCCTCTTCGACACGACCCTTCGGGACGGAACCCAGAGCGAGGGGCTTTCCCTCTCGGTCGAGGACAAGATCAAGATTGCCCGGCTGCTCGATGGATTCGGCATTCGCTACATCGAAGGCGGCTATCCCGGGGCCAACCCCAAGGACGAGGAGTTCTTTCGCCGCGCCTCCGAGCTGAAGCTGAAGCAAGCCCGGCTGACCGCCTTCGGCAGCACGCGGCGGACGGGTGGCACCGCCGCGTCCGACGCCAACCTGCAAGCCCTGGTCAAGGCCGGCACGCCCGCGGTGGCCATCTTCGGCAAGACCTGGCTGCTGCACGTGACCGACGTGCTGAAGACGACAGCGGAAGACAATCTGGCCATGATCTCCGACAGCGTGTCGTTCCTGAAACAACACGGGCTAGAGGTCATCTTCGACGCCGAGCACTTCTTCGACGGATTTCGCGCTGATCGCAGCTTCGCCCTGGCCGCGGTACACGCCGCTGCCCAGGCCGGCGCCGACTGGATCGCCTTCTGCGATACCAACGGGGGAAACCTGCCCTCGACGGTGGCTGAGATCGTGCGTGAGGCGAAGAAGGTGCTGTCCGTGCCCCTGGGCATCCACGCCCACAACGACAGCGATCTGGCGGTTGCCAACTCGCTAGCAGCCGTCGAGTCCGGCTGCACTATGGTGCAAGGCACTCTCAACGGCTGGGGCGAGCGCTGCGGAAACGCCAACCTCATGTCCGTGATCCCAGCGCTGCAACTGAAGATGGGCCTGGACTGCATCCCTGCGCAGAATATGGAGCGGCTCACCGAGGTTTCGCGCACCGCCAGCGAGATCGCCAACCTGCGTTCGCGCGCGCACGCGCCCTACGTGGGCGCCTCCGCCTTTGCCCACAAGGCGGGTGCCCATGTCGCCGCGGTAGCCAAGTCGCCCATCACTTTCGAACACATCCCGCCCGAGCAGGTGGGCAACAACCGCCGCATCGTGGTGTCTGAGCTTTCCGGGCGCGGAAACATACGCGTGCGCGCTGCCAAGCTTGGCGTCCAGTTGCGCGGCAACGAGGCCGACCTGGTCGCCCGCATCAAGGAACTGGAGAACCAGGGCTACCAGTTCGAAGCGGCCGACGGCTCGCTGGAGCTGATGTTGCGGCGGACTCAGCCGGGCTACAGCGAACCCTTCGAGGTTCTCGACGTGGTGGTGATCTCTCAGCGCCGCAGCGGCAGCAGCGACAAGTTTGTCGAGGCCACGGTCAAGCTCAAGGTGGGTGACGAGGTCTCGCATGTGGTGGCCGAAGGCTCGGGCCCGGTCGACGCCATGGACCGCGCCTTTCACAAGGCGCTCGACCACCATTTCCCGATCTTGCGCCAGATCCATCTGTGTGACTTCAAGGTCCGCATTCTCGATCCCGAATCTGCCACCGCGGCCATCACACGGGTGCTGGTCGAATCCAGCCTCGGGAGTGACCGTTGGAGCACCATCGGTGTCTCGCAGAACATCATCGAGGCGAGCTGCGAGGCGCTCAAGGACGCTCTCGAGCTGCCGCTGGTTCGAGCGGCCAAGGCCTGACTTGTCGCCATTGAAATTGGGCGATCGGGAGCGGTAGTCTCGCCCAACCCATGGGACGCCGTGAAGTTTCGACTTGTCCGTGCCCCAAGCCTGGCCGCTGGCTTGTCGCATCCCTGCTCGGATGCGCCTGGTCGACTGCTTTCGCTGCCGAGGCCCAGGAGGCTGCGCCCCCTGCCGCTCCCGACCCGGTTCTTCAGGATCCCCAGCCCACCGCCCAGCCCGCGCAGGTAGAGCCTGGCCCTCCGCCCACGCCGGTCGAGCCTGGTCCTCCGTCCACGCCAGAGGCGCATGCGATCCAATTGCCCGCCCCTGCCGCAGAGGCCGTGGCGCAAGCTTCATCGCCATCCCGATTCTCCGCGGCAGCCACGCTGGTTGTCAGCTATCCGTCGGACAACAACTCGTTTCTGGCAGTTGGCACGCCTGTGTTGCGCGGTCTTCTTGCTATCACGCCCCATGTCCTGGTTGAGCTCGACTGGGGTTTCGTTCTGCTGCGGGACAGCGAGGCGTCCACCTTCGCGCGTTCAGGCAACCCCTGGCTGAAGGGCTGGTACCGTGGTCAGCGTGGTCCTGTGCACTGGTACGCCGGCGTCGGCGTCACGGGTCCGCTGGCCTCGGTGACCGTCGGGCCCGATGGTCGCACCCAGCGCGCCCTCTACAACCTGGGCGCTGCGGCCTGGGGTCTGTGGGATGACTGGCGCTGGACACCCGGCCGCATGGCGGTGCCGATCCCGGCCGCGCTTTCGTATGCGCTGGTGCCGCGGCTGGTGGCGACCGCCGAGGCGGCCTTGGCTCCGGTGTTCGGCGCGGGACACGGCGGCAGCGACACCGACCTGCTGGCCCAGCTTGCGGTTGGTGTGCGTTTCCTGCTCGTGGGCCGTCTGTGGGTCTGCCCGCGTTTGCAGGCCGTGCTGCTTCCCTCGACCAGCGTGGACCGACTGCAGACCGCGGCTGGGCTACGGCTGGAATTGACACCGAGTCTCGGCCGATTCTTCCTCGGTGTGCTGGTGAACCTGGATGAGCCCCTCGGCGTGTTCGGGCGCGGTAGCCGAAGCTGGGGCCTCCAGCTCGGCAAGGAGCTGGACCTGTGATGCGCACTTTGTATCTCCTTTGCGCCGTGCTGGCCTTGCTGGCCGGCTGCCACGACCGGGCCCTCAAGCTCTGTGACATCACCCACCCCGACTGTCAGCAAGACATCTACTACGCGGATCTGCGCCTGCGCGGCGACGGCTACGATTTCTTCTCTGGCGTGCCGCCCATTCGCACCATCGACGAGCCGACGTTTCGCAACGAACTTGAGAAGGAAGAGGCGGAAGCGGAGCAACAGCGGCTCCCCACGCCCTGGTGGGATGCGGCGCTCTCGCTCCTCGGCCTTGTCCCGTCGACTGGCGACACGCAAGGCGCGTCCATCGACAACCAGGTGAAGATGACTGCGGCCTACTATTCACTCAAGAACCGCAACGTGACCGTCGTTTCTCACCCGGAGCTGAATGTGGATGCCAGCCAGAACATGAACATACTCGCGCATGAGTTGGTGCACGCCCTGCAAGATAGTGAGATGGACTTGCATCTCCAACCGCAAAGCTCTGACGAGAATTTCGCCCACAAGGCCCTGATCGAAGGAGACGCCTCGCTCTATCAGCGCTTGTTCGAAGCCGAGGTGCCCGGCTATCACACCGCCTACCCGGACCCGCTCGCCTATTTTTCGCGCTGGCGGGACGACTACCTGTCCGACGACACCACGTTGCCCGACAGCTTCGCAAGCCTCGGCCCGCCGTTTTTCGCCGCGGGGTGGCTTGTCTACCCTCTCGGCGGTGTCTGGCTGGCCGACCGTTGGGACAAGGGCGGCAACTCTGCCGTTCGTCACGCCTATGGCCAGGCCCCGCAACGCTCGCTGGGCTACTTGATGGGGCCTGGGGTGGCGCCACCGGCCAGCCAGGACATCACCTGCGAACCCGCGGTAGCAGACGAATTCAAGAACAAGGGCCACGCCTATGGCCTTGACAGCTTTGGCGCCGTCTACTTCTTCGCCTACCTCATGGGTTGGCACGTCCCCAGCAGCGAGTCTCTTTCCAGTTCCCTGCTCTGGCGCTACGATTTGATCTTCGTCTACTACAACCAGTCAACCCAGAAGACCGCGCTCACCTGGCGAATCGAACTCGCCAGCCCGCTTCCCGATTCCGTGCTGGCTCTCCTGACGACCCCAGACGGGCCGCGCGTGGTCCAAGACCGCAGCACTTTGCTGATCACGGCCTCCGACGATCCGTCCTTCTTGGCCGCGGGGAACCCGTGGGCAGCCTGCCCAGGCAGCTAGATTTCCCCAATCGCGCGACAACCGGCTGCCCCGGGAATAGCAGGCGGTCGTCCTGGGTTGCATTTAGAGGTCCATGCGGTAGATGCACTGGGTTATCAGGTCCAGTCTCAATCCCCCCACCGGGCCTCAGCAATCTCAGCACCTCCGTTCCTCTTGCCCATGCCCGCGTCAAATCGCCCACGAAAGGGAAGCACCGCTGGCTTCTTCGCCATCGCAATGCTTAGCCCCGTTGTCGGCCTGGCGGGCGACGCGGCCGAGTCGCCTTCGCTTCCGGCCCATCTGGGAATGGCGGACGCACTACAACTCTTCCGCGAGCGTGGCTTCGATCTCATCGTGGCGGATGCCCTGGTGGATGGCACCCGCGGCGACGCGGAGATAGCAGGCGCCATCCCCAACCCCGCCATTTCGGGCGGCGTGGGTCGTTCGTTCGGTTTCAACAGCAAGCAATGTCCCGGCTGCTCGGCCCTGGCCTGGAGCGCAGGGGTGTCCGACCAATCTGCTGTGTTCGACACGCTGTCAGGCAAGCGGGGCCTGCGCTCGCGCACGGCGCAGCTGGCGCTGGCGGTGGCGCGCCAGAGCCGGGCCGATGCCCAACGCACTCTGGAATCCACGCTTCGCCAGCAGTATCTGGAGGCCGTATACGCCCGCGACGCCCTCGACCTGGCGCACGAGTCGCAGGATCGCCTCGGCCATGTGCTGGAGCTGAATCAAGCCCGCTTCCAACATGGCGCCATCTCGCAAGTCGACGCACTGAAGGTCGAAACCGAGAAACTGGAAGCCGACCAAGAGGTCGAACGCGCGGAATTGGCCCTGGCCCAGGCAAAGTATCAGCTCGCCTTTCTGCTGGGCGTGCGCGGGCGCGTGCCGGACTTCGAGGTTGATATCGATCTTCCGCGCTATCACGTACCCAACGACCTCCGCAATGCCACAGTCGACTCGCTGCTGGAGCGGGCACGCAAAGAGCGTCCCGACTTGGCCGCCGCCCACCTGCAGCAGGAACGGGCGGGGGCGGCCCTGCGGTCGGCGCAACGCCTGCGCTTTCCGGACTTGGCGCTCTCGCTCGGCGTCAGCGGCCAAGGAGCCGGCAGCGATGTCAGCTCGCCGCCCACGATCTCACTGGGGCTCACTCTCACCCCGCCGCTGTTCTACCGTTTTCAAGGCGAGGTGCAGAAGGCCCAGGCTGATGCGCGCGTGCAGGACGCGCTTTGGACCAAGACCGAAGCGCAAATCGTGAACGACGTGACCGTTGCGCTGGCCCAGTTCCGTTCCACCCAACACCGGGTGGAACGGGCGGAGCACGGCCTGCTCGATCGGGCGCGGCGCACGCGCGACCTGGTCCAAATCCAGTACGAGAAGGGCGCCGCATCCCTACTCGAATATCTGGATGCACAACGCACGCTCATAGACACCACCCAAGGCTACCTGCGCGATCTCGCCGACTACTGGCTGGCGGTGGTGCTCATCGGGGAGGCCGTGAGCTTGGAGTTGGGACCATGAACCATACACGAGTCACTCTCATCGCCGGTCTTTGCCTGGTCGTGGCCGTCGGGCCTGGCTGTCACAGACGCGCTGCCGCCAAGGTGCCAGCCGCGCCTCCAAACACCGAGGTTTGGCTGGCGCCAGAACAGGTGGCCGCAGCCAAGCTCGTGGTCGAGCCGCTCGAACCGCAACCAGTGGGCGGCGTGGTGGTGGCGAGCGGCCGCGTGACCTTTGACGATCTGCAGGTGTCGCACGTGCTGTCGCCGGTGACCGGCCGGGTGGTCAAGATCGATGCCCAGCCCGGCCAGCGCGTGAAAAAGGGCGACGCCCTGGCGCAGATAGAGTCTCCTGATGTTGCCGCCGCGTTTTCCGACCTAGCCAAGGCCCAGGCCGACTTTGGCGCGGCCGAAAAGGAAGCCACCCGCCAGAAGGAACTGTTCGAGGTCCACGCCGGATCGCAACGCGATCTAGAAAGCGCCCAGTCCAACTACAGCAAGGCCAGGGCCGAGCTGGATCGAGCCAGGAAGAAGACCCGCATCCTGCGCGGCAGTCGTTCCGACGGCGTGAACGAGATGTATACTCTGCGCGCCCCCATCGACGGCGAGGTCATCGCGCGCAACGTAAACCCCGGCGCCGAGGTGCAAGGGCAGTACACCGGAGGCACCGTGCTCGAACTGTTCACCGTGGGCGAACTAGACAGCGTCTGGGTCCTGGGGGACGTTTTCGAGATGGATCTCGGGCGGATCAAGGCGGGCACCTCCTGCCTGGCTGCTGTCGTGTCCTATCCTGGACGGGTCTTCCGGGGGCAGGCCGACTGGGTCTCGGACACACTCGATCCCGCCACCCACACTTCCAAGGTCCGCTGCAAGATCGCGAACTCCGATCGCGCCCTGAAACCGGAAATGTATGCCACCGTAGCCCTGCCTGTGGATCGCCAGGTCGCACTCGCCATCCCGCGCAGCGCGCTCCTGCGCCTCGGCGACCAGACCATGGTCTTCGTCGAGGTGGGCAAGACCCCCGCAGGCCAGCTCCGCTTCGAGCGCCGGCCCGTGGTGGTCAATGAGGAGCAGGGCGGCGACTTTCTGCCGGTGCTGCGCAACCTGGCCAAGGATGAGCGCATCGTCGTCTCGGGCGCCATCCTGCTTTCCGGAATGCTGTAGTCATGATTGAGCGACTGGTTTCGGCTGCCATCCGTGCGCCCTTTCTGGTCTTCATGGCCACATTGGCGCTGATCGGCGTCGGCATCCGCTCGTATGTGCAGCTCGACATCGAGGCCTATCCCAACCCGGTCGCGCCCATGATCGAGCTGATCGCACAGCCGCAAGGTTGGAGCGCCGAGGAGGTCGAACGCTACGTCACCCTGCCTCTCGAAACCGGGCTGGTGGGCATGCCCGGGCTGGAACATGTGCGCTCCCAGTCGCTGTTCGGCCTGGCCGATGTCAAGTTCTACTTCGGCTGGGAGACCAGCTATGCAACGGCTCAGCAGCGGGTGCTCAACCAGCTCAACTTCGTCAGCTTGCCCGCAGGCGTGCAACCGCAGCTTTCGCCCTGGAGTGCCATCGGTGAGCTGTACCGCTACAAGGTGGTGGGCAAGGACTACACCACAGCGGATCTCAAGACCGCACAGGACTGGATCCTGGAAAAGCAGTTCCGCCAGGTGCCGGGCGTGATCGATGTGGTGGGGTTCGGTGGTCTGACCAAGCAGTACCACGTAGACGTGGACCCCTATCGGCTGCGCGGCCTTAACGTCAGCCTGGCGCAGTTGCAGTCGGCCATCGCGAATGCCAACCAGAACGTGGGCGGGCAGCGCCTGACTCTGGGCGAGCAATCCTTCGACGTACGCGGCATCGGGCTGATCCGATCGGTCCGTGACATCGAGCAGATCACGATTGCCGCGCAGAAGGGCGTACCGGTTCGCGTAGGCGACGTGGCCGCCGTCCACGCGGGCGCGGCCCCACGCCTCGGCATCGTGGGCCGCGACGCCGAGCCGGACATCGTGGAAGGCATCGTGCTGATGCGCTATGGGGGCGACTCGCTCTCCACCATCAGGGGTATTCATGATCGGGTCGACCAGATCCGGCAGAACCGGGTTCTCCCGCCCGGCATGGACATCGAACCGCTCTACGACCGGGCCGACCTGGTCAAGTTGACCACCCACACCGTGATGGAGAATCTCATCACCGGCATGGTGCTGGTTTCGCTGGTGCTGTGGCTCTTTCTGGGCAAGCTGCGCGCGGCCCTGCTGGTCGCGCTCAATCTGCCCCTCGCCCTGCTCTTCGCGTTCTTCGGCATGGTCTCGACCGGAACCCAGGCCAACCTCATCTCTCTGGGCGCGGTAGACTTCGGCATCGTGGTCGACTCTTCGGTGATCATGATGGAGAGCATTTTCCGCAACTTCGCCCGCAAAGGAGGATCGGTCTTCGAGCGCATCGCCAGCGCGGCCCGCGAGGTCGGACCGCCCGTGTTCTCTTCTACGCTCATCATCGCCGTGGCTTTCGTGCCGCTCTTCACCCTGACCGGTGTGGCCGGCGTGATCATGGCCCCGATGGCTCAGACCTATGCCTTTGCCATCGGTGGCGCCATCCTGCTCTCGCTCACTCTTACCCCGGCGCTATCGTCGCGGCTTCTGCCTGTGTCTGCGACCGAGGATGAGGAGGAGAAGGGAAGCTGGTTCATGCGTCTCGTGCACCGGCTCTATGCGCCGCTGTTTTCCTTCGCCCTGCGACGGCCGCGCTGGGCCGTGCTGCTGGGCCTGGGCCCGGTGGTGCTGGCCTTGGCGGCGGCCAGCATTCTCGGCCGCGAGTTCATGCCCAAGCTGGAAGAGGGCAACTTCTGGATTCGCGCCACCCTGCCCACATCGATCTCGCTGGAAAAATCAGCCCGCTACGTGGGCCACATCCGCGCCATCGTGCTCGGCTGCCCGGGCGAAGACGCGGACGACTGTCCGCCGCAGAAGCGAAGCCGGCCCGAAATCCAAAGCGTCATCTCGCAGCTCGGGCGGCCCGACGACGGCACCGATGTGTCAGGCTTCTACAACATCGAGATACTCGCTCCCTTGCGCCGCGCCTCCGAATGGCGCCCTGGCGTGACCAAGGCGTCACTCACCGACGACATGCAGCGCGATCTCAACCGCGCCTTTCCCGGCGTGGTGTTCAATTTCTCGCAGGTCATCTCCGACAACGTGGAAGAGGCCATGTCGGGCGTCAAGGGNNGTCAAGGTGGTGGGACCGGATCTGCGCCTGAACGAAACCAAGGCCGACGAGATCGTCAGCATCATGCGGACCATCCCGGGTGTGGCGGACCTGGGAATCTTTCGCTCGCTCGGCCAGCCCGCGATTCGCATCACACCGTCGCGCACCGCAGCCGGACGCTATGGTCTAAACACCGGTGACGTGGCAGCCGTCATTCAGGCAGCCATCGGCGGGCTGGCCATCACTCAGGTGTATGAAGGCGAGAAGCATTTCGACCTCACCGTGCGCTGGGCCGAGCCCTACCGGCGGGACCTGCGCGCGATCCGCGCCATCCTGGTTGCCGCGCCCGATGGAGCCCAGGTGCCGCTCGGACAACTGGCCGATGTGGTCGAGGAAGACAGTCCATCGGTCATCTTCCGCGAGGATCTGCGGCGCTACGTACCGGTGAAATTCTCGGTGCGCGGGCGCGACCTGGCGTCGACTATCGCCGAGGCACAGTCCAAGATCACCGCGCATGTCAAGCTGCCCTACGACACCCACCTGGAGTGGGCCGGCGAGATCAACCAGTTGCGCGAAACCACGGCGCGCCTTCTGATCTTCGTCCCCGTCACTCTGCTGGTCATCATGTTCCTGGTCTACAGCTCGGCAAAGAACGCGCGCGATACCCTCATCGTGCTGCTCGGTGCGCCTGTGGCGGCCAGCGGAGGTGTGGTGGCCCTCTTCCTCACCGGCACTGATTTCTCCATTTCGGCGGCCATGGGCTTCATTTCGATTCTCGGGGTTTCCATCCAAGACGCCCTGCTGGTGGTCACCTACGCGCAGCGGCTGCGCCGACAAGGAGAGTCGGCGGAAGCCGCCGCCAGGAAAGCAGCCGAGCGCTGGCTCCGCCCGGTCCTGATGGCCAGCACGGTGGCCATGCTGGGGCTTCTGCCCGCCGCCCTCTCGCGCGGCATCGGCTCGGAAACCCAGAAGCCGCTCGCCATCGTGGTCATCGGCGGGGCACTGGCGCTCGCCATCCTGCCGCGGCTGCTGCAGCCGGCGTTGCTATCGCTGGCCTTCCGGAAACGACCGCAGCCCGGCCCGCTAGTGTAGAGCACCGAACGGTTTGCCTCCCGTCAGAATTCACATGGGAACCCGCAACGGGTTCCCAACCCATGAAGCCTCAATAGACAGTCCCCGCGAGACCCGCTAGAATCATCGACAATGCCCGTGGGGAAGGTTTCCCAGGCAGGTACCACACATGGCGATGCAGACGAGCCAATCCTTTGGCAACTACCGTATCGTCCGGTTGATTGGCGAAGGCGGCTTTGGAGAGGTCTACCTGGCCGAGAACCCTCTGATCGAACGTCGGGCGGCCGTGAAGATCCTGCACCCAGCGCTGGCGCAGGACGCAGAATTGGTCCGACGCTTCCTCAACGAGGCCCGTGCCGCCAGCGCCATCCGCCATCCCAACATCATCGAAGTGTTCGATGCCGGCCTCACGTCGGAAGGCTCTCCCTACATTCTGATGGAGTTTCTCGACGGCATGTCGTTGCAGAAGCGCCTGGCGAACTCTTTTCGCCTGGAGCTCGCGGACGTCCTGCACATCGCCGCCCAAGCCGGCTCGGCCCTGTCGGCTGCTCACGCCGCCGGAATCGTTCATCGCGACCTCAAGCCGGAGAATATGTTCCTGCTGCCGGACCCAAACGCGCCAGGCGGCGAACGAGTCAAGATACTGGATTTCGGCATCGCAAAGATCAAGGCAAGGGCTGGCACGAGCGGCAGCGTCCAGACGCAGACGGGCTTGATCATGGGCAGCCCGGCGTACATGTCACCCGAGCAGTGCAAGGACAGCGCGGACGTTGATCTCCGCTCGGACATCTACTCGTTCGCGACCATCCTCTACGAGGCCCTCGCCGGCCGGCCCCCGTTCACCTCGACATCGGGGACGGAATTGCTGGTCATGCACCTCACTGGTACGCCCCGGCCCTTGCGCGAGTTGGTTGCCGAAGTCCCCGGCCACGTGGACAACGCCATTGCGCGTGCTCTGTCCCGTCAGCGCGAAGACCGCTTCGACGACATCGGATCCTTTCTGAGCGCCCTGCGCGCGGACGCGGGACAGTCCGTGTCTGCCACAAGGCGGCTTTCGCCTGCCGAGAGTCTTCCCGCGGTCGCCAATCGTACGTCGCGCATGCTCATCGAGACCCGAAGACTTCCCGCCGATACGACGTTCTCGCGAACCAGCGGTGAGGTTAGGGTCGTGGCGAGCGACGAGGCCATTGCTAGCGCACCACCACCTCGACGCTGGCCTTTCTTCGCCCTAGCGGCGCTGGCGTTGGTGGGGGCTGCGTTGTTTGCTCTTCTTCGTCCAGGCCACGGTACCGCGCGACGTGAAGCCATGGGACTGTCGCCTGTGTCTGCGATGCCCGGCCCGAGTGCCAGTCCGCCGCCAGCCGCCCCACAGGATCCCCCAGCGCCGATAGCCGCGAAAATTCCGCCCCCACTTCTCAACCGACCAGACGCTGGGACGCCTCCACGCGCGCTCGGTGGCTCCCCACCCTCTTCGAAACGGTCGCGTTCAGCCTCACGACAGCCCTCCACCTTGCCTCCACCCCAACACCGGAGATCGGAAGACGAATGGGTCGCTCACTAGCAAGACTACCCTTGGGATTCGCAATTGGTGTGGCGCTTTGTCTGTCGATTCCGCTTCGCACGGAATCCGCCTTTGCTGCTGCGCTAAGTGCCAAGGACACCGCCCGGGCCAAGCAAGCGAGACAACTCTATAAGGAGGGCCACTATGAAGATGCGGCCAGGGTCTTTTCGAGCCTGAGCATCGACTACCCAGACAAGCTGGTTTTCACGCGCAATCTTGGGGCCTGCTACTACTACTTGCGACGGCCAGAACCGGCGCTATCCAATCTGCGCGAGTATCTGCAACGCAGCCAGGACATCACCCCAGACGATCGGCGTGAGGTGGAGGGCTGGATCGCTGAAATGGAGAGGCTTCGCGGCCAATCCGCGCCCTTGCCAACCACCGTGCGAGCCGCGCCTGCAGTTCCTGAGGTACCTGCAGGCAGGGAGTCTGCGTCTGCTCCGGTGGAGAAGCGAGCCCTGCCGCCAAGCCCAGGGGTAACCGGCCCCATGCCCACTCCAGCGGAGGGTACGACAGCCCTGACATCGATTCCCCCCGAGCGTGAACAAGCTGCAAATGGCCGGCCCCTGTACAAGAAGTGGTGGCTGTGGACCGGGATTGGCGCTGCGGTAGCCGCAGGCACGTTAACCGCGATCCTTCTGGCCACCCGTTCTGGCAGTGGCCCATGTGCCGGCTTCAGCCCCAACTGCTTCGAGGTCAAGTAGACATGCGACGCACTTTTTGGATACTATTGCTGGTGTTCGCTTTTCCGCTGGGTTGTTCCAAACAAGGCAACAAGAACGCCACGGAAATCGCAGTGGTTGTGTGGAGCGATCTGACGGTCCCCACCCAGATGAGCAACATCCACATCGACGTCACGGGGCCGAGCAAGAATCTTTCTGCCGTGTTTCCCCTGACTGCGGGAAGCGAGCCTAACAAGACCAGGCTCCCGCTCCAGCTTTCGCTGGTGCCGTCCGACAACCGGGGCGTGGAATTCGACATCACCGCCACAGGGTATCTGGACGATGTTCCCGTCGTCGCACAGACGGCGACGCTTTCCTTCCTGCCTGGGGAACGCCGGTTGCTGACGCTTCACCTTGACGGGGCGTGCATCGGAGTCCCGTGCGACCCTGGAAATACCTGTGTTTCCGGAGCCTGCAAACCGGCTGCGGTGGCGTCCGGCAGCTTGCCGGTTTTCGATCCCAAGGAACCGCTCACTTTGCCGGATGCAAGCATTGACTCTTCGGTTGACAGTGGCTCGCCGGACGACGCTGGCGTGGCACCCGATGGGGCTGCAGTGGACACCACCGGGGAGGCGCCCCAGGCGCTCGATGGCTCCTTCGATCGGGCCGTTGGTATTCCACCCGATGCAGGCAACAGCCCCTTGCTTGACAGTGGGCCGCCAGACAAGGACGCTCTGGCACCCGATGGGGCCGCCGTGGGGGTCACGACGGACGTGCCCCAGGCGCTCGACGGCTCATTTGACTTGCCCGTTCCTATTCCTCCGGATGCGGGCAGCACGGACACTGGGCAGTACACCCTGACCCTGTCGTTCGCTGGCGCCGGCGCCGGCACCGTGATCATTCAGCCGGGCAACACGACCTGCACGGCACCCACGACCTGCACGGCGACCTTTGCTACCGGCGCGAGCATTACTGTGACCGCCAAGCCGACCAACAGCGGGGCAACGGTTTCGTCAGTGCTGTCGGGGTGGACCGGCGCTTGTGCTGCCAACGGGCCACGCCGCGTCTGCTACCTAACGATCAGCGGGGCCACCTCGACCACGGCCCGGTTCGACACCCTGCCGGCGAATCTCGTCTTTGTCACCTCAGGTACATTCCCCGGAGATCTAGGGAGTGCGCTAGCATATCAATCGCGATGCAACAGCCTCGCGGCAGAGGCAGGCATCAACAACGCCACGAATGATGCGTACATCGCGTGGCTGGCTGCGACCAACTACGCTCCGGTGACGCTACTCGGCTCAACCCGCGGATGGGTGCGGGCTGACCTGCTGCCCTGGATCGACGACATGGCGGCGGCCCTTTCCAGTGGTGCGGTCTTATACCCAGCTGCATACGACGAGAACGGTCGGCGGGTCATCGACCATACACTCTCCGGAATGAACGGAAACGGCGGGGCGTCCGCTGGGGCAAACTGCAAGGATTGGACTGACTCGACCCTCATGGCCGTGCATGGCCACACTCATGCGAGCGGCCCGGGGTGGCCCTACAACAATGCTGGGGTCGCGCCTTGCGGCATGGCCTTCCGCATGCTCTGCGTGATGAAGGGCGCGAATACCCGGGTCACCGTGACGCCCGTAGCGGGCAAGAAGCTCTACGCAACCAAGTCGGCCTGGGTACCAGGTGCGGGCCTCAGTGCGGCAGACGCCAAGTGTCTTGCCGACGCGCCCGCTTCGGTGACAGCGGCCAAGGCAGTCCTCGTCGCTTCGGCCCGCGCTCTCACCGATGTCCTGGGCGAAGCGACTATCTACGTGCGGCCCGATGGCGTCAGGGTCGGCACGGGCGCTGAAGTCATTCAGGCGCTGAACACCAGTACCGCGCCCGCCAGCATTGAGAGCGGAGCCACCCAGGACGGTGATGGCAACTTCGTCAATTCACTCACCTGGACTGGCATCTCCTACCAGGGAACCGCTGACAAGGACACGTGCCGTGACTGGACATCGACGGCGTCGACCGATACCGGCACCGGTGGCTACCCGAGCAGTGGCTGGAGCTGTGCCGGCAAGTGCGGCAGCTTCGCGTGTGGCAACCCGGCAGGGCTCCTCCTAGAGTGTGCCGAGCAGTAGCCAAGCCGCGACGCTGGCTGGATCCTCGCAGGACCCTATGAGATCCACCTAGCTCACGATCCCATGCCGCCCACCAATTCCCATCGTCCCCTGGCGCGCGTCGAACGACAGCTTGCGCCGCAGATGATCATCATCTTCGCCGCAGCTGCGCTCACCGCCATCGTCGGGCCGCTGCTTTCCTATCGCAGCGACGTGGCCGAGGTGCGCGAACAGGCACATCAGCGCGTGCTGCGCGATGCGCACCTGTACGCGGATGCCCTGGCGCATCACCTTTCCATCCTAGAGGCAGAGCTTGTGCGTCTTGCCGAGCGGCCAGAGGTGGACTTGGCCGACGAGCGGCTGGCGCCCGAGCAGGCTTTGCTTGAGGTCAGCCACCGTAGCTCCTCCCTGTTCGTCCGTGGCGTAGCTTTTGTCGACAGCTCCGGCCGCGTGGTGGGCAGCCAGCCTTCGCCACTGCGTGACCTGGGGCTCTCCGCGCTGCATGAGGCCTGGTTTCAGGAGCTGCTCAAGACCAGCACTCCCGCCTACGGTCTTCTGAAGCTTGAGCACGAGGAATTGCTGGTCATTTCCGTACCCATCATTCGGGATCGAAAGCTGACCGGCGCCATCGTGGGCGTGGTGGGTGCGTTTCAGAGTGCTCTTCCCCGGGTCGAGTCGCTGGGCGACGCCAGCCTCGCGCTTTTCGATCAGCGCGATCAGGTCGTGGCATTCGGCGATGCCACGCCTTGGCTGGGAATCCCACAGCTTTCTACGCGCCTGCGCGCCCTGAGCGCCGGCGGCCAGGCCGGCGAGCTGGCATTGGATCGGGGCCGCTTCGTCGCCTCCGCTCCGCTGGGCGCAACCGGCCTTCAACTCATGCTGCTGGCCAGTGAAGATCCGTTGCTGGCACCCATCCGCTCGCGCTTCATTCTGCAGTTCGTGCTGATAAGTGCCGTGCAACTGGGGGCGGTGCTCATGCTGACGGTGTTCGTCCGCCTGGTCTACCGTCGCTTCTTGCTGCTGGAAGCACAGGCGCGCCGGCAGGAGCGGCTGGCCGATCTGGGCCGCGCCTCGTCGCTCATCGCGCACGAGATCAAGAACTCGCTCAATTCCATCAATGCGGCGCTGACCTTGCTGGGCGGCTCCGGCGAGGCTGCGGCGCCGGCCTCGGTGCTGCGGGGCCAGGTTGATCGTCTGCGCCACCTGGGCACCTCGCTGCTCCAGTTTGCCAAGCCCGCATCCCCGCAGCTGGCAGTCACCCGCCTGGCGCCGCTTCTGACCGAAACCGTGGACGGTCTCAAGGCCACACTGCCTGAGGCCGCCGACGTCACGGTGTCCAGCGAGCTGGATGCGGCCGCGGAGGCCGCCTGCGATCCCCTGCTGCTGGCCACTGCGGTGGACAATCTGGTCCGCAACGCAATGGAGGCCGCGGCGGCGGCGCGTGACATGGGTCGCGCGGCTGATCCGCGCGTGACCGTCAAGCTGGCGATGCTCGACCGGACGGCCGTCATCACGGTCGAGGACAACGCCGGCAGGCCAGCGCCCGAGGCCGAGGCCAGGCTCTTCGAACCCTTCGCTACCTCCAAGTCCAAGGGCATCGGCCTGGGCCTGTCCATGGCCCGTCGAGCGGTGGAGGACCAGGGCGGCGTGCTACGCTTCGAGCGCGGCAGCAGTGGACTTCGCTTCATTATCGAACTGCCTTCCGGAGTGCGGACGTGAGCGTGACCATCCTTCTAGTCGACGACGATCGGTCCTTCGGGGCCATGGCTGCCACGGCCCTGCGGCGCGAAGGCTTCGCAGTCACGCTGGCGCGCTCGCTGCACGAGGCGCGCAAGGAGGCGGCGCGCGAGGCGCCCGGCCTGGTCATCCTGGACCGGCGCCTACCCGACGGTGACGGTCTGGCCTACCTGGACGAACTGCGCACCGGCCTGCCCGGGGTACCGGTGGTGATCGTCACCGCCAATGGCGAGATCGCCGGCGCAGTGGACGCCATCCGCAGCGGCGCCGCGGACTATCTGGTCAAGCCGGTGGAGCTGGCCGA
>PMCR01000121.1 GCA_003155465.1 Myxococcales bacterium | reverse complement strand
GGAACCCTTTCAGGGTTCCCATATTGTCGTCTGTTGTGGGAACCCGGAAAATCCGGGATAACCAGATCCAGCACGGATGAACATCCTCAACAGCCCGCTTGGCCAGTTTGCTATTTCGGTTGTCCTGCTGGCCGGCCTTGCTCCTGTCATCGTCTGGTTCTTCCGCGACACCTGGTCGGCCCTCGACGCTGCGGCGCGGGCCCATCGCCAGGATCGGGACGGGCGCCTTGACCCGCGCACGCCCGCGACCCTGGTGCTGGCCGCGTTCTGCCTCATCCTCATCAACTACTTCGGCAGCCTGGAGTTCTTCGACGCCCACATCGTGCCGGTCCTGAAATGGTACGAGGCGGCTCATCCCGAAACCCTGCAGGTCTGGCTGTACGAGGATCTCTACTGGCGCATCTACTGGGGTCTGTCGCGCTACCTGTTCTACCTGCTACCGCTGGCGGTCTGGCCCTTGGTGTTCAAGGAGAATCCTCTCGATCTCGGCCTGCGTGTGCGCGGCTTCATGGAACACGCGTGGATCTACCTGCTCTGCCTGGCGGTGGTGATTCCCACCCTGGCGCTGGTCGCTCACCTAGGCGACTTCGGGACCTACTACCCCATGTACCACTTGGCCAGTCGCTCCTGGCTCGATCTCGCGGTTTGGGAGGCAGTCTACGTGGGCCAGTTCTTCACCCTGGAAGTATTCTTTCGCGGCTTCTGGGTCCGGGGCTCGCGCGGTCTGGGCAGCAACGCCATCTTCTTCATGGTCGGCCCCTACGTCATGATTCACTTCCCCAAGCCGTACCTTGAGGCGTGTGGGGCTCTCGTGGCCGGTGTGGTGCTGGGCTCGCTGTCGATGAAGACCCGCAGCATCTGGGCAGGATTTCTCGTGCATGCGACGGTAGCCATCCTCATGGACCTGCTTGCGCTGGACCATCGCCACGCGCTGCCCACCCGGCTCACGCCCAACTCGTCGGTCCAGCTGGCCTTCCCGTACACCTCGGCCGTGCTGTTCGGTGTCTGGGTGCTCGCGGTCACCGGCCTGGCCTTTGCGCTCTGGCGGCGGCACAAGCAAAAAGGCAGTGGCGTTCCGCTCGCCCGCCCGTCCCCGGTCCCTTAACCACGTGAGGTTGAGAGAGAGCCGGTTTGTTGAGATCGGAGACGGGAGCGAGAGCGGAACGCCCCTAGCCGCCGTGCGGGAAGCCATCAAAGGCCTTCCGCACGGGGCGTCGGAGGTGGTCGGGACGAAGGCCGCGCGCAGCCTGCCAGGCGTCGTTTGGGGTCAGGGTTATTGGGGAGGGATGGAGGGACGCCGGGCAGGCTGTTTGCGGCCAACTTGGTCTCGGCCTTCTGGTTTCCACGTCTGACAGCGTACGTGCCGCACGCCCCGGAAGCAGTCGGACGAAATGCTGAAAGCGTTGTACGCCAGCACCGCGACGAAGTGTCAGACTTTGTCCTACACGTGCGTCAGCAGACCGCATCGCAGCGACGGACACCGTCGGGCAGCGCCTGTGGCGCCTCGGCCATGGGATTGGTGGACTCGGCTCGGGTTGTCAGGTAGTAGCTGACCCGCATGCCACGGTTCTTCTGGATCTCCTTGTCGGCGGGGTCGCGGTTGCCCCATGACCAGACGCCATAGGGTTCGTCACAGCGACTGGGAATCTGCGGCGCTTCGCCTCGATGAGATCATCTGTGCCCACAGTGGTGAAGACCCTTTCGAGGAGGCGCTGAAGCTTCTGGTGGCGAAGCTGATGCACGAGACGGACGCAGCAAAGATAGCCTTTCTCGCGCGGTGCCGCGATGATGAGGCCGAGGGCGAAGTCAACCGGCTGTTGCGGGCCGCCGGGGTTCGATGGCGCGGGATTCTTGAGCCTGGGACCACGACTCGCCTGAGTGGGCCTGAACTTCAGCGCTGTGCCTCCGTGCTGAATCGCGTACGTCTGCTGACGGATGACCTGGTCGGGCTTGACGCCATTTTCGAGTTCATGGTCACCAAGGCAGCCAAGGGACAGAAGGGCCAGTACTTCACCCCCAGGCATGTGATCGCACAGGTGGTCGCCATGGTCAGGCCCACAGCCGGCGAGCGCGTGGTTGATCCAGCCTGCGGCTCGGGCGGCTTCCTTCACCACGCCCTTCTGCAAGCCCCCCAATGCTCGGCGTGGGGATTCGACCAGGATGCTCGCGCTCTGCGGGTTGCCCGGGTGATGTTGGGCGCCAGCGGTCAGGCAAGCGAGCGGGTTATGCGGGTCGACAGCCTGCGGCGCCCGGAGCGGCGACTCCGGTCCGGTCCGGTCCTGGAAGACCTCATGCGCGCGCAAGAGCCAAGGTTTCGTGGCTTCGACGTCGTGCTGACCAACCCGCCCTTTGCCGGGGATGTGGGCTCCGAGTACGCCGATGCGTATGAGCTTGCGCGCGGCCATCGCGTCGAGCGCGATGTCCTGTTCCTTGAGCGTTGCGTGCAGCTTCTTAGGCCGCAAGGACGCCTGGCCATCGTGCTTCCTCAAAACAAGGTTGGCGCCGAGCAATGGGCGTATCTGCGGGCCTGGTTGCTTGAGCGGGTTGCCGTGGTGGCCGTGCTCGGCCTGGGCAGAAACACCTTCTTGCCCCACACCAGCCAGAAGGCCTGCGTGGTCATCGGCTGCAAGCGGAAGAAGCCCACCCGCCACTTTCGCGACGAAGAGATCCTGTTCTTCATCAGCGAACGCGATGGCAAAGACCATCGCGGGCGACTCGCGTACGCCCCGGATGGAGAGACGATTGACCATGACCTCGCGCAGGCCACGCCGCTGGTCCGGCGCCGTTTCGAGCTTCTGCAAGGGGGAGTCTAGCCCATGGGCATTCCGGTTCTACGCCGTGTGGCGGATCTGGGCGATGGCCTGGTGCTGGCGCCGGAACGCTTCGATCCCCGTCGGCGCGTCGATCTCGTCGCGCGACGCTGCTTGTCCGACGCCGTGGACAGCGTATGCGAGAACGTCTCCGCAAAGTCGCGCAACCTGCAGGGCGCGGTTCTGGTTCTCGATACCACCCACGCCTACGAGGGCTTCGTGGTATTTCGACACGATCCGGTGCCGCCGGCGAGCGTGGGAAGCGCGAAGCGTCGGGTGCAGGCCGGTGACGTCATCATCTCGCGCTTGCGGCCCTACCTCCGCCAAGTAGCGCTGGTTGATGAGGCGCTCTTTCGGCTGTGCCCAGGCGGGAACTCGGTGCTGGCCAGCACCGAGTTTTTCGTCCTGCGCGGGCGGGCCGGGTTCGACGCTGCGGGTTTGGTTCCTTTCCTGTTGTCCGAGCGCGTGCAGACGAGTCTGGCCGCCGGCCAGGAAGGCGGCCACCATCCGCGCTTTCGCAAGGAGCTGCTGCTCTCGTTGCCACTACCGGAGGGCGTGGCGTGCCAGGTGAACCGCACGGCGCAACGGATGCGCAGGTTGGCGGCAGCCGTAAGAAGTTCGCTTTTCGCCTCCCGATCCTTGGTGGCAAGTGTGGAAGCGGAAATGGCGACGCACATCTCGGCCAATTCCAGAAGTTCGGTTGGAGATACACCCTGCCGCAATGCTGCCCGGTCGTCTGTCATGAGCAGGCGATGACAAAGGAAAGTTCCCCATGCGCTTGATAGTCAAGGCCCTGGGCTGGGTGCTCGTCGTGTTTCGCTTCCCAGAGTTAGAGAAACCAGAGCGACTCTCGTAGGAGCAGGGTGGCGTTGCAGCAGCAGTCGCGGTGAGCCCGGCCGAGATTTCGCGGATCCTCTGACCCTGCACCTCGCGCCGTAGACTGGCGGGGGCGAAAGGAAAACGGCCGGGGGAGAAGCGATGTCTTCCCACCGGCCGTTTCATGCCCGCGTTCGGGCGGGCGTCGCCATGGCGTTTGCCGCCATGGCTTTCCGGGTGTCAGTATCGCGCCGGGGGCGGGACCAAGCCCGTGTCCCCAAGAGGCGGGATACCGACGTCCGCCGTACCCTAGTTGCCGCCAGCGATGGTCGGACCGTTAGCCGGCGACGAGAGCGGAGGCGCCGACGGAGACTCCGTGTTGCTGCAGAACTGGGACGGGGGCACGCAGACCGGACGGCCGCAGCACGAATTCACGAAACAGATAGAGCCCCCGGCGCAAGCGCCGCCCGCACAGTCGGCGAGTCCCGCGCAGAGAGTGCTTCCATCAATACAAAGACCGCCACCGCTCGCCGTCGAGCCGCACACGCCGTTAAAACCACAGCTTCCGCCGGGGTTGCAGGTGGTAAAGGTCCCGCAGGTCTGACCGGCGCACTCCGGATCCGGATTGGTGCAACCCTCGTCGACCTGACCGTCGCAGTTGTTGTCAACGCCGTCGCGGCAGACCTCGGCGTGGCCCGGGTATGCGGTCGCATCGTTGTCATTGCAGTCGTCGTTGCTGGCGACGTAGCCGGCCGGCGGCTGGGCGCCCGGGCAGACGATCTGGACCGGGCCGGCGGGATCGCCGTGGCCGTCGCCGTCCTTGTCCGGGTAGTACTTCACGCCGTCGACGTAGATGTGGAACTCAAGCTGGCCGTGCGACGGGTTGGGATAGCCCTCTTGCGCCAGCCAATCTTCGATGCGGATGAGCTGTCCGTTGCGCCAGATCAGGTCGTACACGGTAGCCACCAGGCTGTGCGCGCCGACCGAGTGGCAATTGATGCTGAAGCACTGGCTCTCCCCGGTCGCCGGCGAGCCCTGCGGATCGCCAGCCGGGGTGACATCGCAGCCCTGGGCGGTGAGGGTGAACTGCAACGGATCACTGTCGACATCGTGGCCGGCGAGGCAGACCTGGGCGGGCTGGCCGCAGGCGAACTTGGAGTCGATGAACTTCACGTCATCCAGTATGGGCGCGTGGTTCAGCGCCGAGATCACGTCTATGGCGCCCGGATCGGTCCCGGCGCACTGATTGAGAAGGAAAATCTCGGTGGTCTGGCCCTTGACCACAACGACGCCGTTCTTGAAGGCGCTGGCGCAGATCTTGGAGGGGCTTCCATCGGCCTGCAGCGGCGCGGTGGTGACATTGTAGCAGCCGGCCGGAACGACCTTGAAGAAGTCCGCGAAGGAGTGGGCCGAGTCTTTGTCGAGCGGGCTGTTGGCCAGGCCCGTGTTGCCCGGGATCAGCTGATCCTCGAGGGGGACGTTCTGCACAATGGCGGGGCCGGTGGGAGCTCCCGAGGTGCAGTCAACCGGCTGGACCGTGAATAGGATGCTCCCTACATCATCGCCACCGGGCAGCTGTGCCCGAGCGGAGAGCGCGGATGTCGTGCTGCTCGAGGCCTTGTCCCCGTCGGCAGCCTTTCCGCAACCAGCCATGGACATGACGCCCAGGGCACCTGCGACCAATACCGATGTCTTTGCCAATCTTCCTAGCTTTCTCAGGTGCATGATGTTCCCCCTTTTTCCGTCAGTGTCGCGGGGCCGATCTGGAACCTTTCGCCCCCGACTTCTTGTCGCACCGGCACACACATGTACTACCGGCTATTGCCGCATCGCACGTTTCCCAGGTCGCTGTCAAGCGAAATCTGGCACTGCGCTTTCGCGGCCTGACCCTGGCTGACTTTACGCAGCAAAGACAGTTGCCCCCAATCAAGCCGGGGCGGGCACGGTCATCGGGTTGGGGAAGTTGCCGGTCAGGAGATGTGGCTGGCACCCATGGGTGCCGGAGGTAGTACCCTCCAAGATTTCGCGGATCCTCTAGCCCTGCACCTCGCGCCGTAGACTGGCGGGGACGAAAGAGAAACGGCCGGGGGAAGCGCAATGTCTTCCCGCCGGCCGTCTTCAGACCCCGCCACAGTGGTGGCGTGGCTATTTTCTTTCGGCTACCTCCGCAGCGAGGTCGGTCCCTCGGCGGGACTGCTCCGCGTCCCCTGAGTCATCATCGGCGTCGGGCAGAAATCGGGCGGCGAAGCGCATACGCCCGCGCCACAGCAGGTGTTGACGAGGCAGCGAGCGCCAGTCGGGCAGTCGGCCGACGTGGTGCAGGTCGGATGGCCCGCGCAATAGAAGGACGTCATGCACTGGGGATCACCCTCAGCGGTCTGCGCGCACGTGGAAACGTCGCCACACTTGCAGTCTCCGATCACGTAGGTCGCGCAGGTGTTACCAACCTTGCACTGCGTCTGGAGGCAACCCTCATCGATCTGACCGTCGC
>PMCR01000284.1 GCA_003155465.1 Myxococcales bacterium | reverse complement strand
GGCCGCCACCCCCGACACGACCGGCACGACCACCGCTGGCGGCGCAACCAGCACTGGCGGCACGACGCGCATGGGCGGCGCGACCAGCGCCGGCGGCGCAACGCGCACGGGCGGCGCGGCCACAGGCGGTTTGACCAGCACTGGCGGCGCGGCCACAGGCGGTTTGACCAGCACTGGCGGCGCGGCCACTGGCGGTTTGACCAGCACTGGCGGCGCGGCCACTGGCGGTTTGACCAGCACTGGCGGCGCGCTGCGCACGGGCGGCGCGGCCACAGGCGGCCTGACCAACACTGGCGGCGCGCCCACAGGCGGGACAATGGGGGGCACGCCCGCTTCTGGCAAACGTGAGATGGAGAGTCTTGACCGTGGCGTGATCGCCATAAACCAGGGCGGCGGAAAAGTCTACGTCGGGTGGCGAATGTTCGGGCTCGACCCAGGCAGCATTGCCTTCGACGTGTACCGTTCGACCGGGGACGCTGCTGCCGTCAAACTGAACCCCTCGCCCATAACAGCCACGACCGACTACGTTGATTCAGGTGCTGACCTCACCAAGTCCAACGCCTACCATGTCGTGCCCGTAGTTGCCGGCGCAGAGCAAACGGCCAGCGCCGCGTATACATTGCCTGCCAACGCTCCCGCGCAGCAGTACCTGTCCATCCCTCTACGCGACGGCGGCCTCGACTACGCACAAGCGAATGTCGGCGATGTGGACGGGGACGGGCAGTATGAAGTTATCGTTAAGTGGAGCCAATCGGCGCTTACAGACCCCGGAGTCCATACCAAAGCTACTGCGACCGTATTTGTTGACGCCTACAAACTGAATGGCACTTTCCTTTGGCGGGTCGATCTGGGATGGAATCTCGAACCAGGCAGCGACTTCACGCCCGTGCTGGTCTACGACGTCGATGGCGATGGCAAGGCGGAAGTGATCACCAAGACCGGTGAAGGCACAAAGGACGGCACCGGTGTGACCATTGGCGACACTGATAGCGACGGCAAGACCGACTATCGGAACTCGGATGGTCGGGTGCTCACCGGTCCCGAATTCATGTCGGTCTTTCGAGGCACAGACGGCAAGGAGTTGACCCGGACGAACTGGATTGCGCGTGGTAACGTCAGCGACTGGGGCGATAGCACTGGCAATCGGAGTTGCCGCAACCAGATGGGAATTGCGTACCTCGACGGGGCGCATCCCAGCATCATGATGTCGCGCGGAGTTTATGCCTATCAAGTCGTACAGGCGTGGGACTACCAGGGCGGCGCCTTGTCCAAGTTGTGGGCTTGGGACAATGGCGGCAAGGGACAGTCAGGGGAGTGGAATTCTTCTGCCCAGTGCTTCCGCATGGGGGATGCCAATAGCGATGGCTATGATGAGATCCTGAAAGGTCCTCTGGCGTTGGATCGGACGGGCAAGACCCTGTGGGACCAGAAGCTGACGAAAGGACATGGCGACTATGTCCACGTCGGTGTCTTCGATCCTTCCAGGAAAGGTCTTCAGATATTTCGAGTACTGGAGGCTCCTTCCGCCAACGGTGTGGCTATGCTCGATGCTGCGACCGGAGCCGTGCTTTGGGGA
This sequence comes from Myxococcales bacterium, assembly GCA_003155465.1. Next base: position 9,947 of record PMCR01000284.1, on the reverse strand, counting down.
AAGACCATTGCTGGCGACGCCAGCAGGGGTTACGTCTCACACATTGATGCGCGACAAAAGGGCGCCCAATGCTGGGCGGGACAGATCAACGATGACCTCTTGAACTACGATGGCAGTGTCATCTGCAACGGAACCAGTCCGTCCAAGGGGGACCATTGGGCCCCCATATGGTGGGAAGCCGGTATGACTCGTTCAATAACCGACGAATTTTCGGGCAATGATGGGGTTCACATCAACCGGTGGAATGGCGCGAACTGCAGCCTTACCGAGCTGATGAAGACCGGTTCGGGAACCAGAAACACGCTCACGATCGCGGACATCCTGGGTGACTGGCGCGAGGAATTGGTCATTGGCCTCCCGAACGAAGTTCGTGTCTATATGACGACAATCCCGGCAGGCAGTCGGATCTACACGCTGATGCACAACCCCTTGTATCGGCTCAATGTGGGACAGTCGGCTCAGCGCAACTTTGGCTCCTCGCATCCGGATTTCTATATGGGCACGGGCATGACCACGCCCACGGCGCCCGATATCAAGTACGTTGGCCCGCCTCACTAGGAAGTTGGTGTTTTTCGAGCTCTGACGACGGGATGCTCGGGGCCGCCAACCGATCCGGTCCCCTCTCCCGCTTCCGCGGGGGATAGGAATAGACAGCTCGGCGCCGCCATTCGCGCCTCCGTGAACCCGACGCTGGAAATGCTCGAAAAGCACCAACTCCTTAGGCCGCTGACTGCCAAGCTCCAGCCACCGTCGCTGTTTCGGCCAGGATTTCTTCCAGCGGCTTGGCGAAGATCATCCACTCGGCGGCGTGCGGGCCAAGGACGCCTGCGCGATCCAAGTACGGCAACACGTGCTGCGCGACCACGGCAGAACACGAAGCGTATCGGCCTGAAAACACGACCGCGTCCAGCCCGCCCAAGGCTGCTGCGGCCGCACCTGACGACAACAGCATGCGATACAGCAGCACGTCGCGCGCTCGTACACAGTCGTTGCGCGCACTGGTGAGCACGTGGTCCAGTCGCACCCGGTGGCCCACCAGACCCGATAGCCCGCTTTCGCCAACCAAGAGCGCATTGGCGCCTTCAGGCCCAAGACCGGCCTCACCGGCGAGAGCCAGCGCCACGGCGGGATCAATCTCGCCACTGTTGGTCTCGCCCGGCAGGCCTTCCAGCGGCGTGGCGCCGCTGGTGACGGTGATGGGCCGGCGACCCAGCACTGCGGCGATCTCGGGCCGCGCATCTAGGCAGATGGAAAGGATGCGCGGCGGGTGGTCGAACCCACGCTTGCGCAGGCGGCGGCCGGCTTCCCCGGAAGCGGCCTGGTGAAAAAGGCCGTGGTATCCCCAACGCCGGAGCGCCAGTTTTTGCGACAGTTCGGGTGACATCGCGTAGGTACGCTCGCGCAGCGGCAGATCGACGAAGAACGAAGTCTCGAAGGCGAGACGGGCCGGCGACCCGGGAAATACCTCTTTCACCGCGTGCGCAGTCTCGATCATTCCGGCCACGTGCAAGGGTGACTGGCGCGCCATGCGGTCCAGGCGGAGGAAGGCGTCATCATCAACCGGGGCCGGGCCTGGAAATTCTTCGCCGCCGAAGAGTCCGTGCACGACCACGCTGGTGGCATCGTCGAGCAGGCCTACGGCCTGCACAATCGCGCGAACCTCGTCGAGAGCGCCACGCGCCCCCTGCCAGCGAAAACCGCGAATGGTGCCAGTGCAGGTCTCGCGGCCCGCCACAAATCCCGCGTAGCGCAGGCTCTTGTGACCGGGAATCAGAACCAGTGTGTTCACTGCGCAACCCTTTCCGCCTGCGTGCCGGCGTGTGACAGGAGGCCGTAGCTGAAACGAGCAATGGCCATCTCCTCGTTTGTGGCGATGGCCAGGACGCGCACACGACTTGATGGCGTCGATAGATCGGCGGGCAAGGCTCGCGCGGCCTCGTTCTTTTCGGGATCGATGTCCAGGCCGAAGCACTGCAAGCCCGCAGTCACCGCCCAGCGCACATGCGGCACCTTTTCGCCGATGGTGTCGGTGAAGATCACGCAGTGGGCGCGGCCCACCAGGGTCAGGTACGCGCCTAGGTACTTGCGGATTCGCCACAGGTAGACCTGCGCCGCCACCGTCAGTTGGTCGATGTCCGCGGCCCGGCCATCGGCCGCGCGCGCCACCACGTCGCGGATGTCCGCCGACATGCCCGACAGGCCCAGCACGCCGCTCTTTCGATTGAGCAAGCCTTCTACCGCAGCGCCGTTGCCAGCCTCGCGCACCAGCAGGGTGAGCGCCACCGCGGGATCCAGATCGCCCGAGCGGGTGCTCATCATCAGCCCCTGCAGCGGCGAGTACCCCATGGTGTTGTCGATGGAACGGCCCTGCACGATGGCGCACAGGCTGGCACCACCGCTGCCCAGATGGCAGCTCACGGCGTTCAGGCTCTCGAACGGCACGCCCAGCAGCTTGGCCGCCTCCTGCGCCACGTATTGGTGACTGGTGCCGTGGAAGCCGTACTTGCGGAAACCATGCTTGGCCACCAGGGCGGCCGGCAGCGCGTAGGCGCGCGCCGCCTCGGGGATGGTGGCGTGAAAGACCGTATCGAACACCACCGTCTCCGGCAGGTTGGGATACAGCTGCCGACACGCGGCCACCAGGCGCACTGCGGGCGGGTTGTGAATGGGGGCCAGTTCCTGGATGCGCTCCAGCTCGGCCATGACCGCCTCGTCGAGGATCACATGCTGTTTGAAGTTGGGCCCGCCATGCGCCATGCGATGCCCGATGGCGTCGGGCACCAAGTCAGGATCGCGTTCGAGTAGCCGCATGACTTGCGCGAAGGCGGTGGCGTGGTCAGGCATGTCGACCACTATGGTTTCCTTCTTGCCGGCCACCTGGTGGTGGATGCGAGCCGGCTCGGCGGTTTTCGGGCCCACCCGCTCGGCTTCCCCTCCCGCCAGCTCTTTCTCGCCCGGCATCTCGATCAGCCGGTATTTCAGCGACGAACTTCCACAGTTGAATACGATGATGCGCATGGTATTGCCCTGCCCTCTGGGTCAGATCTCATCTGGGATCCAGCCAAACACCGGGATGCCGACCAATCCGTGTGCCATGGCTGCGGTTCCATACGTGCACTCCACGATCTTGGCGACTTCCACTGCCTCGCCCTGGCTGTGTGCCTCTTCTTCGCGACCTGGGCCGTAGCCGATAGTCGGGATGCGGAACTCATTGCAGAGCACACTGCCGGATGTGCCCATGCCCAGGCGCGACAGCTTCCACTTGCCCGGCCGAACGGCGCAGCCGGCGGCAGCCAGCGACTGGCGAGCACGCGAGAGCAAGGGGCTGAAGGGGTCGGTGCTCCAGGCGTGGGTGACCCGCTTGACCTTCATGACCAGGCCCGTGGCCAAGGTCTCTGAACTCTCGCGCACGGCCACCTCGACCTCGACCGCGCCGGCCAACTGTGCCAGTCGCTCCGCCTCACGGCGCATGCGGCCCACCGTGCCGGCGACGGCTTCGTCGGGGCCCAGGCGGCGCTCCAAGGCGATGGTGGCGCAACGGATCCCGTGGCTGTCCTCAAACTGTGGCTTGCCCATCAACATGGCTTGCACCGCGATCGCCGGATCTGTGTCACCCATGCCGTTGGCCACCAGATCCGCCGCGTCCGCCACGTGAAACGGGTTGTTGCTGCGCAGGCGGATGTCCATCTCGACGCGGCCGTCGTGGCCGTAGTACAGGCCCAGGTCGGTCGGCTCGCCCAAGATGGCGTATTCGGGGCGCAGCCCCATTTCCTTCAGCGTGAATTCAATCAAACCGCGCATGCCCATGGAGATGCCGTTTTCTTCAGACACGGTGGCGGCCACAATCAGGTTTCCGCGCAAGGGCAGAAGGCTGCGCTTGAGCAAACCGGCGGCAAAGACCTGTGCCGCCAGTCCGCCCTTGCAGTCGGCCGCGCCCAGGCCGTGCAGCTTGCCGTCTTCAATGCGGCCACTCCAGGGTGAACCCGGCCATCCTGCCTCGTCCGCGGGCTCGACCGTGTCCATGTGACTGGCAAGAAGCAGATTGGGGCCGTCTTCCACCCCGTGCAGCACGCCCACCACGTTGCCGAAGTGGTCCGTGGTGACCGTGTCCAGATCGAGCGCGCGAAGTTGCTTTTCCACCAGCGCCGCGGCACTCGACTCGTCCCGGGTCAGGCTGCGCGTGCGCAACAGGGCCTGCGCAAACGACATCAGCTCGCCCTGCAGACCTTCCAACTTGCCTCTCAACAGATCGTACATGGTGCGTCTCCTTTGATCGATTCGTCGCTCTTCGTTGATGTTCAACCAGACAAGCAAGCAAGCGTCGTGCCCGGGGCGCCAACCCGCGTTTCTCTCGCTTGCCTGCCCGGCCAGCATTTCAACTTGCAAAATGAGTGTTTCAGAATGAAATACTGGATGCATCATGCGAGTCGAAGACCTGAAGCTGGACGAGCTGTTGGAATTCCGCGATGGCGCCATCGACTTCCAGGGCCGCCGCCTAGTCCTGCACAGCACGGACGCCTTCGCCCAGTTTCGCAAGGATCTGTTCGAAATGGTCGGGCCCGAGCAGACCCGGCGCATCTTGACCCGCTTCGCCTACTTCTGGGGTCAGGCCGATGCCGCCGCCATGCGCCGGGTGTTCAAGTGGCAAACTGTGGTCGATCTGGCCAAGGCCGGGCCACGCCTGCACGCCCTGCAGGGTGTGGCGCGCTGGGTGACCAAGAACCTGGAGGTGGACCAGGGCGCCGGCCGATTCGAGATGGATGTGGCCTGGCACGGCTCGGCCGAGGCCGAGGAGCACGTGGCGGTCTTTGGTCACGCGTCGCACCCGTCGTGTTGGATGTTGGCCGGCTACGCCAGCGGCTTCATGTCGTTCGCTCTCGGTCACGACGTGTACTTCGTCGAGCAGCGCTGCCGCGCGATGGGCGAGCGCGTGTGCACGGCAGTGGGCAAGGACCGCGCGTCGTGGGGCGCCGCGATCAACCCGCACCTGCCCTTCTTTCAGGCCACCGACATTAAGGGCAAGATCCAAAGCCTGACCGAGGAGTTGCGCCGGGTGACGCGCGAATTGCGGCGCAGCACCGAGCGGCTGACCGAGCTCGAACGGCCCCCGCTGGTCGAAGTACGGAGCAAGGCTTTCGCCGCGGTGCTGGAGCTGGCCACGCGCATCGCCCCGTTCGATTCCTCGGTGCTCATTACCGGCGAAAGCGGCGTCGGCAAAGAAGTCGTGGCGCGCTTGGTTCACGCCCGCTCGGCGCGCAGCCGGGGGCCCTTTCTGGGCATCAACTGTGGGGCGTTGCCGGAAACCCTGCTTGATTCGGAACTGTTCGGCCACAAGGCGGGCGCGTTCACCGGCGCCACCTCCGACCACGCGGGGCTTTTCGAAGGGGCCGCAGGCGGAACGCTTTTCCTCGATGAGATCGGCGAGATCTCGCACGGCTTGCAGGTCAAGTTGCTGCGCGTGCTGCAGGAACGCGAAATCCGGCGCGTGGGTGAGAGCCGGACGCGCAAGATCGACGTGCGCATCCTGGCCGCCACCAACCGCGACTTGGCCGAGGCCATGCGCCAAGGCGCGTTCCGCGAGGACCTGTACTATCGGTTGCGGGTCATCGAGATCGCGATCCCGCCCTTGCGCGAGCGGAAAGAAGACATCCTGCCGCTGGCGCGTTTCTTCGTGGAGCGGCTGCGGGCGAAGCTGAGGATGCCCAACCTGCGCCTGGCTGCCACCGCCATCGACCCGCTTTCAGCCTATGCCTGGCCCGGCAATGTGCGCGAGTTGGAGAACGCCATCGAGCACGCCGCCGTGCTTTCGCGCAGCGGCTCCATCACGCCCGAGCTTCTGCCGTCCAACGTCGTGCTCGGTACCGGGGCGCGTCCCGGGCAAGCCCGGGGATCGCTCTCGCTGGGTCAAGTCGAGAGGGAACACATCCGCGCCGTGCTGGCCGAATCAGATGGCAACCGCACACGTGCCGCCGCCGTGCTTGGTATCAGCCCGACCACCCTGTGGCGCAGGCTGAAGGCCACCAAGCACGAAAGCTAGCGGGGAATTCAGCATCGTCCAGCACGCCAGGGCGAAAGGCCCGCCGCCGCTACCGCTGGCTTGGGTCGAGGAAGCGCCGCTCGATGCCGGCGTAGGCGTCGATACGGCGGTCGCGCAGGAATGGCCAGCTCTGGCGCACTTCCTCGATGCGGGCCGGATCGACGCTGGCAATCAGGGTTTCCTCGCGATCCACGGACGCTTCGGCCACCACCACGCCGAATGGGTCAGCGACGAAGCTGGTGCCCCAGAATTCCAGGCCAGGCGGGCCTGCCGGCGTTTCATGACCGACCCGGTTGGCCGCGGCGACATAGAGGCCGTTGGCGATGGCGTGCCCGCGCTGGACGGTAAGCCAGGCATCCCGCTGGGCCGCACCGTTCTGCGCCTTCTCCTGGGGGTGCCACCCGATTGCCGTGGGATAGATAATGATGTCTGCGCCGGCCATGGCAACCAGGCGCGCGGCTTCCGGATACCACTGGTCCCAGCAGATGAGGATGCCCAGCCGTCCGAGAAAAGTGTCGCACGTGCAGAAGCCGAGATCGCCGGGAGTGAAGTAGAACTTCTCGTAATAGCCGGGGTCGTCGGGAATGTGCATCTTGCGGTACATGCCCACGACCGCGCCGTTGGCGCCGATCACCACCGCGGCATTGTGGTACAGTCCTGGCGCGCGCCGTTCGAACAGCGACGCAATGACGATTACGCCGGCCTGGCGGGCCACCGCACCGATGGCTTCGGTGCTGGGCCCGGGGATCCTTTCGGCCAGGGCGAAGTTGGCCGCATCCTCGGTTTGGCAGAAGTAAGGCGAACGGAAAAGCTCGGGCAGGCACACCACCTGGGCGCCCTTCGCGGCCGCATCTCGGATTCTTGCGCAGGCCAGGCTGAGATTCGCCTCTGGCTCAAGCGACATGGCCATCTGCACGAGGCCGACTTTGAAAGCTGATCGGTGAGGCACGGGCGGATTGTACTTGGCCGCAGCCCGTCGCCAAGTGTTAAGCGCACGCAGGGCCGCCTTGTGGCCGCAACCGAGGGGACTTGACCACGCTCGGTTCGCAGCGGCCAACCAAGGAATGGGGGTGCCACCCAACCTCGACGAGACAGCGCGACGCGCTGGCGGGTTGCTGCGTATCGCTATCTGCTCCGCACCTGCGCCGGGCACCTCTCCGATTATTTTCGAGTTGACGCGCGGTCACCTTGCTTCTAGTAATCGCGGTGACCTGCCGGGGATTCCGGTGGGGTAACCAACCCAACCGAAGAGGGGATCTACATGCAGAAGCTACTCGTGTCTCTCGGGCTCTGTGTCGCCGTCGCTGCTTGCGGCAAGGAAAGCATCAATCGCGGCGAGCTGGGTGAAACTTGCACCAGTCACAACGACTGTGCCAAATCCCTCGCTTGCTACAATGGCATCTGTTCTGTGCCTGAACCGGCTGCAGAGACAGATGATGGAGGAACCGTCACTCCCCCCGCGACCGGTCCGGTGCTCAGCAAGGCGGGCGAATCCTGCACCAAGCGGGCGGACTGCGAAACCGGCCTTCTGTGCATCAACCAGACCTGCATGACGTCCGCGCCCTCCGTGGATGCCGCCGTTTCCCCTCCCGTCGACGCCAGCGTTCCAACCACCAACACCTCGCCTGGCATTCGCGGCGAAACCTGCACGGCGAACGACGACTGCAGCCCGGGCCTGGTCTGCATCCCCAATCCGACCAACCAAAGCATCGGCGTGTGCGATCTTGCGAAATACGGCATCGTCCAAAGTGGCAAGATCTGTTCGGCTGAGTGCAAAGTCGACATCGATTGTTGTGAACTTCCCATCGGTGAGGTGGGAACCACGGGCGACGGTGGCGCCGTGAACTACAATTCGTGCGCGGATCTGCGGAAGATTCTGAATCAAGCGGATCCGTCGGGTTGCGAAGCGGAAGGCGCCACTCCCGTCGCCCTTTCCAAAGAATGCTTCCTTTACAAGACCTACTGCGACTGCGCCACCAGCATCCCCTGGAAATGCGACGTGGCGACTGGCAGCTGCGCGTACGTCAAGAACTGCACGGGCAGCGGCGAGAAGATCAAGGGCTGCCCGGTGCAGACCCGTACCGGCGCCCCCACCATTTCGACTTGCAACGCCGCCACGAACACTTGCTCCATGAGCGCGAGGCTGGGTTGCAAGACCAACGATGACTGCATCGGCGCAAACATCGCCGACATACCGGCCGAAAAGTGCGTCTCGGGTGAATGTGTCTGCGCCGTCGACCAGGGGGCCTGCTATCGCAAGTGCAACGTCAATCTCGATTGCGCGCAGAACTACACCTGCGACACGACCAAGTTCGTCTGCACCTTCGCGGGCGAGTGCACGACCGACCTGGCCTGCGCCCAGAGGCTGGGCGACGTCACTGCGGTCTGCGCAAAGACCACGCACACCTGCAAGAAGCCATGCGCCATCGACCAAGATTGCGGTCCTTCTGGCGTGGCGGGCACCAAGTTCAAGAATTTCGTCTGCGGTGTTGACGGCTTCTGCGCCGATATCACAGGCCAATGCACCACTGATGATGACTGCGCAGTAACCGCCGCCAGTGGGCAGTTGGTAAAGATGTTCTGCGCGGCGGCCACTTCCACCGCCAGCGTCAGCTACGCTTCTGCAATCACCGCGACGAAGTAGCAGGTGCCGTCCAAGCTTGTCTTGGAAGGCATTTGAAAATACGAGAGCCTGGATCCTGGTTCCCTATTCTAACCGGATCCAGGCTCTCCTCGTTTGAAGCACTCAGCTACGAGTTGTCGACAAAGGGACCAGCATGAAAGCCGAAGATCCCGCACGCGCGGGCAGCAAGCCGAAGATTGACAGCGTGCCGTTCGGCACCGCGCCGGACGGGACGCCGGTGGACATCTACCGCCTGACCAACAGCCACGGCCTCGGCGCGACGATCACCAACTACGGCGGAATCGTGGTGTCGCTGCTGGTTCCTGATCGCGAGGGCAGGCTGGGCGACATCGTACTCGGTTACGACAGCTTGGCCGGATACCTCGCCAAGAGCCCATACTTCGGCTGCCTGGTGGGACGCTACGGCAACCGGATCGCCAGGGGCGAGTTCAAGCTCGATGGCCAGACCTATGCGCTGACGCAGAACGATGGCAAGAACCACCTGCACGGAGGCAGGGTGGGGTTCGACAAGGTGGTCTGGTCGGCCAAGCCGGTGCCTGCTGACAATGGCGTGGGGTTGCAGTTGCAGTACTTGAGCAAGGATGGCGAGGAGGGCTATCCGGCTGCGCTCTCGGTCACCGCGACCTACACCCTGTCCGATCAAGACGAGTTCATCGTCGACTACTTGGCCTTCACGGACAAGCCCACGGTGGTCAACCTCACCCATCANNCTACTTCAACCTCGACGGAGCCGACGGAGACACGCTCGGTCATCTGCTGACCATCAACGCAGACTACTTCACGCCGGTTGACAACGGCCTGATTCCGACCGGGGAGGTGCGTGCGGTCAAGGGCACACCCATGGATTTCACCCGGCCCAAGCCTGTCGGCGCGGACGTCGCGTGCAGGGATCCACAGATCGTCTTCGGTCACGGCTTCGACCACAACTGGGTCATCAGCAGAAACCGGGAAGGCTTGTTGCTGGCCGCTTCACTCGTCGGACCCAGAAGCGGCCGGATGATGGAGATCCTCACCACCGAACCGGGGATCCAGTTCTACGGCGGCGGCTGNNCCGGGCGAAACCTACCGGAGTCGCACAGTACATAGATTCTCCGTCGAAGAGAAATAGGCCTCCTAGAATTCGGAGTGGCGGGGTGTGGTGTCGGTGACAGGGATGGTGACGGTGGCCCCCGCAGGGTCTGTGGCGGCCACGGGCCCGCCATGATACCGTTGCTCTTGAGGCCAACCCCGCCTCAAGCAGAAGCCCATGGCAGAGAAGGTAATCGG
>PMCR01000151.1 GCA_003155465.1 Myxococcales bacterium | reverse complement strand
ATTACCCGACAAGCCGTAGCTAGCCTCCTCTTCCCGACGCGCGCGCTTTGAGCTAGTTTCATGGACATGTTCCGCTCGACTCTTTTCCTGTCATGTCTATGTGCCGCACTGGGCGCCTCGGCCTGCCGCCGAGCCAAGCCGTCGCGGCCCCCCAGTCCGCCGGCCGCAAAGAAGGATTCGCCTACGCCCACGCCTCCTGCACCGCCCACACCGCCCGCTGAGGCTGCTGCGGAGGATTCGCATCGTCGTTGGGAGCTCACGGTCAAGGCTGGTTCGCTTGCGCGTGAGGACGTCATAGTGAGCACCATTCTGCCGGGAATACCACCGGCCAAGTCCGTGCTGGTGCGCGAGCCGGGCGGCGGGCGCGTGCCTTCGCAGATGCGGGCGGACGGGCAGGTGGCCTTTCGGGTCAAAGCCATGAAGGCGGGTTCGCAGGCAATCTACCTGGCGGAAGAAGGGGGGGCCGCATCCGGGAAGGGCGGCGTGCTGGCGGTGCGGGTTCCTGAAGGCGTCAAGCTGACGGTTGACGGCCTGCCGATCCTCACCTACCAGACCCAGCGTTCGCAGGTGCGCAAGGAGGTCGCGCCGGTGTACGCGCGCAATGGGTATATTCATCCTCTCTATTCGCCGGCGGGTGTGGTGGTCACGGATGACTATCCCAAGGACAAACCCTATCAGCACGGCATCTGGTCCGGCTGGCAGAAAGTGGAATTTGGAAACAGCCATCCGGACTTCTGGGACACCAGCCTGCAGAAAGGCCGCGTCGCCGTGGAATCGGTCGCTCCCCTTTGGGTTGGCCCGCTTCTGGGCGGGTTCGGCTCGCATCAGTTCTTCACCGACATGGACGGCCGGATTGGCTCCACCGCCTTGCGCGAAGGCTGGTCGGTAACCGCATTTCGCGATTCGCGGCGGGCGCCCTATTTCGTAGTGGACTTGGAGTCACGCCAGGAAGTCCTGAACGGTCAGATCACCCTGGGTCAGAATCAGTTTGGGGGGATCACCATGCGCGGTAGCCGCGATTGGCAAGGAGGCGGCAAGTCTATCTTCCTGACCTCTCAGGGCCAAGACCGGGGCAAGGCCCAGGGCGCGCCGGCGCATTGGTGCTATCTGGGCGGCAAGAGCGGCGGCAAGCTGGCCGGCGTGGCCATCCTGGCTCACCCGCAAAACACCAGGGAGCCCGAGGCGGTTTTCGTCGATCAGGAAGCGCCGGTCGTCGGCTTTGCCCCCACCAGGAATGGCCCCATTCCGCTGAGCTCCGGGCGGCCGCTCAGCCTGAAGTATCGGTTCGTCGTGCTCGACGGCAAGCCGGACAGCAAACTGTTCGATCGTCTGTGGAACGACTTCGTGGACCCGCCCGCGGTCGAGGTGCGTTTTCTGGCGGGCAGGTAGCGCAAGGGCGGGGAGGGTCGCGAAGAAGAGTGTGCGTACCGCAGGCCGGGATCGTCGTGTATCCTGATCTTCAGCCGAATGTCACCCGGACCTCCCCCGAAGCCACCTCAGGGAGGCGGCCGAGCCGGATCGAGTGCGCCCACCCCGGGCTCACCGCCCGCCCGGACGCCTTCACCGGGCACACGGGCCGGTCTTCCCGGAGCGGTTCCCTCCCCGACTGCGGCCTCGGCCGGCAAGTCCTCGCAGCCCGCAGGCGCGTCCAGCTTGGCGCAGTCAGCAGCCCCACGTTCCAGTCCAGCGGTGTCGGCTGCGGTGCGCGCCCTTGCCGCCGCTTTGAAGCTGCCTGAGCCTGCCGACTTCGCGGGACCGGGGGGCGGTGCCGGCTCGGCGCCGACAGGAACGCCACCAGCGTCGGGCGTAAGCGTGGCGGTTGCCAACCCCGTCGTCCCCGCATCGCGCAAGCCGCCGACTTCTGGGGGAGATCCCAGCCCCCGTGCGGGCGGCTTCCAGCCTCCTTCATCGGCGGTTCGGCAGCAGCCGTCAGGCGGCGAACCTGCGCGAAGCACGCTCGCGTCCCGTCCCGGCACGCCTGCGCCACCGAGTTCGGCTGGCCAGGTGAAGCGGGCCGGGGCTGCCTTCTTTGCCACTCCTGCAGCCCCGGCAAGACCCGCGCAGCCCGCGAACGTCCCTCGTTCCAGCGTCGGGACTCCGTCTCCGGGCACGACCAGGAAGCCAGCGGCGCCGGTGGCGGCCCCGGCCGGGGACCGCGGGGCACCAGCGGCCGCTCAGTCGCCGACGCCGCCGGCCCCGAACGCCAGCGGCCCGGCGGATTCTCCCGATTCGGGACGGTCCTCCGGCCCGCTCCGATCGCGATCCCGCATGGCGCTGGTAGTGGGTGCGGGTGCGCTGCTGCTGGCCGGCGGCGCGTTTCTGCTGGTCTTCCGTTCCGTCGAGTCCAGGCGGCAGGAGGCCGCTGGGGCAGGCTCGGGTGCGCGTGCCGGCGCACGCAAGTCGGCGACCAACACTCTCGATATCGAGTACCACGCGGATCGGAACTCCCTGCGCGACAGCCTGCTAGTGGGTGAGCGACTCTTGGCCCTGGGCCGCGCCGGAAATCTGCTGGTGTTCGATCGTGGAAACTTCAGCCTGCTCGGCGAACGGCAGGCGCGACGGAGCTTCGTCTGCATCGGCCCCGGCGACGAAGAGAGCATCCATGCAGCCCTGTCCAACGGGGCGATCGTGCGGGTCAATCTGACCGATCTTTCTCTGACTCAGGTCGGTGAGGTTACCGGGCGACCGGAGTGGATTGGCCGCCGAAAGACTGGAGTGCTGGTTGCCACCAGCAATCCGCGCCGTGTTTCCTACGGGTCAAGCGAGGGCAGGGGATTTGCCTTTCAGCTCAAGGACCTGGGCAACGGGCGCGAATACCCGCTCGACGCGCCGACGACTTTCTTCCTCGACAGCAAGGACCGGCTTTGGGTGGGCAGCGATGGCGACGACCGCGGCGCGAAGCTGCAGGTCATCGATCTCGACGCGGGTACCATGAAGGATATCCCGGCCAAGGATGGGTGGAACGGGATTCAGGGCATCAGCGAGCTTGCCGACGGGCAAATCTGGGCCTTCGGCGGCAGCGCCCGGCCAGAGGGCCGTGCCAGTTTCATCGTCCGGGTCGATGCTGGCGGGAAAGCGATCACGCTCTGGTCCGCGAGCGCTGATCGCGCGAAGATCCCGTCGGGGGCGCCCAATACGCCTATCGCGCATATCCTGGCCGCGCCCGGCCGGCCGGGCGCCATCGTGGTGTCAGCGAATGACGTGGTGGACGTCGACAACAAGGTGAAGGGATGGAAACCCATGGGGTCGGTGGGCTTCAAGGTCCAGCAGGGCGTCCGGGCAGACCTGCGCGCGGTGGGCCGGGCCCATCGCGATGGCGACCGGGTCATCCTGACCCTGGGGAGCGGCGGTTTTCTCGACATCACCGCCGACAGCACGCAGCGGCACCTGCTGGACGGACAGGATTCCGTTTCGCTCCCCACGGAGATCGTGCGCATGGGCGACGGCCTGGCCTTCTACGGCACAGGCGGCCCCTTGCTCTATTCGCGCGGGACCTGGCGCTCGGTGCCCGAAACTGTGGCACCGCCGCGCGTCCTGATGGGCGTGGGACGGAACGAAGGCGAGGAGCGGGTGTGGGCGGCCCTGGTGAGCATTCCTGTCGACGACAAGACCAACATCATCGTGGCCAAGGCCGGGTCGCGCCGCTACTACAACGGCCATATGCATGGCCTGAAGGACACCTTTGTCACCGGGCAGTGGAAGGATGGCAGCTTCAAGGTTGCCAGTCAGGAAGACATTGCGCTTGAGCCCGACGACACCTTTGCCACGCCTGATAAGCAACTGTGGAACGTCGACAATCAGGGGCTGTGGAACTTCTCGGCCGGCAAGTGGCGCATGGTGATGAGCATGCCCTCTTCCTCCCACGGCGCTTTGGCGGGCGGGGAGAGCGCGCTCGACACGCACGGGGGGCAGCGAGTTCTGTCGGTCAAGTCAGCGGTGGGCGAGCCGCTGCGTTTTGTGGCGGGCATAGGTCCGCCCTGGATCGGCTTGCCGTTTGCTGCATTTGCTTGGGCGATGGCCCGGCTTGATCTCAACGAGGCCGGGGGCATTCCGCTCATCGACGACGTGCCGGTCACCATTGATGGCGTGCGCGTGCAGATCCGCGACGCGCTGGCGTGGAGCAAGGGCCGGCTTCTTCTCGCCACCAACCACGGGCTGTGTCTGTACGACCTGCGCTGGGGGAACTGCCAGGCGCTTGCCCCCAGCGGCCTCGACAACGAGGTGGGCCTCATCATGCGGGATCAAGACAAGCGAGTGTGGCTGGCAGGTCGTGGGCTGTGGCTGCTGGAAAGCGAAAGCGTGGCTCGGCCACTTCACCCTGCTGTGCCGGCCTTGGCGGAGGCCGACGTGGTGGCCATGGCTGAGGCGCCCGACGGCCGGCTGGCGTTGGGGCTGGTGGGGCGCGGGGCAGTGATCCTGGACGTGCCGCCCAAGTGGTTCCAGCGGCCGCCGAAAGCGCCGGCGCAGCCTGAGCCCTGGGAAGCGCCCAGCTCGTTTGAAGGTCGTTTTTCCGATCAAGCCGTTGTCATCCGGACCTGCCGCATGCCCACTGAGCGCGCGGCAGCTGACAGTCAAGAACTGGCTCTTGCCGGGCTGAAGACGCAACTGGCAGGCGCCGTGCTGGCGGGAAATCCGCGCGTGCATCTGGGCGAGGAATGTGCCTTCGACCAGCGCCCCGATGTCGGGATCTACGGGACCGACGCCGACAACCTGGAGGCGCCGGTGCTGGCGATCCTGCGCAAGAGCCCACTGTGGCCTGAGCTGGGTGTCGCCAAACGCTACGGCCCGCCCGGGAGCCGCACGGTTGAATTGAAGGCGTGCGGGCCGGCGGGGGACAAGAAGTAGAACCAGGAAGGTCGGCGATCAGGGAGCCGAGACGCCATACGCAAGATCCTGGACCACCTCGGAATCCCCAGCGAAGCCCTGCGCCGCACCGGCACCACTCCCCGCGCCCCGTCTTTGCGACAGAACTGTCGTGTTGTTCACCCAAGGAAGCTTCGACATTTCAGCGGCGGCTTGTCCTTCGATAGCTGTGTGAACGCTGCATCTGATGGAATACGTCCACTGGATAGGGTCAGCTCCAAGAGCGGAACTCTACAACTACTAGCGCGGCGAACTGCGAGCGCCGAATTCGCGGACCGAATCGTAGGTAAGACAATCACGGGCACCACAATCGCGCTAGTCAGGCGGGTGGCGGTCGACGGCCCTGCGCGCCATCAAATTTCCTGAACCGCACGGCTCCTCAACGGCACTGCCTCGCTGCAGAATAGATTTCTGAACCATGATGCGGCGTCGCGTAGGAGTATGTCCACCATGAAACCCTGTTTCGCCGAAGTCTTTGCGGGCGTCTTCGCTCTCTCTGCTTTTTCACTGCTGGGTTGCAGCTCCGACAGCTCCCAGCCCGGTGCTGCCTCTGGAGGAAGCACCGGCGGTGAGGTCGCTGCTACTGGCGGCGCGAGCGCAGGTGGCGCTACCACGAGTCCGACCAGCTCAGGAGGCGCCCTGCCCAGCGGCGGCACGCCTGCATCTGGTGGGCTGTCGCAAGCCAGCTCGGTTTCTCAAGGTGGATTGGCTACCGGCGGCGCGGCGACCAGCGCGGCCGGCCAGCCCGCCACCGGCGGCCGTATCACGGGTGGCAGCACGAGCGACGGGGCTGCTGGCGGCGAAGGCGCGACTGGCGGCACCGGCGCGGGCGGCAGCAAGACAGGTGGCAGCGTGGCTGGCGGGGGAGTCACGGGCGGCACCATCGGCGGAGTTTCCACTGGCGGTGCGGCCCCCGGTGGCAAGACTTCAACCGGCGGCAGCCCCGGTGGTGCTGGCGGCAGGGGCTCCGGCGGTGCGGTCATCGCGGGCGGCTCCAGCGGAGCAAGCTCGGGCACCTACCCCGTGTCAGCGGGAACACCTACCGTGTATCTGGCGGGGGATTCGACCGTTTCAACCTACGCTCCCAGCACAAACAACCAACAGGGCTGGGGGCAGCGGCTGCAGGAATTCTTCGACCCGAATGGCGTGATTGTTGTGAACAAGGCGATTGGTGGCGAAAGCTCCAAGTCGTTTGCTGATCAAGGGCACCTGGCTGAAATCGTAGGCTTGCTCAAACCCGGCGACTACCTCTTTGCCCAGTGGGGAATCAATGACCGATCCGTGGCCGGCCCGGATCGCGCCACCGACCCCGCCACCACGTTCAGAACCTACTTGAAGCAGTATATCGATGGCGCCCGCAGCAAGAATGCTATTCCAGTTTTGATCACGCCGACGCCGCGCCATCAATACAGCGGCGGTGTTTTCGGGAACGGCTTCCCTGAATATTGCACGGCCATCAAAGCAGTGGGCGCGGAAACCAATACCCTGGTCATTGACCTGCAGTCCAAGGGCCTCGCCTATTACACAAGCATCGGCGAGGCCAAAGTCACCTCGACCATCATATTGAACGGGACAGACCCGCTTCACTTCAACGCGGAAGGCGCCTATCAGATGGCCCGGTTGGTGGCACAAGGAGTCGTGGAGATCAATGTCCCGATCTCGCAATACGTAATCCAGTCAAAGCTGCAGGCTCACTGAGACCCTTGAGTGAGGTATGCGGCCCGGGGCGGCCTGTTCAACCCGACAGGAGAAGTCATCGGGCCACTCTGGGATTCTCAAGCAAGCCGTGGTACCACGGCCGTCATGAGCCTCGGTCGTAGAAAGGTCGGCCTGGATGACCCCACGCGATGGGTCTTCAACCGCATGGCCGACGTCTACGATGCGCGGCCCGCGTACCCGCATGGGCTGATCGATGCGCTCGCGGAGCTGGCCACTACCCACGGCCGGCGCGTGGGAGATCTGGGCGCGGGGATCGGACATGTCGCGTTGCCGCTGGCCCAGTTGGGGTTCGATGTCATCGCCATCGAGCCGGCGCAAGCGATGCTGGAGCGGCTGCGCGCGGAGGCGCGTGAACGTCGGCTGGTGGTCCGCGCCATCCACGCGACGGCCGAGTCGTTGCCTCTCGAGGATGCCAGCTTGGATCTCGCGGTCGTGGTGGACGCGCTGCATTTCTTGGACGCCGAGCTTGTCGCCGGGGAGATCGCACGCGTGCTCGCTCCAAAGGGGGCGCTGGCCGTCGTGGCCTGTGAGTTCGGGAAGACGCCGTTCATGCAAAGCCTCGTGGAGATCATCGAAGAGGCGGTTCCACGACGACCACGCAGTCTCGCCCAGAACATCATCCAAGTTTCGGCGATCACCGGCATCCGATTCGCGCGGGAACGCCAATTTTGCGACGAGACGTCGGTGGACGGCGACACCCTCGAACGCATCTTGCGTTCCATTTCGTTCATTGGGCCGGCGATGAATACAGCGCGTTTTGCGGCGTTTCGTGCGCGTGTTCACGCACTTCCCGGCCGACCGAGGTGGGCGCGAAGGTTCACGTTGCGCGCGGGCCACCGCAACCGATAGCGCTTCACGGACTGGAATGCGAGATGGGCCGGGCATCACGGCCGAGGCGCTGGATGGATTCAGGGTAGTGGTTCAACAACACCATCGTCCGAATCACGACCGCAGGGGTGATGACCGAATTCCTGCTGCCAAATCCCGACGGTGGTTCAGGCTGGATTGCGGCTGGGCCCGACGGCAACGTCTGGTTCACCGAATCGTTGAGCGATTGCCTGCGTCTGTCGCGGCCGGCGTCGGGTTGCGGGCGAAGTCTGCCTGGGCTCGGCGGGGGTCGAGCCAGGGCAGCATCGCGAGAGGCAGCAGTTCGACAATCGCGCTCACGCCGAACAGGGCGGGCGCCGACATGCGTTCGGCCAGGCGTCCTCCCAGCTTCTGCCCCCACGCGTCTTTGATGTTGAGGAGCGCCATGTAGATCTGGAATTGCGTGGCGCCAAGGCGCGGGTCGGTGAGATCCATGAACAGCGCCAGCGTCGTGGCGTTGACCAATCCGGATGCCAACCCTGCCGCAACCGTGAAGGCGAGCTGAAATGGGAAGTGGCCCCAAAGCCCTCTGCAAGCGCAAAACGCGATGGTGATGCCGGCCATGCCCAGGCCGGCGCCCAGCAGTGTGCGGCGACAGCCGAGTCGGTCGCCCAGCACTCCGCCCAGAAGGGAGCCCAGTGCGCCCACGATTCCGCCGACAGTGGCCAGCGACGCCACCTGCTGTTCGGAGAAGCCGAGTTGATTGCGAAGGAGCGGGTAGGTGAGAGGAAAGGTCAGGCTGGCGGCCAGGTCGACCACCAAAGCGAAGCCGGCAGCCAGCAGTACGGTGCGGCTCGAGAAGGCGCGCAGGGCCAGGCCGAGCAGGCGTGGGCGCTGCGCAGGCGAAAGCGACTCGCGCACGCCGAGCACCAGGGTGGATGGCAGCAGGAGCAGCGCGATGGCCAAGCCGAAGGCAGCCGGCCAGCTTGCCACGCTCGCGACCCAGAGCAGCCCCTGGCCGCCCAGCACCATGCCGGCGAATTTGCTGGCAGACATGATGCCGTTGGCGCGCCCGCGCTCGTTCGCGGCCAGAAGATCGATGGCCAAGGCATCGGTTCCCACATCCTGGGCCGCGGCCAGCAGGTTGTGTAGAAAGAGCAAGGCCGAGAACAACGGCCGGTCGCTGATCGGGTTGGCGAATGCCATGGCCAGCAAACTGAGCGCCATGCCGGCCTCGGACAGCAGAATGAAGGGACGCCGGCGGCCCAGGCGACCAAAGGAAATCCGGTCCATCAGCAGGCCGAGCAGGGGCTTGCCCGTCCAGGGCAGCCAGGCCACGAACATTAGATCGCCGAGCGCCGCGGGCGACAGACCCAGGGAGGTGAGTCGCAGCGCGATGGCCACGGTGAAGAAGCCCCAGGGCACACCCTGGGCGAAGTAGAGCCCGCCGAAGATCAGCAGGCGTGAGCGGAGCGTGGCGCCCGAGGTCACGCCGCCATCATAGGCCGAATGACGGCCGCACGATCAGCCCTGCGACGACAAATTGTTTGGCAGCGGCGACCTGCAGGCCGCCCCCAAAGGCTATACTTAGACTCAACGTGAAGGCCATAACGCGTTCGTTCCCTCGCAGGGCAGTATTCCCCGTTCTGTTTGCAGCCGCGTGCAGCGGCGCCGGCTCGACGGCAATCGGCATTCCGGACGGCGAGGCTGGTTCTGGTGGTGCCACCGGTACCGGCGCCAGCGTGGTCGGATCTGGGGGCTCGCGCGACGCCGCAGCGCTGGGCGGAACCTCTGCAGGCGGCGGCGGTATGGCCGGGGCCAGGGCCGGCGGAAACACGGAGGGAAGTGGCGGAACGACGGGCAGTGGCGGGACTTTGGCTGGGGACACTGGTGCCAGCGGCGGTCGCGGCGGGACCCTGGCAAGCGGCGGGACGACGGGCAGCAGCGGCGGGATTCCAGTGAATGGAGGAACGATCGGCAGCAGCGGCGGGGCGAGCAGCCGCAGCGGCGGAACGATGGGTGGACGCGGAGGTGGCGGAACGGCCGGCAGCGGCGGCAGTGGGAGCAGCGGCCTTGGCGGGAGCGTCGGCGGAACCGCAGGCAGCGGCGGGGGCGGCGCTGGAGGGGCGAGAGACGCCGGGGTCGCCGGTGAAAGTGGCAGCCGCGACGCCGCCTCAACCGGCGGCGCGGGTGGCACAACCAGCGGCAATTGCACCACGCCGCCCGCTCCCAGTCCGCTGATTGGCTGGGCCACGGCGTCTGGCTCCACCACAGGGGGCGGCAACGCCACGCCGACCACAGTGACCACCCTTGCGGCCCTGCAGAGTGCGGTCAAGGGCACGACGGCGGCCGTGATTTACGTCAAGGGCGTGCTGGCGCCGGGAGCTGTGGCCATCGGTTCGAACAAGACGATTGTGGGTCTTTGCGGGGCCGAGATCCACGGACATATTGGGATGAGCAAGTCGTCCAACGTCATCCTTCGCAACATCAAGATCGTCGGCTACGCGGTCGGCGACTGCTCGCTTGACCCAGGCTATGATCCTGCCACGGGCTGTTCCTCAGGCGATGATGCCATCTCGATCCAGGGTCAGTCCGATCACATATGGCTCGATCACGACGACATTTCGGATGGCACCGACGGCAATCTCGATATCACCCATGCCGACGACTTCATCACGATTTCGTGGACCAAGTTCCACTATTCGTCCGCACGCACGGACAATATTGGCTCCGACTCAACCGGCGCCAATGGCCATCGCTACAGCAATCTCGTGGGACACTCCGACAGCAATGCCAGCGAGGATACCGGGCATCTGACCATCACCTGGCACCACAACTGGTGGGCGGACTTCGTCATGGAACGCCAGCCGCGGGTGCGCTTTGGGCGCGTGCACCTGTTCAACAACCTCTACACATCAAAGGGCGACGACTACTGTATCGGCGTGGGCGTGGGCGCCAACCTGCGCACCGAGAACAATGTGTTCGTCGGGGTCAAGACGCCCATTGATACGACCGGCTACTCGGATTCCACCAGCGCCATTCGGTCCACTGGCAATGTGTACACCGGCACATTGGGAGACGCGCCGGCTGACTTGAGAGCCAGCAGCGTGTTCGATCCGGCCTCGGTCTACACGTACGCGTTGGACGACACCGGCGGCCTACAAGCCGCGATCGAAAGCGGCGCCGGACCGAGGTAGGACGGAAGCATTCCGGTCACGGACTGGGGTATCCTTCGGCCATGTCGTCGAAAGTCGCGGCGCGAACCAAGCCCGATTGGTCGGCGCCGGCCATTCTTGTCAAAGCTGCGCAGAAGCCAGACATCGTTGAATTGCCCGAGCGCATGGCCCTCGCCATCGATGGCAGCGGCCCTCCGTCCAGCGATGCTTTCACGCGTTCCTTGGCCGCCCTCTATGGAATCGCCTACGGAATCAAGTTTGCGCGCAAGGATTCGGGCAAGGGAACGCCCTTCAAGGTGGCGGCCCTGGAAGGGCAGTGGTCCGCCGCTGGGTGGACCGATCCCAAGGCCATGCCGCCGCCCGAGCGCTGGACCTGGCGCTTGCGCATCGCCGTTCCGCCTGACGTGAGCCCGGAGGAGGTGAAGCGGATCGCCGCCACGGTGGTGGCGAAGAAGGGCGGCAAGCTGGAGGGTAGCCACGAGGCGAGGCAAGTCTTCCTGGAGACGATCCCGGCTGTGCGGTGCGGCCGCATTCTGCACGTCGGGCCCTACGCAGATGAACCGCGTAGCTTCGCGGCCATGCAAGAACTCCTGGACCGCGAAAGCCTGCGGGCCTGCCATGGACACATTGAGATCTACCTGAGCGATCCCAGGCGCTCCGTCCCCGAGAAGCTCAAGACGGTGTTGCTCAAGGCTATCGGCTAGCAGCAAGCCGGCAGGGAACCTTCCGGGCGGGCGTCGGTATAAGTAGAAGGACGCCGATGGAGGACTCCTTCCTCATACGCCAGACGCTCGCCGGGCAGAAGGACGCCTTTCGCCTGCTGATATTGCGTCATCAGCGGAGCGTGTTCCGCTTTCTCGGCGTGCTGGGATTTTCCGGCCAGACCGCAGAGGATCTTGCGCAAGAGGCATTTCTGCGCGCCTTCAGGCATCTGGCTGATTTCGACCCCAGTCGGGCCAAGTTCTCCACCTGGCTGTTCACGATGGTGCGCAATTTGGCAGCCAACGAGGCGGCGCGGGCGCACCGCCGGCACGAAGAACGGGAGCTGGAATCACTGCCGGGGTTGGCGGATGCGGCGCCCGATCCCCTGCAGCAGGCGGTTGCGAGCGAAAGACAGCAGCGGCTGCGTGAAGCCCTGGGTCGATTGCCCGAAGTTCTGCGCACGGCCTTGCTGCTCACACGGGTCGAGGGCTTGTCTTTGGAAGAGGTCGCAGCGGTCGAGGACTGCGCAGTGGGCACGGTGAAATCTCGGGTTTCCCGCGCGCGCGAGTTGTTGCGCGCGGCTTTGGCCAAGGAGAGCTGAATGGACTGCAATCAGGTGCAAGAAATGGTCGCGCGTGGTGAAAGCCTTGGACCCGACGAGCACGTGCACGCTGCGGTCTGCGTGGCCTGCAGTGCCGTGGTTGAATCCTGGAGTCAACTGGACGCGCTTCTGCAGGGCGACCTGACAGGGACGGTGCCTGACGGCTTCGCGGTTCGTGTCATGGCTGCCATAGCAGACGAGTCCGCCCAGGTCGCACCTCTGCGCTGGTTCGAGCGGCGTTGGGTGCAACTGGGCCTGGTGCAGGTGGGCGTACTGGTTTCGCTGTTCAATCTGTTTCGCTTTGTTCTGCGCGTGCTCTATCCCAGCCTCAGTCTCGGAGGAGCCCCATGAAGACGTCGCGTCGTTTGCCGGTGTTGGCCCTGGCCGCCGGATTGTTGGTGCCGGGCCTCGGGCATGTGTACGCCGGGCCGCTTTCGCGCGGTCTGGGCGTGCTGCTCGGCATCGCCGTCTTGCCGGTCGTGACCGCCAGGTTGGCCTTGGCTGCTCCAGGGCGATGGCTTTCGCTGATTGTGTGCCTGGGCGTGCTGGCCAGCGCAGGGATCTACGCCTGGTCGGTGCGCGATGCCTGGCGCTGCGCCCGGCAGGCGGATCGTGAACTTCGCCCCTGGCAGCGTCCCCTGGTCTACGCCTTGGCCGCGCTTGTCGCCTATCTCTTCGTGCTGGTGCCGTTCACCGCCTACGTGCGGGACAACCTGCTCGAAACCTTTCGCGCGCCAACCGCCAGCATGTCGCCAAACATCGTGCCCGGGGATCTCTTTTTGGCGGACAAGCGGGTGAACCGGCCAGGCGGCCTTCCGCTCGTGCGCGGAGATGTGGCCCTGTTCGTCTATCCCAACAACCGAACCCTCATCTACGTGAAGCGGATCGTCGGTTTGCCTGGGGACGCCATTGAAATTGACGGCACGTCTCTCCGAGTGAACGGCCGAGAACTGCGCGGCGCCGAGGTGCAGGATCTGGGTGATCCCTTGCGCAATCAATTGCTGGCTGATCATTGGGCATTCCGGGAATCCGGGGATCGCGACGCGTACACCGTTCTCTGGAAGAAGGACGCCGCCGCCAGCAAGCTCAGTCTGGTGGTGCCAAATGCACAGGTCTTCGTCCTGGGCGACAACCGTGGAACCTCGGTCGATTCGCGCCAGTTCGGTGTGGTCCCTATGCCCGACGTGAAGGCCGTGGCCCGGCAAGTACTGTTTTCCTACGGTGCAAAGGAGGGCTTCCGCTGGTCCCGGCTAGGCAAGACGGTCGAGTGAAGGTGTCCTACCGGTTGGCAAGCGTACGGAAGCCCTTGCCAGCCAACAGGCGCTCGTCGGCAGTGGCCAGCACCAAGTCGTAGACAGCGGCTGTCGCGGCGAGAAAGCGGTCGGCTGGATCCTCGTGCCCGACCTTGATGGTCCGGCTGGTCAGAGCGACCTCGTGATTGAGCGGCGCCTCGTGCATGGGCGCTTCAGCCAAGGCAGCGGCGATCCAGTCCGCAGGATCTTCGGCGATCGCCAGCCGCTTCTTTCCGACCAGAACCAGAAACTCCCAAAGGGTGATGGGCGACAACCAGAGTTCGTTCGCCGGATCCAGGATGTGCTGGGCGAGCCGCTTGCCGATGCGGTCAGGATCGAGATGGCTCCAGATCCAGACATGCGTGTCGAGGAGGATCTTCACTTGCGCACTTCCCAGTCGACCAAGTCGCCCGTGGGACCGACGATGTCGCCCAAAATCCTTCCGGTATGGCGCCGGGAGCCCAGCCAGTTGCGCGCGGTGGGCGTGGGTGTGGGGGGACAGATCTCGGCGATGGGTTTGCCGAAACGGGTGACCCGCAAGGGACGTCCGGTCTTGCGTACTCGTTCCAGGGTGGCCAGGCACGTGGCCTTGAACTTCGAGATGGCCATGGAGTCCATCGATCCAAACGTACCATGGTCAATCACCATGGTCCAAGCTATTCTAGTGCCGCAAGAGCAGAGTCTTCACCAACGCAATGGCGACACTGACGATGGATTCGCCGGCGATGATACCGGAGGCCACGGGAACCACGTAGCGGTCGGCATGCGCGGAGTTGTGCCGTGACCAGAGCCACGCCACGAGTGCGCCGAGGAGCATGGAGAAGGGATTGAAGAAGGGCAGGATGAAACCCAGTCCCAGGCCGGTTGGCGATGGCAACCACTTGCGACACCTGGGCAGGGCAAGCTCGACCACGACCAGCAGGGCACCGGCGCCAAGGCCCCACCAGATACAGGTGCGAGCCATCGGGTGAAGGTTCTGTAGCCCCCCTTGAAAGACCCGGGCTACGGCCAGCCAGGCCTGGGCTGAGGGGGCTGCGAATGCGGCGGGGCTGCCCGGCGTCCCGGTCAAGACCGTGGCGTCAGGAACCAGCAGGCGAAAGCCGAGGATGGTGGCCACTGTGCCGGCGAAGATGCCGAGGAATTGCGCCACGAATTGCCGGCGGGGATGGGCGCCGAGCAGGTAGCCCGATTTGAGATCGGTCAGAAGGTCTGCGCTGGAGGCTGCAGCGTTGGCCGTGATCCCGGCCGTCATGAGATTGGCGGTCGCGTTCTGCGGAATGAGCACGCCGTATACGAGCTGAGTGATCTTGCCGAGAGCGCCGATGGGCGTGATGTCGGACTCACCCGTGGCCCGGCAGGCCACTAGAGAAAGGAAGAAGGTCATGGCCACGGCCAGCAGGCCCAAGTGCCAGGGAATGCCAAAGTACAAGTGGCCAATGGCTAACACGCCCCCTGTGGCCACCAGGGTGCCTGCGCCGAACCAGGATGTGGGCACTTCAACCGCGGCATGGTCTTGGGATCCGCCGCGCGTGATCAGGCCGCGCAGGGCGCGGCCCAGCGTGCGTCCCTGCAAGGCAAAGCTGAGCAAGCCCGCGGCGATCATCATGGGCGCACCCACCCAGACGCCGATCTCGCGCCAGGCATGGGCAGGATTGTGTACGGCCCCCGCGGTCAGCCCGGATGGGCCGAGCCAATAGCAGAGCAGCAGACCGCTGGCGACCATTGACAGGCAGATTCTGGGCCCGGTCAGCGCGCCGGCGGCAATCATGACCAGCTTGTTTTCGAGCAGGATGTTCCAGTCGGCGGCGCTGAAGCCAGCGCCGGTTTTCGGGTCTGTGCCGCGCGTGGGCAACCAATTGAAGATGGGCGAACTGTCCGGAACCAGACCCTTGCGCGTACCGGGCGTCTCGCCTGCGCGCAAAGGCAAGTCCATGATAATGGGCGGCACGCTCGCCACCAGCGCCGCGTAGAACAGCGCCTTGGCCTTGGCCGCTGCCTCGCGGCCGTGGTTGAAAAGCGACTGTAGCGTGACCGCGGCAGCGATGCCCGAGGGAAAGCGCAGGCGTTCCTGGTTGATCATGTTGCGCTTCATGGGCACGGCCAGGGCCACCCCAAGCATGGCCAGGAAGAAGGTCCAGCCCGCCAGCACGGCCCAGGGCAGATGACGGCCCGACGGATCCTGCGGCGTCACGCTCAGCAGGAGCAGCGCCGGCGTGGCGGAAACCATGGTGCTGCCGGTGGAATACCCTGCGGCCGAAGCCGTGGATTGCAGGCAGTTGCTCTCGAGGATGGACAGCGGCGTGCGGGCCAGGCCGACCTTCAAGCAGCCATTCCACAGGGCGAAGGAAACGATGCAGGCCGTGATCGCCACACCCAGGCCCCAGCCGGTCTTCAGGCCCACATACAGATTGGTAAACGCGAGCAGAAACCCGAGCAGCGAGCCCATGACCACGGCGCGCAAGGTGAGCTGTGGCACTTCGTCGCCGCGAAAGACCCGGCGGTACCACTCGTCTTCGTCAAGCGACGCGACCTCAGTGGGCGAGATGTCGAGCGGGCGTCCGCGCGCGATCTCCGCCGGCGTGCACGCGGGCTTCTGAAACAGTGGCATGCGTGCCGTTTGTACCCTGATTGCGTGGAGGTTCACAGGGCAGCATTGCGGCCGCACGCAAAGGTTGCGAGGTGATTCGTCTCGTCAGCCACCCGCCCCAGCCTGACGCCGTCTGTCAGCAGAGAGCGGGCAGTTTGAACCGAAATTGCCTGAGGCGCTACTGCTCTGACATGGGAACTCTGCAAGGGTTCCCATGCCCTCCCGCGGTGCTGCCGGCGAAGCCGGCAGGCTCCCCACGCGGCTAGGGCAGCAGGTTTCACATAGCGCCCGTGCCTAGTTACGCCCATCGATCGAGAGAAGGTTTTGCTGTCAGCAGGACATTTTGTACATGACAGTTTCAAGACAGGAGGCTTCGAGATGACTTCCCTCTTTCAGCATTCGATTCACATGAAGGTACTGGCGGGTCTTTCACTGGCCTTGGCCATGGGCGCATGCTCTGGAAGCAGTGATTCCGGAACGGAGAACGGTGGCAGCCCGGGAGGCGGGGGAGCGCCAGGAAGTGGCGGTGCCACGAGCGCTGGGGGCACCGTCGCTACAGGCGGCAGTCCCACGAACGCGACCACAGGAGGGACAGTCGCGGCGGGAGGAGGCATCCAACCTTCCGCTGGCTCAACCGACGGCACGAGCGCAGAAGGAGGCAGTGCGACGAGTGGCGGCTCCATGGCCACCGCGGCGGGATCCATGGCCACAGGTGGCGCAAGGCCAACGGGCGGCGCGTCCGGAGAACCCTTCGGCGGCGCGACGGCTGCTGGGGGAGCGGTTGGCGGCACCACTGGGGGCGGCGGGACCACGGCTGCCGGAGGAAGGGCAGGCGGGTCCACGGCCAGTGGTGGGAACGCCGGTGGATCAAGACCCACGGGTGGAAACACCAGCGGCGCCACAGCGTCCGGCGGTATCGCGATCGGCGACGGCGGCATCTTGGCTGAGGAGTCAGCGAGCTTTCATTGCTTCAACTGGGCCGACCCGGGCGACAACTTCCAATCCGGGCCGCTCAAGCCGACCGGACTGTCCACTTCGGACTCCTATGACACCGTTCTGGCCAAGGCCAATGCGATTCTCTCGGGATTCCAAACCGCGCTGGGCGCGAACGCCATTCGCATTCCGATCAATGAAGCAACGATTGTTACCAACCCCACGTGGTGGACCGCCTACAAAGGCATTATCGATGCGGCGATAAGCAAGAACATGAAAGTCATGGTTGCGTTCTGGGGCCAGGCGGGCAACGGCGGTGGAAAGCCAGCCAACACGACCGTCTTTTACACCATGTGGAAAGCTGTGGTTGATGCGTATCTATCCAGCGACCTCGTCTATTTCGACATCATGAATGAGCCCTGGGCGCTCAGTCCAGCCGCGTTCATTACGCTCGCCGTGCAATGGATGGCCCAGTTTCCGAATGTTCCCCACAATCGAGTTGTGGTGGCCGGGAACTACAATGACAACGACGTGAATCAACAGGGGAAAGACACTCGTTTGGCCGACTGCCTGCTGTCTCTTCACATTTATGACAGCGCCGGGACCACTGCTGACGCTGCGGCGGCCGCCCTCAAGACGCACCTGGGCCCCTACTACGGCCGGACCATCGTCACTGAATACGTCGGCGTCGCTGGCTTCATGCAGGGCGTTGCGACCCAGATGAAAGCCTATGGAATGGGGAGCTGCTACTGGGCGGGNNGATCCAGTCGGGTTGGAGCCCGTAGGGCGGCGGACGTTTCGTGACGCAGGCGCGTGCTGGAGTTCCCAACCAGCTCAGGGAGTACAAGATGAGAAGCTGCTGGCGGGCGGGGCTGGAAACCGGAAACATGTAGGCCATTGCCAAGTTGAAGGGCGGCACGGGAACCAATCTCACCATCGCCGGGACCAATGC